>DASTZI010000221.1:0-64958 GCA_035764385.1 Vicinamibacterales bacterium
TGCTTCTTCAGCTCGATCCTCGCGATGTGCCTCCGATGCACTTCATCGGGGCCATCGAGGATGCGCATCGTTCGCGCAGTTGCCGCCAGATAGGCGAGCGGAAACACCTGACTGACACCCGCCGCGCCAAACAATTGAATCGCCCAGTCGAGCACGCAGGTCGTCATTTCGGGCACGGCGACTTTAATCTCGGCGATCACCTGCTGCGCGGCCTTGTTGCCCGATGTGTCCATCACCCAGGCGGCGTGCAGCACGAGTAACCGGGCGCGATCGATTTCGATCCGTGCCTGCGCAATGCGTTCCTGAGTGACATCGTTGTCGCTGAGCGGCCTCCCGAATGCAACCCGCTGCTTCGCGCGCTGACACATCAGCGCCAGCGCGCGTTCCGCCACTCCGACCTGTCGCATGCAGTGATGGATGCGGCCCGGGCCCAGACGGCCCTGCGCGATCTCGAAACCACGTCCTTCACCCAGAAGCAGATTCGCCTTCGGCACGCGCACGTTTTCGAACAACACCTCTCCATGTCCGTGCGGCGCATCGTCGTACCCAAACACGCTCAGCATGCGCGTGACCGTGATGCCAGCGGTATCGCGTGGGACCAGGATCATCGATTGCTGCTTGTGACGGTCGGGATTGTGAGCGTCTGTCTTTCCCATGACGATCAGCAGTCTGCAACGCGGATCGCCGATCCCTGAAGTCCACCACTTCCGGCCGTTAATCACGTATTGGTCGCCGTCGCCACCGATCGATGCCTGAATGTTCGTCGCGTCCGACGAGGCGACGTCCGGCTCCGTCATCGCGAAAGCGGAACGGATCGTGCCCTCGAGCAGCGGCACGAGCCATTGCTTTCGTTGAGCGTCGGTGCCGTAGCGGACCAGTACCTCCATGTTGCCGGTGTCGGGAAACGAGCAGTTGAACACCTCGGGCGCGATGGGAGACCTTCCCATCAACTCACAGAGAGGCGCGTACTCGAGATTGGTGAGTCCGGGGCCGTATTCACTTTCCGGCAGGAACAGGTTCCAGAGGCCTTCGCGCCTCGCGCGTGCCTTCAACTCCTCCATGACCGGAGGAATCGCCCAGCGGGACGGACCGGATTCAAGTTGCGCGGCAAAGACAGTTTCGGCCGGCAGGACGTGCTCGTCCATGAATCGCTGCAGCTTCGCCAGCAGGTCCTTCGTCCGCGCGCTGAGATCGAAATCCATTTATCGCCTGATACCTAGATATCCCAAATTCTTTCGCGATCGAAGAACGTGATCTCGCCGTCTTCGCTGACTTTCAACACGGGGCCAAACTTGCCGGCCGCCATTGCCGCGGTCGTTCGAGCGCCCTCGACAATGCCTCCTGTCTCGAGCTCCGACGGTGGATGCCGGAGTATCGCTCCCGCCGCAAGGAGGCGTCCTTCACGGTCAACGACAATGGCACCATCGAGCGACGCAAGCGTCGAGAGCACACTCAAATCAAGGTCCGTGACTGTTCGGCCCTCGAGCAGATGAAGGACCTCCCGGCGCGATACGGTTCCCGAGCCAGGCAAGTCCGTCTGGAACGGTATGTCCAGCCGATCGGCAGGCGCGACGAGCTGCGGAACGGCTTCGGCAGGATCGCGAAGCACGGCGAAGAGCGCGCCTTCGCGCGCGTCGGCCAAATCGAGTGCGAGCTGGAACAGCCGCAGCGCCAGCGCCGCGTTGCCCACGGCATCTGCCCACAGCTCGTACTTCCCTTTGAGATCCAGCAGATGCCACGCGGCGCTGTGAAACGAAAACACCTCCGCCCCTTCAGCAAAGACCTTGATATCCCGCGAGGGGCTGAGCACGACACACACGCTCCGCAGCGTGAGCGTGGCGCGCGCGTGCGCCTGGTAAGCGGTGGCGCCCGGCACATCCAGGAGTTCATCTGGACAGAGCTGGCGACCCCAGCGATCGATGTCAATGATGTCGAGCAGCCGCCCTTCCGCATTGGCGAGGAACACGGTCCGCACCCCGTCCGCCAGCCGATAGAAGCTTTTGATGGACGTCAACGCCTGCATATCTGAGGGCGGAGGTTTGTCGGCCGCGGACAGCTCGGGCCGACATGGGTCGTAATCACCAGCGAGCAGGAGTATCCCCGTCGAAATCGGGCGATTCTCATATGTCGACAGCGCCGCCACGCGCAGCATCTCGATAATCGACGCGATGCGATCGACGGCGCCCTCGGCTCCGGCGTCGCTGTACGGCCGTTCGTCGAAGAAGGCGCCCACGTAACGGTCCTCGATCGGCCCGCGAAACAGTTCGCCGCGCTCGGCAGCGAGTTCAGGATTCAGAACCGCGCGATACCGGGCGCGGATGACCGCCACGATTGCCTGTGCCATGCGGATCTGGTGCGGCGTAAACGTGCCGCGGCCCGGCATCCGCAGCAGGTAGCGAGTCCCGGCCCATGAAAGGCTCAGCGTCGATGGCTCGGTCGACGGTTCGATGATGAGCGGACGCTCGGAGGTCGCGGACTGGCGCGGCTCGACGGCGAGCGACGCGCGGCGGAAGAACTGCCGCAGCGCCGCCTGAAGGATGCCGTCGTAGAACGTGTTGAGCGCAAGTCCGGGTGGGGTCGACATATGAGGCTCAGGGCTCAGGGCTCGTCTTGAGCCATCATAATTCGACCGTGCAGCGCGAGACGCTGATCGACTTCTTTCGCGACCTCGTCACCATCCGCGGCGAATTCCTCGTCTACGACGATGGCTATCGCGTCCGCGGACATACGTACGAGGAGGTCGGACGCGCGGCGCGTGGATTTGCCCTCCGCCTAGCAGCCGCTGGACTGAAAAAGGGAGACAAGGTCGTCTTCTGGGGCGAGAACCGCCCTGAATGGATCGTCTGTTACTGGGGCTGTCTGATTGCCGGCGTCATCGTCGTTCCAATCGATTACCGATCGTCTGCTGAATTTGTCGGTAAGGTGCGGGGGCTGGTTGAGGCCGGGATCGTCGTGGTTGGCGAAGACGTGAATGAAACCGGGTTTGCCCGCGAGCGATCGGATCGAAATGGCGTTACCGTCTGGCGCTTTGGCGACATCGATTGGCGTGCGGATGGCCCGATGCCGGAGGTCGCGATTTCACGTGACGACATCATCCAGATCATTTTCACGTCGGGCGCGACTGCGGAACCGAAGGGCGTCGTCATCCGACATCGGAACGTGCTCGCGAATATCGTCCCTGTCGAGCGCGAGATCATCAAATACCGCCAATACACGCGCCTGTTTCATCCGCTGCGATTCCTGAACCTGCTGCCGCTCAGCCACATGTTTGGACAGTCGATGGCCACCAACATCCCACCGATGGTGCGTGGGACGGTCATCTTCACGCGCAGCTTCAATCCGCATGACATCCTGCGGCTGATCAAAACGCGCCGAGTCTCGGTGCTGGTCTGCGTGCCGAAGATTCTCGATGTGCTGCGCGAGCACGCGATTCGCGCCTGGCCCGAATCGAATCAGGCGCCGCCCTCGGGTATTTCCATCCCGGGGCGATGGTGGCGATACCGTCGCATCCATGCCGCCTTTGGTCTGAAGTTCTGGGCCTTCGTCGTCGGCGCTGCCCCGCTGCCGCCCGACGTCGAGGAGTTCTGGCGCCGCATGGGACTTGCCGTGATCCAGGGCTATGGACTGACGGAAACTGCGCCGATCGTCACGCTGAATCATCCGTTCAGGACAAGCAAGGGATCGGTTGGCACCCCAATCGGTGGCGTTGAAGTCCGCATCGCGGACGACGGCGAGATTCTTGTTCGCGGCGAGAACGTGACGAGCGGCTATTACAAGGCTCCCGGCTCCGGACTACAGGCTCCGGAGTCGGACGCCCGAAGCCCGGAGCCGGTCTTTGATGCCGAGGGCTGGTTTCACACCGGCGACATCGGCGAACGAGACGAGCAGGGGCGCATTTTCATCAAGGGCCGCAAGAAGGAAATGATCGTCACGCCCGACGGACTGAACGTCTTTCCCGAGGACGTCGAGCGGGTGCTGAACGAGCTGCCAGGCGTACGCGAGTCCGCGGTCGTCGGCGTGACGCAGGGCGCCGAAGAGCGCGTCCACGCGGTGATGGTGCTCGATCCCGGTGCAGATAAAGACGCGATACTGCGTACGGCGAACAGCCGCCTGCAGGATCACCAGCGCATTCGTTCCGCCTCTGTCTGGAACGCGGGGTCTCTCCCGCGCACCGAAGGGACGCGGAAGTTGAAACGGGCGGCAATCCGTGAATGGGTGCAGGCGGGTGAAAAGCCGGTGACGGTCGCGGGCGGCGACAGCCTTGAATCGCTGATCGCGCGGTTCGCGCATGGCCGCGACATCACCGGGACAACGACGCTGGAGGAGCTCGGCCTCAGCTCGCTCGAGCGCGTCGAGTTGATGATTGCGCTCGAGGATCGGTTTCAGACCAGGCTCGACGAAGGGCGGTTCTCACAAGCGGCTCGCGTCGCCGATCTGAAAGACCTCGTCGAGCAGCCGGGTGCGATCGAGGAGGTCACTGAACCCGTCGATTTCCCGTCGTGGAATCGCACGTGGCCCGTGCGCATCATCCGGCACCTGGCTCAGGCCACCTGGATCCTGCCGCTCGCTCGCGCCTTCGCCTGGACCCGAATCGAAGGACGTGAACATCTGCGGGAGCTCGACGGACCCGTGATCTTCGCCGCGAACCATCAGAGCCACATGGACGTCCCGGTCATACTGGCGGCGCTGCCGGCGCGCATTCGCGCAAACGTCGCACCGGCGATGGCAAAGGAATTCTTCAAGGCGCACTTCTTTCCGGAGGGGCACACCTGGACGCAGTGGTTTACCAATACTGTGAACTACTATCTGGCTGCGTTCTACTTCAACGCCTTCCCTCTTCCGCAGCGCGAAGCCGGGGCGCGACAGACGCTCACCTACGTGGGCGAAATGGTCGGCGATGGCTGGTCGATTCTGATTTTTCCAGAGGGTGAGCGCTCGGCAACCGGGGACATCAAACCGTTCCGAGGTGGAATCGGGATGATGGCGTCACGTCTCGATGTGCCTGTCGTACCCGTACGGCTGGATGGCGTCGACCGCGTACTGCACATGAAGTGGAAAATGGCGAAGCCTGGTCACGTCCGAGTGGCGTTTGGGGCCCCGATGCGCTTGCGCGGAGAAGACTACGCGGCGCTCGCCGCAGAGGTAGAACGTCGCGTTAAGTCACTGTAACGACAAAAGTTCTTTCGAGGTTGCGCCTGTCGTACGACGTGTGGCACACTCGTTGCTAGAATTGCGTGAAAGGATGAGCTGTTGAGCAAAGACGATCTAATCGATATGCAGGGAACCGTAGTGGCGGTGCACTCCGGTGGGCTGTATCGCGTGCAATGCGATGCCGGCCACGAGGTGCTCGCTCAGCTGAGCGGCCGGATGCGGCGCTTCCGTATCAAGGTCGTCCCCGGTGACCGCGTAACGGTTGGCGTCTCTCCCTACGATCCAGTGCGCGGCATCATCACGTTCCGCGCACGATAGTTACTGGTGACACTTCATACCAACGCCCCAACATCGAAGCGCAGGGGCCGCCGCCCTGGCCCGAATCGTTCACGACGCCGCAAGGGTGCTCACAAGCCGGTTCATGTCACGCCCGAGCCGCCGGTGCTGGCATACGAGGCGGAGGCGTTTGACCCTGCGCCGATTGCCTTCGATAGTCTGAATCTCGACGCCCGGCTGCTCCACGGCATCCGCGATCTCGGCTGGGGAGAAACCCGCCCCGTCCAAAGCGGCGTGATCCCGCTGGCGCTAGCCGGCGACGACGTGATCGCGTGCGCCGAGACCGGCACCGGCAAGACCGCCGCATTCCTCGTCCCGATTCTTCAGCGGTTCCTCCGCGAAGGACCGACGCGGACCCCCGCGACACGTGCCTTGATTCTCGCGCCGACTCGCGAGCTGGCGGTGCAGATCGAGGATCAAGTTCAAGGCCTTACGTACCACACGACGGTGTCGAGCGTCGCCGTCTTCGGCGGAGTCCCGATGACGCAGCAGGAGCAGGCGCTGAAAGCGAACGTCGATATCGTCGTCGCGACGCCAGGACGGCTCATGGACCACATGCGGCATAACGCGGTGAGCTTCGAGTCGCTCGAGGTGCTCGTGCTCGACGAAGCCGACCGCATGCTGGACATGGGCTTCTGGCCGGACGTGCAGCGCATCCTCGCCGCGCTGCCGGCGAAGCGGCAGACGCTGCTGTTCTCGGCGACGATGCCGGCCGAGGTGCTGAAGCTGACGAAGGAGTTCCTGCACCATCCAAAATACGTGCAGGTTGGCAGACGCGGCGGTCCCGCGCAGACAATCACTCACGCGGTCCAGACCGTGCCGGCAAGCGAGAAGGTGCAATGGCTCGCGCGATGGCTGCGGCAGGAAGCGACTGGGCCGGTGCTGGTATTCTGCCGAACGAAGATTGGCGCGGATCGAGTTGCGTCGCGCCTGAGCGGTATGGGCATCCGCACCGTGGCGCTGCATGCGGATCGCACGCAACAGCAGCGGATGGCTGCTGTCGAAGGGTTTCGGACCGGGACCTACCCGGTGATGGTCGCCACCGATGTCGCCGCACGTGGCCTCGACATCGATGGCATCGCGCACGTCGTGAATTTCGAAGTGCCTGACACGCCCGAAGCCTATGTCCACCGCGTCGGCCGTACCGGCCGCGCCGAGTCAACCGGGAGCGCGCTCACGTTGGCCGCCCCTGAAGAATTGCGCGCGCTCCGCGCGCTGGAGAAAGCCGTTGGCGTCCAACTTCAATAACGACGCGCTCGTTGGCGGCACGGCCGACGATCACACCGTGTCGCCCGTGGAACCCGCGGAACCTGCACCGGTCAAACCGGGCGAGGGACCAGTCACGTCAGATCGCCCCGAATCGGCCGCATTCGTGCGCTTCCGGTCGTGCCGATGGATGCAGCCGGCGGAGAACGGAAATCAGGAGTTCTGCACGCATCGCGAGGTGAAGCCGTACGCGGGAACCCAGGGATTCGATGCCGACGCATGGTGCCCCGAGTGTCAGTACTACAAGCTGCGACGCGCGCCGAAGAAGCGCAATCCGACAGACGATTACACGTATTAGTCGGAAAATTCCCGCGCCAGCTCCACCCACTCTCCGTTCGGCGCAAGCTGCTGATAGGCCTTCCAATGCATGCGCGCGTCCTGTGACTGGCCGTTCTTTTCGAGGGTGACGGCCAGATAAAAATGCGCGTCGGCGTAGGTCGGGTTCAGTTTCAGCGCATCCCGATAGCACGCCTGCGCTTCGCGGTAGCGCCCAAGATCGTGAAAGATGTTGCCGAGATTGAAGTGGGCTTCGAAGACGTCGGCCTCGAGCGCTATGGCGCGTTCGTAGAGCGCCTGCGCCTCCGCGATCTCATCGCGTGAGTAGTGGATGTTGGCCAGATTGATCAGGGCGGGAACGAGGTAGGGGTCGATTTCGAGCGCGCGTCGGTAGGCGGTCGCTGCCTCGTCGAAATTCTCCGGGTTCTCATCGTCGAGAATGGACGCGGCGGCGAAATACTGCGCGGCGGACGATTCTTCGACGACGGGAGCGGGGCCCATCAGCGCGGCCATCGGCGGCGGCTCACGCCGTTTCAGCTGGAGCACCTTCGCGTGCTGCGCATCGAGGCGGAAATCAAAAGTCAGTTGCCCGTTCCGGGACGCCAGCAGGTTGCGCAGCACCGAGCGGAACTTCGCACCTCCGGCGACCGCTTCGTCGGCCTGGCGAACGATCGAGACGTCCGCAAATGAAAAGAAGGAATCGCCGTGCGGCCGATGGAAGGGACGGATCAGTCCCCACTTCTGCATGTAGCGCAGATGATCCTCGCGTACGTGCTTGTAGCGCTCGAGGAGCTGACGCTTGGAGATGTGAGCCGACTCCGGCGACGGCACGCGCGTTCACTATAATCTAGTGGTGAGTCCTTCCGACCCTTCGACCGGCCGTTCCGTTGTCGCGGCCGGCAGATGCGTGGTCTTCGGCTCGTGTGATTCCAGCTCCCGCAGTTGAAACGGACCACTGGAATGATCTTGGCTGGCGATCTTGGAGGCACCAAGACGCTGCTCGGTCTCTTCGAACGCGCTGACCCGCGGCCGCAGCCGGTCATCGCGCGCGGATATCCGACTCAGGAGTTCGACAGTTTCACCGCGATTCTCGACGTGTTCGCACGTGATGTCGGCACACCGCTCGCGATCGAAGCCGCCGCCGTCGGCGTTGCCGGACCGATCGTCGATCAGCACGCACGCCTGACGAACATCCTGTGGGATGTCAGCGCGACGCAAATTGGCAATCACCTGCACGTGCGCGGCGTCGCGCTCCTCAACGATCTCGAAGCGATGGCCACAAGCGTCGCCCTGCTCAACGGCGACGAACTTGTGCCGCTGCAGCGAGGCGACCCGAACCCGAGCGGCAACGCGGCGGTCATCGCGGCAGGAACGGGACTCGGACAGGCATATCTGCACCGTGTGAATGGGCGTCTACTGCCGGTGCCATCAGAGGCCGGGCATGCCGATTTTGCGGCTCGCACCGATCGTGAATTCGAGCTCGTGCGAATGCTCCGCGATCTCTATGGGCGTGCAGAAGTCGAGCAGGTGCTCAGTGGTCCGGGGCTGGTGAACATTCATCGGTTGACGCACGCGGGACGCTCGTGCGCGTCTGTCGATGGGGTCGCACCCGCGGAACAGCCTGCTGCCATTTCGGAAGCCGCGCTGTCGCAGCAGTGCAGCGGTTGCGTCGAGGCCCTCGAGATGTTCGTCGAGGCATATGGTGCCGAGGCCGGAAATCTCGCGCTTCGCGGGGTGGCCACTGCCGGCGTCTACATTGGCGGCGGCATTGCGCCGAAGATTCTCTCCGCGCTTCAGAACGGGCGGTTCATCCGGGCATTCCGCGCCAAAGCTCCGATGGCGGATCTCGTCGCCGCGATGCCTGTCAGCGTCATCGTCAAACAGGACGCTGGCCTGCTGGGAGCAGCGATCGCCGCACAGCAGCTCATTCCCTAATTGCTCATCGCGTCGAGCGCCCGGATGCCGGACCGCATGCCGTGCAGCCACGTCGACACCGTGAGCAGGATTGCACCAACGAAACAGGCCCCCATGGATGCGAGCCGCAAGCCTGGAATCGGCCTGTGCCGCACTTGGTAATACAGATAGGTCGTTGAAGGCCATCCCACCAGCGCGATGATCGCGATGACGAGGAGCACCGCAATGACCATGAATGCGACGCCGCCATAGGATCCGGAGACGTCGCTCGGATTGTCTGCCGTGAACCGCGGGTAGCGTGCACCGAGACCGGTGGCGAGCCCGACGAGAGCGAAGCTCAAAAACAGAATCGCGACCGCCGCAACGCTCTTCAGAAACGGATCGACATCCAGCAACTCGTTGGCGGCAACGGTCAGAGTCTCGGCGAGCAACAAGACAGGAATCAATCCGATCCAGAACTTCGACCAGAGAAACTCGCGCATCTCCAACGGGGATTTGCGAACCAACCAGAAGGCACGTCCCTCGGCAGACACCATCGGGAACACAAAGCGAACCGCCACGGTGGCGAGCACGAAACCTGCCATACCAAGATTCAGCAGCGCGTAGACGTTCTTCACGAACCCGCTCATGTACGGGATGCGGCCGAGATCGAGAACGCGGAAGTTGTAGAGGTAAATGAGGACCAGCGCGAGCAGCAGCAGGAGCTGCGACCACTGACTCACGTCACGGAGAAAGATTTTCACATCCTTGATGAAGAGCTGTTTGCGAACCGGTGACAGCGGCAGCCTGCCTGCGATCAAGTCGACGCCTCGAAAGTGAGCGAATCGTGCCTTCGGCGCTTCCTGCGAGCGGCTGTAACCGGAAAAGTGCCAGCGTTCATCGGCGACGCGAAGACCGACGCAGCAGGCGAGCGCCGTGGACCAGATCGCGCCGGCATGCATCGGATCCCAGCCGCCCTTGAGACTCGCAAACACCAGCTCGCCGGCCCAGAACGATGGCAGAAGCGGGGTGAGCGGCGACTGAAGCGAGCTGAAAAATCCGGTGAGGTCAGGCAGCGATTCTGCGTGCATCAGCTGTTCCGGTCGGAGCATGCGCAACAGAATGACGACGCTGCCCACGAACAGGAAGCCCATCAGCATCAGCAGGTCTCGCGCTCGCCTCGCGGGAAAGACGTTGACCAGCAGGAGCGTGGACGCGGTTCCGACAGCGACTGGAATAATCGCGAACGGCACAATGGTGAGCGCTGACGTGACGTAAAACGAAACCGGTGCACACCGCACGACTCCGACCCCGAGAAGCACGGGCGCGATGAACACGACCACCATCCACGACGACTGGGCGACGGTTTTTGCGAATCGCGCATAGAACAGCCGCCGCGACGCAATCGGCGCGGTGAGCAGAAGGCGCAGGTCGTCAGAAAGAAAGAACGTCGACAGCCCCGTGACGATCCCGCTGAAGGTCAGAAACGCCAGGAAGGTCATGAAGATCCACGAAAGCCCCAGCCGCAGCAGGTAGTCGCCCAGTTCCTCATAGCTATTGAGCTGCCAGGTCACCCAGGCGGCGGCGTAGAACAACGCGGCGAAGACTCCGATCCCCATTGCCCCAAACAGAAAGGCTCGTGTGAGATCGCCGGGTTGCCGGCGTGCAGCCCGATTCCGCGACGACCAGATCGCCGGCAGCAGCAAATAGGTGAACGCGCCTTTCATACCGCTTCTTCGAGTTCCTGGAGCGCGGACCCACCGGTCAGGCGAAGGAACACGGACGTGAGGTGATCGTCGGCGCCGCCCGCGATCTGGCGAATTTCGTCCGCGGTCCCCTGCGCGATGATCTTTCCCTTCAGGATGATGCTGAGGCGGTGGCACATCTCCTGGGCGACTTCGAGCGTGTGGGTGCTCATGAGGATCGCAACGCCACGTTCGCTCATGCGACGGAACACGTCCTTGATCAGCCGGGCGCCCCGCGGATCGAGGCCGACCATCGGCTCGTCGACCGCCACGGCACGCGGACGATGAAGAAACGCCGCGCACATGACCAGACGCTGCTTCATACCGTGCGAGAAGCTCTCGACAAGCTCGTGTTCCACACGCCGCAGCTCAAACAAATCGAGCATCTCGTGGACGCGATCCGTGACGCCATCGCCGTCGAGTCCGTAGAGCCCCCCGTGAAAACGCAGGAACTCACCCGCGGTGAGCTTCTCGTAAATGAACGGACGATCGGGGATGAAACCGAGCGACGATTTCGCTTGCTCCGGCTCAAGCGCGACATTGTGCCCGTCCACGACGACACGACCCGACGTTGGTTTCAACAGTCCCGCAATCATGCGCAGCGTCGTCGTCTTGCCGGCGCCATTGGGACCGAGAAACCCATGAATCTCACCGGGCTGCACGTCGAGTGAGATGTCATCGACTGCGGTAAACCGGCCATACTGCTTCACGAGGTGCTCGACCGCGATCATCGGGTGTTCCTGTACGGGTTGAGAGAGCGAGGTTTCAGCAAGCTGCTCAACCAGCAGCAATCCGCCGCTGGCTGTTCCGGGGTCGCTGATTGAATGGGCACCGGATCCGATTGCGCGCCGACGAGGATCGGCGTCGTGTTCTCGGCAAGTTTCATGTCCAGGATGGTCATGCGGAGCCGCCCAATCAGCGGGAGGATGGCGGCCTGTTTGTCGAGGCCACCACGGGCGAGCCGCAGATGCGTGGCATCGGCTGGAAACTCGTTGAGGGTCGGATCGACGGGCAGCCACAGGCCACGGTCGTCACCTTCATCGATATAGACCTCCGGCCACGCGTGGTAATAAAACGCGCCGCTGATGCCCCTCACATACGTCAGGCCTACGGCGATGCGAGCGGGAATGCCAATCGACCGTGCCATTGCGACGTACAGCGCGGTGTGCTCGTTGCAGTCGCCCACTTTGGTCCTCAGCACCTCGCGCGCAGAGGGGAGGCTGATCGTCGGCTTCTTGTCGAGTAGGCCGTTGACGTAGCGCGTCAACTTTTCGGCGCGTGCACGCGTGTCGACGGCGCCCGCGACGGCCTTCTCGGCCTCGGCGCGGATTTCCGGCGCGTCGCTTTCGATCAACGGCTCGGGTCTCAGGTACTCGCGAACATCTGTTTCGAGAGGGCCCGGCTCGAGCGACTGTGGATCGATCAATTCAATGGTCGATCCGCGCACCGTTTGCCCACTGCCCTGCAGATCCGCATTCGTCAGGTCCGCGCCATTCAGCTCGAGGCGCAGCAGCCTGACGTCGCGCGGCTCATCGATGCGCCGGCGCATGGCGGGGACGACGGCCGCGGCCTGCAGCAAGTCGCTCTGCACGGGTTCAGGGACGCTGAGACTCTGCGCGCGATCTGCCGACTCGCGAACGGTCATAAGTCCGAGCGGGCTTTCTTCTCGAATGACCTCTCCCGTGTCCGTGATCCACGACGTCGTGTGTAGTCCCGCGTATTCCAGATCGACGCGGAACGCCGGAAGCGGTCGCGCGCCGTCGTTTCGGACAACCTCGCGATTGCCGATCGCCACGGTGACCGGAGCATTCCGCAGCGTGGCGGGATCGAAAATCGTCCACTGCTGCCGCGAGCCCGCGACGAGCCGTCCGCCCGCAAGCAGCCGCGCAAAGTTCTGTGTGAGAACCGGCACCTCCGGAAGGTCGCGCGTTTCTGTCCGCGTGCTGCCGGCCGATGTAATCGCAATGACGAGACGCGCTCGCCCCCCGGCGCCGTCAATCGGATCCACGCGTCCTCGGACCACGATCGCGCCAGTGCCGGGGTCGAGCGAAAAATCGAACGATCGCAAGGCGAACTTCGAATCGACGCGCGCGGCCGTGTGCAGCGCGGCCGCGCTGGGTGCACCAAGCAACGACATTTGCAGGCGGCCGTCTTCCTGCAGTTCGAATCCGTCATCGCGCGGTACGGTTTGACTGACGGTGAACCCAATCTTTTCGCCGCGGTAGTACACGCCGCGCCATTCAGCGTTCGACCCGTAGCGGGCGAGGTCCGTCGCCAGATTCGCGGCCGACGGGTCGAAGTACGACCGTTTGACCAGAATGGCCATCGACGCAATCCAGGCGACGACGATGATGGCGGAAACGGGCCGCGTGACCGACCGCGGCAGTGGCGTGAATACCGTCATGGATCTGTGAAGTCTCCCCCTATCTATCGGTCCGTTCGCGCTCGCCATGAATCTGAACCCCAGGCATTTGAGAAGCGTTACGGATCTGGCATTGCCATGCAGAATTGAGACGCCCACGCGCCGTTCAGGGACATGAAATCAACGACTTAGTGTGGGCACGGCCGTTGCCCCTGTGGGCGCGCATGAGGACATCCATTTCTATGGAAACAACCCTGCTCCGGACGATCGCAGGGACGGGCGTGGTACTGCTGGCGATCACGGTCGCTGCGTGCGGCGGTTCCACCCAGGCCATGACGGGAACCGCACCCTCGCAGGTCTCATCCATCGCCGCAGTGGGCGGAGACGGCGGCAGCTTCAGTCTCTTGAAGGAAGGTAAGGGAAAGGGTCATTCACCCGCGCCTGAACTCGGCGCTCCCACGACGGGCGACACTCCCGAGCCGGACGACCCCGAAGGTGACGAATCCGGGGACGGCCATGGTCACGGCAAAGCCCAGATTCAGATCGAAGGGTTCACCAAGTCGATCACCGGCGACTGTCCGGCATTGACCATCGTCTTTGACGACAAAGACGAGACCACGGTCAAAACAGAAGATCTCACGACCGCATTCCAGCGCGCGACATGCAAGGCGCTGAAGGAGTCGACGGCATCATCGATTCACCTCCATATCGCCGCCACGCGATTGGAGGATGACTCATTGGTCGCGACCTACGTTCGGATGCAGGGACCAAAGTTTGACGACAGCGACGATGCTGACGACGAGGAGACGACGAACTAATCGTTCGGATCGTTCGGATCGTTCGTTGCTTAGCAGTACGAACGAACCGAACGATCCGAACGTCCCGAACGACCCGAATCCTCCAACATCCACCAGCCCTCAGATTCCCTAGAGTAGAATTCAGCAAGACCCACGCCCGTGCGTATTACGCTCAACGGGGACCCTTACGATCTCGAGCAGCCGGTGTCGGTGCAGGAACTGCTCGAACGGCTGAACATCGATCCCCGGCGCGTTGCGGTCGAACACAACATGGTCATCGTCAAACGACACGCGTTTGCCGCAACGCTGGTCGGCGACGGCGACGAAGTCGAGATCGTCAATTTTGTCGGCGGCGGCGCCTCCAACGGGGCGTAGTCAGACGCGCTCCGTGGGCAGGGCTTGAAGCAGGGAAGGCCATGAACGATTCTCCATTCACCATTGCGGGCCGCACGTTCAAGTCGCGGCTCATCGTCGGCACCGGCAAGTACTCATCGCACCCGGTCATGGCGCAGGCGCATGCGGCCTCCGGCGCGGATATGGTGACCGTCGCGGTGCGACGTGTGAACATTTCGGACCGCAGCCGCGAATCGCTGCTCGATTACATCGACACCTCACGCATGTTCATCCTGCCGAACACTGCGGGATGTTACACGGCGGACGAGGCCGTCAGGACGGCGAGGCTCGCGCGCGAAGCCGGCCTGTCCAACTGGGTCAAGCTCGAAGTCATTGGTGACGAGCGAACGCTGTTCCCGGACAACGAAGCGCTGGTCGAGGCCACGCGCACTCTGGTGCGCGACGGGTTCGTCGTCCTGCCGTATACCAGCGACGATCCGGTCGTGTGCCGCAAGCTCGAAGACGCGGGGGCCGCCGCGGTGATGCCGCTCGGCGCGCCGATCGGCTCCGGCCTGGGCATTCAGAACGTCAACAACATCCGGATCATCCGCGAGTTCTCCCGAGTCCCGGTCATCGTTGATGCGGGCGTCGGCACAGCATCGGACGCGACGCTCGCCATGGAGCTCGGCGCCGATGGCGTGTTGATGAATACGGCCATTGCGGGCGCCCAGGAGCCTGTCGCGATGGCCGAAGCGATGAAATACGCGGTCACCGCCGGCCGTCTTGCGTACCTCGCAGGCCGCATCCCGAAGAAGATGTACGCGAGCGCGAGCAGCCCCGTCGAAGGACTGGTCGGCCGCTGATCGATGACGGACGTCAAGGCAGGACCGCAGCCTTCGGCAATTCCTCCGCCCGATCGATCCCAGCTGGAACGTCTCAACACGCTCTACAGAATCATCGACCAGGCGCCGGCCGGCGCAGGGCTGAAGGCGCGCCTGGCCACCAGCGCGCGGCGCCTGCTCGGACGCATTCTGTCTCGCCAGCAGGAGTTCAACGCGGCCGTCGTTGAACACATCAATCGAAACATGGCGCTCGGTTTGGAGGCGCACCACGCGAGCGCCAACACGATCGAATGGATGGCTGGGACCATCGATGGGTACCGGGACGCGCGCGACGAGGTCGAACGGCACCTCGAGGCGCTCCTCGCACGGGAACGACGGAACGACACCGCCGTGCGCGCGCTGGCCGCGCAACACGAAGAACTGCGCTCGGCACTGAGCGTCGTGCAGCAGGCCGCGCACAACCTCAAGCGCGAGGTCGAGAAGGTGTCGGCTGGAAATCCCAACTCCCAAATCCCAAATTCCAAATCCCAAGAGTCGAATCCCGAATCCCGAATCCCGAATCCCGGCCTGAGTTCTCAATTCGACGATCTCGACAGCCACAAGTACGTCGGCTTCGAAGACCAGTTCCGTGGTTCACCCGCCGACATCCGGCGGCGAGTGGAGGACTACCTGCCAGTCTTCGAGAACGCGAGCGACGTGCTGGATGTCGGGTGTGGACGCGGCGAGTTCCTCGAACTGCTGCGTGATCGCGGCGTGAGGGCCCAGGGCATCGACATCAACCCCGCGATGGTGGAAGTGTGCAGGGGAAAGGGACTACAGGCGGAAACCGGTGACGCGCTGGCGTACCTGGGAGGGGTGCCGGACGGTTCGCTGGGCGGACTCTTTGCGGCGCAGGTCGTCGAGCACCTCGAGCCGAGATACCTGATGCGCCTGCTCGACGCGGCGTTCGACAAGCTGCGGCCGGGCGCGCCGATCGTCCTTGAAACGATCAATCCAGCGTGCTGGTTCGCGTTCTTCGAAAGCTACATTCGCGATCTGACCCACGTCCGACCGGTGCATCCCGACACGTTGAAGTATCTACTGGTGGCGACGGGATTCCAGCGCGTTGAAATCCGATACCAGGCGCCCTATCCAGAAGCCGACAAGCTGCAGACGCTGGCGCACGGCAGGGGCGCGCCCACCTCGTTGGACGACATGATCGAAACCCTCAACGCGAATGTCGAGAAGATCAATCGTCTGCTGTTCACGTATCTGGATTACGCGGCGATCGGAGTTCGTGGATGATGCCTCTACAAACGAAACACGTTTTCGGCGTGGATATTCTTCAGCGCATTGCGCGTATCGACGACGAGCGCGAACCGCTTCGGCATCTCGCCATAGTTGAACACCGAGTGATTGGTGCAGATCACCGCGCAATCGATATCGCCGCTGGCCGCGTCCGCCTCGGGCACCGACTTCAGCGACAAATCGCCATGTTCGAGAACCGCGACGTGAGGATCGGTGTAGCTGAGAACCGCCCCGCGGCGGTGAAGCAGTTCCAGGACGTCAAGGGCCGGTGATTCGCGCATATCGCCGACGTCCTTCTTGTACGCGATTCCGAAAATGTGGATACGCGATCCATTGATCGCCTTCTTCTGCGAATTGAGCGCCTCGCTGACCCGCTCGACGACGAACGCGGGCATCGAGCCATTGATATGGCCAGCGAGCTCGATGAAACGGCACTCGAAGCCATTCTGCCGCGCCTTCCACGACAGATAGAAGGGATCGATCGGGATGCAGTGGCCGCCGAGACCTGGGCCCGGGAAGAACGGCATGAAACCGAACGGCTTGGTGCTCGCGGCTTCGATCACTTCCCACACGTCGATATTCATCCGGTGCGACATCAACGCGATTTCGTTGACCAGACCGATGTTGACGGCTCGGAACGTGTTCTCGAGCAGTTTGACCATCTCGGCGACCTGCGTCGAGCTGACGGGCACAATCGTGCTGATGATCGAACCGTACAACTCCTTGGCGAGCTCGGTGCTGATCTCGTTCACACCGCCGACGACTTTCGGGATCGTCCGCGTCGTGTAGGTCGGATTGCCGGGATCGACTCGTTCGGGCGAGAACGCCAGGTAGAAGTCCTTCCCTGCCTTGAGACCACCTTCCTCCAGCGCCGGCTGGACCACCTCGTCGGTCGTACCGGGGTACGTCGTCGATTCGAGGATAACGAGTTGGCCTGGCTTGAGCCGCGCACGCACGGCGTCGACCGCGAGCACGACGTAGGACAGATCGGGATCGCGGGTCTTCCGCAGCGGCGTCGGGACGCAGATGTCGATCGCATCCATGTCGTGCAGCTTCGACATGTCGTCGGTCGCTGAGAGCTTGCCCGCTTTCACGGCGGCAGCGACGTCCTTGCTCGCGACGTCGCCGATGTAGCTGTGGCCTTTGTTGATCGAGCTGACCTTGGCGACGTCCACGTCGAAGCCGGTGACCGCGAACCCCGCTTTGGCGAACTCGACGGCGAGCGGCAGCCCGACATAGCCCAGGCCGATGATGCCGATCCTGGCCTGTCTGTTCCGTATCCTGTCCCTCAGTTCCAAGTCATCTCCGCTTCCAGCTGGAAGAATGGAAAAGTGAACAACAATCTGCTGCTTATCTGACGGCGACGCGCGCGGCCGGCGCCAGACGCGCGAGATCGGCGTCCACCATCATGCCAATCAATTGCTCAAACGTGACCGATGGCGTCCATCCCAGGCGCTGGCGTCCTTTCGATGCATCGCCAATCAGATGATCGACTTCGGCGGGCCGCATGAGAGTGGGGTCAATCCGCACGTACTTCTGCCAGTCCAGACCGGCGTGACCGAAGGCTGTTTCCGCAAGTGTCCTGACAGAGTGGCTGACGCCGGTCGCGATGACGTAATCATCGGGTTGATCCTGCTGAAGCATCAGCCACATCGCGCGCACGTAGTCGCCGGCGAACCCCCAGTCACGACATGCATCCAGGTTGCCAAGGCTGAGGTGATCCGCAAGGCCGAGCTTGATACGAGCGACACCGTCGGTCACCTTCCGCGTCACGAACTCCACACCGCGCCGTGGCGACTCGTGGTTGAAGAGGATGCCGGAGCACGCGAACATTCCATAGCTTTCGCGATAGTTGACCGTGATGTAGTGCCCGAACACCTTCGCCACGCCGTATGGACTGCGCGGGTAAAACGGCGTCACCTCGGTCTGCGGCACTTCGCGGACACGCCCATACATCTCGCTTGACGAGGCCTGATACAGCCGAATCCCTACATCCACCTGACGAATCGCCTCGAGCACACGCGTGACGCCTTGTGAATTGAATTCGCCGGTCAGCAGCGGCTGGTCCCAGGACGCAGGCACAAAGGACATCGCGGCAAGGTTGTAGAACTCGTGTGGTCGCACATCGTGCACGATGCGCATGATCGACAGCTGATCGACGAGATCGGCCGGCCGCAGTGTGATGCGATCGAGCAGGTGCTCGATTCGCCAGAGATTCGGCGAACTCGAACGCCGTACGATGCCGGTGACCTCATACCCCTTTTCAAGGAGCAGTTCGGTGAGATACGAGCCGTCCTGGCCGGTAATGCCGGTAATAATTGCGCGTTTACCCATGAGTGCTTTTCATTCTATATGTGCGTCCATTCTGTTGCCCGGTCCCTCGACGCCGCTCGGAACGAGCGGCCTGCGCACAATCAGCCAACGCCGCAGCGCATCCTGCCATGTCGGCATGTCGAACCCGGCAGAGGCGAGCTTGCGATTCGACAGTGCACAGAATCGGGGGCGCGCCGCGGCCAGGCGAACGTCTTCCGTCGTAATCGGCTTCAGACGCGCCGACACGCCGAGCAGTCTTGCGGCCTCGGTGGCAATCTGATACCACGTCGCGTGCCCGGAGTTCACGCAGTGATAAAGACCGTATGCCGCGTCAGCGTCGACAAGGTATCGTGTCGCAGCCGCCACGTCGACGACGTAGCTCGGTGAGATGGTGCGATCCGTGAAGACCGGTATCTCACGTCCGGCCTCGAGACCAGCAACGATGCTGTCCAGCGAACCTCGCCGGCCCTTCCAGTCCGCGGGCATACCGAACAGGCTTTCGACTCGAAGGACGTACGCGCGCGACTCTAGTGCCAGCCACTCACCGACGAGTTTCGATGCGGCATAGACGCTTTGCGGCGACGGCGCCGCGGATTCATCGTACGGTGCGCTGTCCGGGCCGCCGAGTCCCGCAAAGACGAAATCGGTTCCGTAATGCACGAGCATGGCGCCGTGCTCTTCCGCGGCACGCGCCAGCGTGCGCACCGCGAACGCGTTGACGCCAAATGCCTCGAGCGGCCGGCTCTCCGCATCGTCTACAAGGTTGAACGCGGCGCAGTTGACGATGACATCCGGCCGCGCTTCCGCGACTGCGCGCTTGACCGCCTCGATGTTGGTGATATCGAGGGAATCGTGCGTGTGCGCCGCGATGTGGCACCCGGAAAACGCGCGCAGAATCGCGGTGCCGAGCTGACCCGAAGATCCCGTGACGAGCACGCGTCTCTTCTCAGACACAACCGACGGATCGTACTTGGTCCGTGCGTTGACGTCTACCGAGCCCTAAACTGGTTCGTGATTGGCGCGCAGTGGTGTGGTGCGTCGTGAGTGGTTGAGGCATGGAGGAAATAGAAACTGCCGTGATTGGAGGCGGCGCCGTCGGTCTTGCGGCGGCGCTCGCCGTGGCGCGCCGGGGCCACACAGTGTGCGTCCTCGAGAAGGAGCCGCGCCCTGGCATGGCCACGAGCACGCACAACAGTCAGGTGATCCATGCAGGGATCTACTACCCGGCCGGATCACTCAAAGCGCGACATTGCGTCGAAGGTGCGCGGCGGATGTACGAGTTCTGCGCCACCTACGGGGTCCCGCATCGGCGCTGTGGAAAGCTCGTAGTGGCTCACGACGAGAGCGAGATCCCGGCGCTCGAGCAGCTGCGGACAACGGGAGCGGCCAACGGTGTGGACGGTCTCGAAATCATCGATGCGGCCGCGGTGCGGACACGCGAGCCGCACATACGCGCCGCGGCAGCATTGCTTTCGCCGAATTCCGGCATTCTCGAAGCGGAGGCACTTGTCCGCACGCTGGCGCGGTTGCTCAACGAACGCGGTGGTTACGTACTACCTGGATCGCCGGTCGTCGCCGGCCATCTCGACGATGCCGCCATCGAACTGGCCACGCCGGCAGAGCGCATACGAGCGCGATCCGTCGTCAACGCCGCAGGTCTTTACGCCGACGACGTGTCCGCCGCGCTTGGCGGATCGGCGTTTCGAATCTATCCGTGCCGCGGTGAATACGCGGAACTGGTGCCGTCCAAACGCGGCCTGGTCAATGCACTGGTCTATCCGCTGCCACACACCCACAGCCTCGGCACACATCTGAGCAAGACCGTTCACGGCAACGTCACGCTTGGTCCGACGGCGCGGTTTCAGGAGCGGAAAGACGACTACGAACGCGATCGGCTGCCGCTCGAATCCTTTCTCGAACCGGCGCGACGGCTGCTTCCATCGTTGCAGCTCTCGGACCTGAGGCCCGGCGGGAGCGGCATCCGTCCGAAGCTGCATGGACCAGATACGTCGTATGCCGATTTCATGATCGTCAGAGACGACAAATGCCCGCGCCTGGTGCAGGCTGCGGGCATTGAGTCTCCGGGGTTGACCGCCTGTCTCGCCATCGGCGAGCACGTGGCGGATTTGGTTGACGAGATCCTAGGTCGGTCTTAGCGCCAGGCAGCCGTCAGCAATTGCATCCAGCAGCGCGTACCAAGAATCGCGCGCGCCAGAGCCCGCTTCGGACTGAGCGGTGCGGGAGCGACGTGGGTGGCGTAGTACAGATACGCGCTTCGATGGAATGCGCGGATCGCCGATCGCCGCGTGGTGCGGCTGGACTGTCCGACGCGATGAATCGCCGCCGCGCCTGGCACGTACCGCACGTGATAACCCTTCGCGCGCAGCCGTCGACAGAGGTCAGCGTCCTCCCAATACAGGAAAAAACGCTCGTCGAAGCCCTTCACGGCGTCGAGCGCGTCGCGCCGCGCAAGCATGCACGCGCCGGATACCCAGTCGACCTCCACACTCTGCTGGCCGCTTCGAATCGCCTCGTCGACGACGACGTGGCGCCTCCCGATCGGAAGGAACGGGGCGACTCTCCGAAGCAGCGTCGTACGGCCAAACAACCCGGTAAGCATGTCCGGGTCTCCGCGCGCGCTTCCCTGCACGGAGCCATCGGGATTGAGCACACGAGGCCCGGTAATCGCACACTGCGGCTGCGCGTCGAGAACGCCTCGCAGCGCTGCGATCGCGCCGGCCATCAGGCGACAGTCGGGATTCATGATCAGGACGTATGGCGCGGTGGTCGCGGCGAGTCCCTGGTTCACGCCGCACGCAAAGCCGACATTCGCCTCGTTGCGAATCAGCCGGACGTCGGACAGAAACTGATTCACCTTTGCCGCGCTGCCATCGACCGACGCGTTGTCGACGACCATACCCTGCCAGGACTGCCCGGCCATCTCGTCGGCTATTGAGCGAAGCGCCCGCTCGAGCTCCGGCCCGGCGTTGTAGTTCACGAGGATCGCCGCAAACTGCGGGCCTGTGGTCATTTCTCAGCCACCCGCTCGCGCATATTCGCGTCGAACTGTTTCTCACGGATCTTCGCCGACAACCACTTCGTCTCGAGCAGCGATGCAATCGCCGCCGCATTGACACGACGCCCGCGCTGAACGACCGCGCGTTTTCTCAACATGCGCGGCAAGCGCACGGCGGCCGCTGCCTTCGCGCGCAGGTACGGCCCGAGCATCCCCATACGCGCGAAATGCACGCCCGCCGCAACGTCATAGACGATGTGGCCAGGCAGCGTCTTCCACAGGAGACTGGCAGGGGTGTCCTTGAAATAGACCCATTCGAGATTGCGCTGTCCGTGAAACACGGACGACGGACTCACAGTTCCAAGCGTCGCGCTTCCCACGTGACGCACGACCGCGTCGGCGACATAGCGGCAGCGATATCCGCGAAGCCGGGCTCGATACGAGAGGTCCACGTCTTCGTGCGACGCAAAAAAATCCTCGTCGAATCCGCCAAGCTCCTCGAAGACCGCCTTCGGCATCATGCAGGCCGCGCCGCAGACGCCAAAGACTTCCTGGCTGACCAGCGCCGCGGACGCGGGCTCGCCGTGGTGGCGTTTGAACGCCCCACCCCACCGCAGCACGCCATCGCCGGCGCTGTCGATCGTGTCGGGATCGTGCATGTACACGATGCGTGAGGTGACCAGCGCACAGCGATTCCGTTCGTCAACGGCCGCCGCCAGCGCTCGCAGCCAGCCGGCATCCGCGGCGGTGTCGTTGTTCAAGAAGGCAACCAGATGTCCGCGGGCCTCGCGGACGCCGGCGTTGTTCCCTCCCGCAAAGCCGCGATTTCCGCCGAGGGCGACGAGTCTGACCCACGGGAATTGTGATCGCACGTACTCCGCGGTGCCATCAGTCGAACCGTTATCGACGACGATCGTTTCGGCGCGAACAGCGATCTGTGCGGCCACACTCGACAGGCACGTCTGCAGATGCTGACGGCCGTTCCACGTCACGATGACGACCGAAATCTCAGGCTCCACGCGCGACCTCGCGATACACGTCGAGTGTCAGCCGTGCCGTTCGCTGCCAGGTGAAGGTCGCCGCGCGCGCCAGGCCGCGCGCTCTCAGATCGGTCCGCAGCGCTTCGTCGTTCAACAGCCGGATGATCGCCTCACGCCAGGCCGAGACGTCCCGCGGATCCAGCAGCACACCGGCGCCCCCGAGCACTTCTGGCATCGACGCCTCGTGGGATGCCAACACAGGCGTGCCGCTCGCCATCGCTTCGACGAGCGGCAGACCGAATCCCTCGTATAAGGATGGATACACGAGTGCGAGCGCGCCTTGGTAGAGCGCTCGTAATCGACGTTCCTCCACTCGTCCAAGAGCCACGACCGCGTCCGGCGTACCGGCTTCGGCAGCCATCGCACACAACCCATCGGCGACACCACGATCGACGCCCGCAAGTACGAGCGACAGGGCCGCCGCGCCCCCGAAATGACGGCGCGCCTCGAGCAGCGCGTCGACGACAACCGTGAGGTTCCTCCGTTCATGCAAATCGCCGACGTGCAGCACAAATGGCTCGACGACGTTTGCCGGCAAGTCGAGCGGCAGATTCGGATCACCGGCGCCGAACATGCTGTGAACACCCAGCGGAATCACCCTGATGCGCTCGAGCGGAATCCCGTACGCGCGCGAGATCTCCGAGGCGGAGAACCTCGAGTCGGTGAGCACGCGCGACGGCGTCTTTGCGCTGCGGCGATAGAAGTACCGGCGGAGCCGATCGCGGCGGTACGGGTACCACTCCGGATGCAGCTCGTAGCTGACGTCGTGAATCGATAGGACGACGGGGACGCCGGCCCAGAACGGGGCGGTGTAGGAGGGAGCGTGAAGGACGTGGACGCGGGCGCGGGCGGCGGTCCGCGGCAGCCCGATCAGCGTCCAGCCTGCGTTGCTCGGCGGGTGCGCCGATTCGCGAACGCGTTCGACGCCGGGGGGAATGGCACCGGCGTCACCGCCGAGGGCGACGATCTCCAGCGGCTCGCCAAGCAAGGTCAGCGCAGAGACGAGCTCGGTTGAGTAGCGGCGGATGCCCGCAGCGGGAGAGGTGAAGGCGCGGCCGTCGAAGCCGATTCGGAGCGTGCGGGAATTCAAAATTCAAAGTTCAATTTACTGAATACTCATATGCAGCCTGCGGACGGGGCACTCGCGCGATGCGCAGACCTGGCGGATGGTGTACTCGATGTTCCCGTTGATCAATGGGCTGCTCAGAATCACTTCATCCACCTTGTATTTCTGCATCGCCGCTTCGAGCTGATCGAGCGCGCCCCGCACCGGGACACCCATGATCCACCGATGCGTCTTCATCGGGTCGTCATCGATGAAGACAACGGGATTCATCAGCCAATCAGGGTTGGCGCGCATTTCCCTGACGATCAGCTGACCGAACGCGCCGGCGCCGTATACGAGCACGCGCCGGCTCCTTTTGCTGCGCGCCGCCGCGACGAGACTCATGCTGCGGAATGAGACACGCGTCGCGACGATCGCGAGGAGGAGCAACAGCCCGTCGATGATGAAGACAACGCGGGAGAATCCTTCGAATCGGTAGAAATAGGCGACCGCGAGCACCGACAAGAGCGAGCCGGTGAAGACACCGCGCACGACGACAGCGATGTCGCGCAGGCTGAATGTCTGCCACGATCGTTGATACAAGCCCGATCCGTACAACGAGGCAAGCTTGCAGCCGAGCACGACCGGCACCGATGCCGTGAAATACGGAAGAAAGTGATTGAGGCCTTCCCCCTCGAAGCGCAGCCGGTAGGCAAAGTAGTAGCACGCCGTGATGAGGATCAGGTCCAGCATCACCTCGCCCGCGTGCCATTTGAACGTCAGGTCCTTCAGTAACGGAGCGAATGCCGAACGCTCGAGCGCCTTGAAATCCTGGGCGTTGTACGCGGGAACGCGTGCCAGGTAAATGCCGACGAGCGTCACGAGCACCGCAAAGAGCGCAGCGACCGGACTCATCTGCTCGATGCCACCCGTCACCAATGCCCACGCGGTCAGGCCGCCGACAATGCCCAGCAGGTAAAGAATGCGGACGGCGCTGCGCTCTGAGAACCCCAGCGAGACCAGACGATGCGACACGTGGTCGGTGCCGCCGCGAGTCGCGCTGCGTCCTGCAAACCGTCTGAGGACCAGGACGAAGCCGGTATCAAACAGTGGGACGACCAGGATGGCAACGACGAGAATGGATGTCCACGGGAACGGGGTCCGTTCCTGCAGGACCGGCACAAGTGACGCACCCGCGAGCACCGCGCCGATGAAGAGGCTGCCACAGTCACCCATGAACAAGCGGGCGGGCGGACGGTTCCAGTACAGAAACCCAATCAGCGCGCCGCACAAGGCGACGAGCAGCAGCACAATTGGAGCCCCGAGAGACGGTCCGAGGAGCCAGGCGAGAAAGGCGGCAGCGACAAACGCAACACCGGCCGCAAGACCGTCCATGTTGTCGAGCAGGTTGAACGCGTGGCAGACGCCGGCAAACCAGATCGTCGCAACGAGCGTATGCGTGAGCGGCAGCGCGTTGTCAGGGCGCCTCACCAGCGAGAAGACGAGGAACGCGCCGATGATGAGCGACGACACCAGCTTCGCCAGCGGCGTGAGCTGCAGACGGTCGTCGAGGACGCCGACCACGAACATCGCGATACCCGCGAGCGGGATCGCGAGCCATGTGGGCGACATACCCGCTGGGGTCACACGCTGCACAATCAGCGCAAACCCGAGAACGGTCGCAACCGCGATCGCGACACCACCCATCGTCGGGGTGGGCTCGCTGTGCCATCGATCCGGCCTGGGTGGCACGACGGCACCGATGGCGGGCGCTCCTCGACGTACGAGCGCGCACAGCGCCACTGACGCGAGCAGCGAGATCAACAGCGCCAGTGGAAGATGGATCACTGTTACCCGCCGGACACCGGCTGATGGGCGCGCGCCATACGGTCGCCGACGCCGGATCGCTCTTCGGCCTCGTCCTGCTTCAATCGTACGGGCGCGTCGCGCAGCACAAACGGCGCTTTCGACAGGATGCCTTCGCAGATCGTGTCGAGTCCGGACGATGCGCCTGGCAGCAGCTGCTGCAGGCGATCCAGTTTGAGACGGTAGACGGGATAGCCAGCCTTCGGCTCGATAAAGGGCAGCGGAATCATTCGGTTGAAGAAGAAGTGATACGCGTACCGGCGCGCGCGCGCCAGCTGCGTTGCCGGCAGCCGCTCCGGTATCGGGAGCTGCGCCAGCAACCGGAAGTACTCGTCGGGCGAACTGGCGTCGAGCGTGATCCCCTTATTACGAATCCACGCCTCGCCCGCCACGATCACGGGTAATCCGACGCTCGTCAGCTCGACGCCCATCTTCGTGCCGTAGATGATGGCCGAATTACACAACGACATCAGCGCGTACGTGCTGAGCCCGCTCTCCGGGGGAACCACAATGATGTTGGGCGCGAGTCGAGGCAGCCGTTTGCGCAACTCGGTGAGAATCGGCTGGCGCGACGGCGGAAAGCCGCTGATCTCCGCCGGATGCACGCGAATCAGCAGCTGCAGGTCCGGCCGCGTAGCGAAGTACTCGCACGTCTGGACGAGCCACTCGAACATGTTCGGAAATGCGTTGGCCGGATAGTGCAGCTGCGCGTCCCAGGATACGTTGGTCAGCAGCCCGATGACCGGCTTGGATGGGTCGACGCCGATCTGTCTGGCAATCGCAGCAGGATCCTGACTCGTCGGCCGATGGAAGACGATCCAGTCGAACATGCCTTCCCGTCGGCTGTCGAGATACTGCAGCAGCTCTCGCTCCTGCGCGGCAGACAGCTCGAGCCGCTCCCAGTGATCCCGCGGCTCGCTCAGCAACGTATGGTGGTAGGTGTCGTCGTGGCTGAAGATGAAGCGGCGCTTGCGGTATGCCACGTTCCAGTTCGAAACCTGCACGCGCTCCTGACGCGCGACCTCCCCCACGATTCCCCACGGCACATAGATCCCGTGGGTGAACACGGCCGATCGAAACCCGATCGCGCGGATCAGGTTGCGTGAGGCGAAGGCGGTCAGCAGCGCCGACTCCAGATACCTGCGGAGGATTGGTTCCGCCAGCGGCTCGTCGTCGAGCGTTCCGGTGGCAAAGAAACGCAGCGTACCGGCGTGCGCATGTTCACCGATGTTGAGGCCGTCGTAGACGAAGTGCTCGATTTCACCAACCGGGAGTGTCGAACCGACGCGTGTTGCCTCGGCACGATCGGCCGGCGTGAGCCATTCGCTCATGCGATGGACCTTGAGGCCGAGCCTGTTGTAGACAGCTTCCGCGGGCCACGTGCAGTCACGGCAGAGATCGCGTGAGGGACCATGTTGAACGAAGCGCTGGAGATCCGGGTAGATTGAGGCTTCGCACTCGGCGCACGCGCTCATCGTCCCATCGCACAACAGCGCGTGCACCTCGGCGCCGCGGAACGTCAACGCCGCCGCCAGCGCACTTTCCAGTGTGACCGCATGCGCGTACGAACCGATCGCGGTCGCCATTAGCACGCGCGGGCCGCCTTCGGCGGACGTCCGCGCTGAATTCCAGAGCGCCGGCTCGGCATCAAGCACGCCGCGCCAATCGGGATAGGCCTCGCGCCGGGCGTGGTACCAGCGCCGGGCGAGCCGCGTCGCTCGCCAGATCGACGGAAAGTTCCGGATGAAATGCTTCACGCCGTCGTTTCGGTCACCTTCAACTGACCCAACCCAATGAGATCCAGAAATTCGGCCGGCGGCGGAAGCTGTTCGAACACCCGCCACGGATGATGGGCGCACAGCTCGTCGACCGAATAACCGCCGCTCGCGACCGCGATAGTACGGGCCCTGATTGCATCCGCGGCTTCAATGTCGTGCGGCGTGTCGCCAATGACGAAGAGCTGCTCTTCGGTCACGGGACCGTTGCGCCGCGCGAGCTCGAGGGCGCGGGTCGCGATCGACGCGCGCACGCTCTGATCTTCGGCGAACGCGCCGTCGGGAAAATACTTGAACAGATCGTAATGGGTCAGCTTCGCGCGCGCACCGCGGCGCGTGTTGCCGGTCAACAGATACGATCGAACGTCGTTCCTCGGGCGAAGCGTCTCGAGAATCTCGCGGACGTTGGGCATCACCTGTCCCTGCTTGAGCGGCAGCGTCGACGGCAGGAGGTCCTCGTAGCGTGTCACCATCCGTTCGAGCATCCCGTTTTCCGGCTGCAGGCTGAGCAATTCGAACGTCCGCGAGGCAATCTGGAAGTCCGTCAGGCCGGGCACCCGGATCGAGGACAACTGAAACTCTTTCCCGGTGGTTTCCCGCACTGCTGTTTCCCATGCAGGCACACCAGCCTTGCCGGTCGTCAGCAGAGTGCCGTCAATGTCCCAGAACAGGATCGTCATGCGATTTGAGGAATGGAATGCGCGAGTACGCGACGGAATTGCTCGACGAGCCCAGGCACGTCGAGACGGTGATAGGCAAGCACCTCATCGTTGGTGCCGCACTCCGGAAGTTGAGTCACGCCGATTCGAGACACGCGCACCGGAGGAGCCAGTCCGAGCTCCGCAACTGCGGCCGCAACCATCTCGCCCTGCCCCCCATGGACGTAATGGTTGTCGAGCGTGATCACGGTGCGGCTCTCGTCGATCGTCTGCTTCAGCCATCCTGCGTCAACGCGATTGAGCCATGGCAAATTGACAAGGCGGATACTCGCACCAGTGCTGCGCTGCAGTTCTTCGGCCGCGTGCCACGCGTTCGACAACAGCCACGGGCCGTAGCCGAACACGACGGCGTCCGTCCCCGCACGCACGACCCAACCCTTGCCTGGCTGCACCCGGATGTTCGACGGGTAGGCAAATGGCAACGGCCACTTGACCGATACCAGCCGGAGATACCCGCTCTCGCTCGTCTGATTCACGAGATAGTCGAGGAGCGCGTGCACCTCAGGCTCGGCGGACGGCTCGGTCAGGAGGAGATTCGGAACGGCGCTCAACGCGCTGATGTCGCGCACCGATTGGTGAGAATGGCCCGGTCCGCCAGGCAGCACACCGGCGAGTGATCCGACGTAGATCACCTTTGAACCTTCGCTGCACTGGTTGTAAATCTGCTCATTGGGTCGCGTCGACAGGAAACACGCGAACGAGTGTGCAACCGGCAGCGCACCACGGCGCGCCATTCCGCCTGCCATCGACACCATGTCCTGTTCGGCGATCCCGCATTCCACAAAACGTTCCGGGTACTTCGCGGCGAACTCCAGAAGGCCGCAGTCCTTGATCAGATCCGCGTCGAGGACCATCAGATGCGGATGCTTCTCCGCCTGCTGCACGACGGCCTTTCCGTACGCGGCCACGAGATTGTGGGTCTCGCGCGGTTCGCGACGCGGGTTACGGATGCGGGTTTCGATCGTCAGCTCGCCCAGTCCAAGGCTGGCGAACGCCGTTCGTGCGCTGGCGAGCAACTCCTCGAGGCCGTCAACGTACTGCCGTTCGGGAGGCGCACCAGAGTGGAACAGATACAAATCGCCGTCGTTCTTGAGCGCGTTCCAGCCTTCCATGAAGGAGACGCCGCGCCCTTTTGTCGTGTCCGCGACAATCGCCTTCGGTCGATCCGTGATTGCATCCAGCGAACGGAACGTCCGCTGAAGTGCGGCCAGGTCGTGGCCGTCGCATCGCGAGACGTGCCAGCCGAACGCTCGAAGCTTGGCTTCGACATCGCCCAGATCGCTGACGTTGCGCACCCAGGTGTCCGATTGGATCTTGTTGTGGTCCACGATCGCGACAATCTCGCCAAGTCCCAGGTTCGCGGCCGAACCGAGCGATTCCCAGAACTGCCCCTCTTGAAGCTCACCGTCCCCGGTCAGGACGAAGATGCGACGTTCGCGATGCGCAAGGCGATTGGCCAGCGCCATCCCCTTCGCCTTGGAGATCCCCATCCCGAGTGAACCGGTATTGGCCTGGATATAGGGCGTCTCGACATGCGGATGTCCGGGCAGACCGCCGATGCGTCGGAGTAGATGAAGCTTGTCGGCTGGCAGCAACCCGAGCCCGAGCAGGACGGAATAGAGCGCTGGAGCATCGTGCCCCTTCGACGAAAAGAAAATGTCGCATGCGTCGGCGCCCTTCTCGAGGTCGCGCAGCTCATTGAGGAACAACCAGCTCATGATCTCGAGCGAGCTGAAACTCGTGCCGATGTGTCCGGACCACGCGCCGGCAATCATGTAGAGCGTGTTGATGCGCGCCAGCGCCGCAAACGCGGCGGCCTTCAACACCGGATCGGCGTTCGTCCTCACGACGCCCGCAAACTCCGACACCGGTACGAAACGAAGCTCTAAGCTGTCGCCTTGGTCTGTCTGTAAATCGCCCATTGAGTTATCGAATCCCGAATTCCCCTCGACTGCGCTCGGGGCAAGCCGAATACTGAATTCCGTTACGCACGCACAGCGCCGTACGGTTCTTGTACAACAGGCGGCAAGCTCACGGCGCCTTCCGCGAGCAGGCGCTCCGCGATCATCCAGTCGTGCGGATCGTTGATGTCGAACCCTTCGTACTTTTCCGTTATGAACGGCATCAACACGTCACCTGCGATCGTTCGCTTCTCCAGTACGACGCGCGCCCACGCGAGCTCGAGCGAGGCATTCTGCACGTACACACGAGGCAAGGCCTGGTACGGCGTGCTGTGCCACGGCTGCGTGCGTGGCTCCGGCTGATCGAGCAGCGGCCGCATCCGGCTGCCCTCGATGACCCACATCTTGCCGGGGTGCTGTGCGCATAACTCCACCGCGCGCAGCGAATCAACTCCCGCTTCGGGCCCGAACAACTGCCATGCGCGACGAATCGTATCGGCCGTACGGAAGGGACTTGTCGGCCGCAGAAGCGAAAATGCGTCCCACTGCCGTCCGCGCCGGCCGAGCTCGCGCAGCGTATAGTCCACCCATTCGATATCAGGCGACGTGTCTGTCGCAAACGCGGCTGGCCGCAGAAACGGCACTTCGGCGCCGTAGTGTCGCGCGATGGCCGCCGTCTCTTCCGAATCGGTCGACACGATCACCGCGTCGAACACGCCACTCTGAATGGCCGGCGCAATCGTGTAGGCCAGCATCGGATGGCCGTTCAGCAGACGAATGTTCTTGCCAGGGACGCGCTTGGAACCTTGGCGAGCGGGAATCAGTGCAACGGCGGAAGGCATTCACATTCGGACGCGCCGCAAAAGCGCGCCCTACACCTGATTGGGATTGTGATTGATGTAAACCGTCTTCAAATCGGAGTAGACGTCCAACGCTTGCGTGCCGGCTTCACGCCACCCATTGCCTGACTGACGGAGGCCCCCAAATGGCATATGTGGCTCGCTGCCGTAGGTGCCGCCGTTGACCACGGCCACGCCGGCCTGAATGCGGCCGATGAAGGTCATCGCCCTGTGAATATTCTGCGTATGAATCGCCGCGGTAAGCCCGAACGGTGAATCATTCGCCAACGCAATGGCTTCCTCGAAATCCCGAACGCGGTACAGACACGTAATGGGGCCGAAGAGCTCGCTGCGGGTGATCTCGTCATTCGGTCCGACGTGCTCGACGATGGTCGGCGAGACGAAATATCCATCGCCGTACGGAGATCCAGTCAACCGCGCGCCCCCCGTGAGGACGACTGCGCCCGTATCCTTCGCGCGCGCAACGGCTGCAAGCATGTTGCGCATCTGCTCTTCGTTGATGACCGGGCCGTAATCGTCCGTATCCGCCGTGCCGACCTTGAGCTTCCGCGTCGCCTCGACCAGCATCGTTTTGAACCGGTCGTAAACGCTGTCGAACACGATGATGCGGCTGCCGGCGGCGCAGCGCTGACCCGCATTGCTGAACGCGGACCCGAGCGTCCACGTCACCGCGTTGGCTAAATCCGCATCGTCACAGACGATCAACGGATTCTTGCCGCCGAGTTCGAGACAGACTTTTGCCAGCCTCCGCCCGGCGGTTTCGGCAATCCAACGGCCGACTTCGCACGAACCGGTGAAACTGACAATCGCCACGTCAGGATGCTCGACGAGCGGCGCACCCGCCTCTTCGCCGAACCCGTGCAGCGTCGTATAGACGCCGTCAGGCACTCCCGCTTCGCGCGCCAGCACGCCAAACGCCCAGGCGGAGAGCGGCGTATCTTCCGCCGCCTTGAGGATCGCTGCGTTGCCGCACAGCAGCGCGGGAAATGCCTTCCAGGCCACGTTGGCAATGGGCGTATTCGCGGCGATGATGAGCCCGGCCACACCGAGCGGCTGTCGTACGACCATCGCCGACTTGTTCGGCACCGCGCTGGTCGTCGTCTGGCCATAGAACCGGCGTCCCTCGCCGGCGACGAAGAAGCCCATCTCGATGGCGGCATCGGTTTCGCCAAGCGCGTCTTTTCTGGACTTGCCCGTCTCCATCGCAACGAGCCTCGCGATCTCGTCGCGATGCTGGCGCATCAACAGCGCGATCTGCCTGAGGATGTCGCCGCGTCGAACGACGGTCATCGCTGCCCACGCGGGCTGCGCAGCTTTCGCTGTCTTCACCGCCAGATCGACATCGTCACGTGTGGATCGCGCAACTTCGCAAAGCGGTTGGCCCGTCGCCGGGTTCATCTTCGTGAATGACCGGCCAACATCGGCCGTCATGTCCACGTGACCGATCTGGTTCGGGATTCGCGCTGGTATGACCGAGAGATCGCTGGCCGCCGGTGTCGTCGCTGAAAGATTCGCGTTCATTGGCACGTCGTTACCAGGCTGTGAATCCGCCGTCGACGCGCAGTTCGTGGCCGGTGACGTAGGAGGATGCCGACGAAGCGAGGAAGACGAGTGGACCCGTGAGGTCCTCAGGCTGCGCCATCCGACCAAGCGGCACGCGTGATCCGTATTTCTCCTTGAACGCCTCGTCCTGTCCACCAGCGACGCCACCCGGCGACAGCGTGTTGACGCGAACGCCGCGAGCGCCCCACAGCGTCGAAAAATACTTCGTCATGTTGACGACAGCCGCTTTCGACGCACCGTACGCAGGCGACTTCAAAAACGGGAGGTCGCCGGGCAGGTGATCGTAGAAGCGCTGATCGGGCGACACGGATGCGTACAGCGATCCAATGTTGATGACCGAACCGCTGCCACGCTCAGCCATCTGAGAGCCGAACACCTGCGTCACCTGGAACGTCCCCATCAGGTTTACTTCAAGCATCCGGTGGAACTGGTCCATCGGCAGGTTTTCGATCCGTGACCGGGTACCCGCTGAATCCGGCGGTTGATCGACGCCCGCATTATTCACAAGGATGCTGACGGGACCCATGCGTTCGGCAACCACTGACGCGGCATTCACGATTGATTGCCGATTGGTGACGTCGCAGTCGAACCGTTGAACCTGGCCAGGCGTGCGCTCCTCGACTTTGCGGAATGCAGGAGAGGCGGAAGCGCCTGGCAGCTCGAGAGCCGCCACCTGCGCCCCCGCATCGATGAGCGCCTCGATCCAGATCGGCCCCAGTTTGCCGCACGCGCCGGTAACGACTGCGATCTGGCCGTCGAGACGAAACCGATCCCTGTGGGGTCCGCCTTCAGGCGGACCTGACGAGCGGGACGAGTCTGTCACGAACGCGCGAACTCGACGTCCGGCTTGCTGAGCACCTCGAAGGTGAGGAAGTCGTCTTCCATCAGCGCCCGGAGCGTCACGCGACCGAGGACCTTGTCCAGCTCGTATGGCGGGATGCCGCCGCCAGGCGACTTCATGACGATGTCTCCAGGCCCGAGGATGTGTCCACTCGGCACATCGCGAGCGAGGACGAGGCTCTTGCCCATCTTGGTAATGGGCGCTTTTTCGCTGTCGTAGATCTTCTTGAAGCCGTTGCCGAGCGCCTTGTGCGTGCGCTCGAGGTCGCGAACCATCTTGCGCAAGCCAACAGGCTCCAGCGAGAACGCGTGATCGGTGCCCTTGCTGGCGCGGTTCAGGGTGAAGTGCTTCTCCACGATTCGCGCGCCGAGCATGTAGGCCGCCACGGGCATGGCGATCCCGTTGTCATGGCTCGAAAAGCCGATGACGGCGCCGGGGAACCGCTCGCGGAAGGTGCTGATGACGCGCAGGTCGAGCTCCTCGAACGCCGCCGGATATCCCGCCGTGCACTGCAGAATGGCGAGCTGCGGGTTGATCGGCATGATCGTGTCGTAGGCGCGCTGCACGTCGTCGATGACCGCGCCGCCGGTGGAAATGACGACAGGTTTACCGAAGCTCGCGACGTGCCGCAACAGCGGCGTGCTTTTGAGATCGCCCGAGGCAATCTTGTACGCGGGGACGTCGAGATCACGCAGGAAGTCGGCGCTGGCCAGGTCGAATGCGGTGGAGAAGAAATCGACGCCGAGTTCCGCCGCGAACGTCTGCAGCTGACGGTACTCCTGCAGGCCGAACTCGAGGAATTCGCGGTGCTCACCGTAGGTTGAACCGAAGCTGTTCTCGTTGTCGTACGGCTTGTTGTAGGCAGCGCGAGTGTACAGCCCCCGGTTGTCGCGCTTCTGCAGCTTGACCGCGTGCGCGCCGGCGAGTTTCGCTTCGCGGAATAGCTCGCGCGCCTTATCGAGGTTGCCCTGGTGGTTGTGTCCGATTTCAGCGATGACATAGCACCTGGACTCGTCGCCGATCTCGTGCCGCCCGATTCTCATGGTTCCTGCCAATGGTGTCTCCCTAGGCTTCAACGACCGGCCGCAGCTGCGCGACCAGCTGATCCCACCCGTAGTCGGCGTGCGCGATCTCCCGCGCGGCGCGACCAATCTTCTCTGCCTCGTCGTGGTCCGGAAGACGATCGCAGCGATTGATGTCGATGATGTTCTTCGCGTGCACGAGCCCCTGCGGCGAGTGCTGGTCAAGGTTGGTGATCACCGCGCAGCCGACTTCCATCGCCGCGTTCACCGTCGTGTTGTTCGCGCGCAGCCCTTTTTCGAAGAACGCCGCCAGGAATGTGCAGTCGACCAGATGATTGAAGACTGCTGTGTCGGACAGATAGCCCATGAAGTACACGCGGCCGTTGAAGATGGACTGCAGCTCCTCGAAGCGGACGACAAAGGAATCGTCGAAACTGGTGTTCTCGTGCAGCGCCGTCGAGACGAACACTGAATACGTCTTGCCCGTCGCCTCGAGCAACTCGAGAAGCCTCCGGTAGAGCGGAACCCTGATCTTGTGCGCCATCCCGAAGGTGAAGACCTTGATCTCCGTATCGTCGAATCGCTGGGGGTTCAGCAGGGTGCCCGGGCAGAACGCCTCGACAATATCGGGACGCGCCGCCCGCAGCTGCTCGAACAGCTCACGATTGCCGCACGAGACGCGGGCAGCGGCAGCAAGCATCCGCTTCTCGAGTGCGGTGTTGTCGAATGCGTGCAGAAACAGTTCGAATTCGCCGACGTGCCGCTCGATCCAGGTGTCGAGCGCGAGGGCATCTTCGGCGGAAAATTCCGACATCTTCAGCGACAGCAGCGGCCGGCCGTAACGCGCCAGCTCCGGTGCGCCGATCCGGACAACTGGCAGGTCGAGCCGCCGCGCCAGGATCGCATTGAACTTGGCGATGCCGCACGTCCACGGGTTCAGGTGATAACCGGCTATACAGTCGATCAAACGGACCTCAGGTGCTTCGAACTGTTTTGAGTGTGCGGGGAGTGCGCAGCCCAGCCGTTCGGACCCGCGCAAGTGGCCATTCTACTGCAGCTTGGCGGCTTCCCGCTGTCCCGCCATCGCCTCGATCAGATAGGGCGGACGTCGCCGCGTTTCCTCCAGCGCGCGCCACACGTACTCGCCGACGATTCCGAGGGCGACCAACTGGAACCCGGCGAGGCCGACAATCAACGACAGAACGAGCAGCAGACCTCCACCGAGCTCCGGCAACAGCGCGACGGCGAACAACAACAACACGAGGGACCCGACCAAGAACATCAACCCGATATAGGTGCAGAGCCGGATTGGAAAGCCCGAGAACGACGTCATCGAATCGACGACAAGCTTGATTTTGCGCGCGAGCGTCCATCCGGATTGTCCTGACCGCCGCGGCTGTTTGTCGTACTCGACGCACTCCTGGCGGAAACCGAGCCACGTGATCAACGCAAGCACGCTGACGTTCCGCTCGGAAAAGCGCCGGAACGCATCGACCACCACGCGATCGACGAGAAAGAAGTCGGCGCCGCGAGCCGGCATCTCGGTCATTCCGACCAGGCGTCGCATCATCCAGTAATACAGCGCGGCGAATCCCCGGTGCGACGGATCACCGGGCCGGGCCCGCCGCGTTGCCCACACAACCTGCGCACCCTGACGCCACCGCGCGACCATCGAGGCGAGCGTCTCGGGGGGATCCTGCAGGTCGGCCGCCATCATCACGGCGGCGTCCGAGTCGACCTGATGAAGGCCGCACGTAATCGCGACGTGCGACCCCGAATTCCGCGAGAGTCGGAAGCCGCGTACACGCGCGTCGCGAAGCGCCAGGGCTTCGATCACCGCGAACGTCTCGTCGCGCGAATGGTCGTCGACCACGATCCATTCCCAGTCGCTACCGACATCGCGCATCGCGGCCACGAGACGCTCGTAGAGCACCGGCAGGTTAGTGGCTTCGTTGAACGCCGGCGTCACGATGGAGATCATTCGTGATTTCGGATTTGTGATTTGTGATCTAGACGTCGCGCATGACGCGGGCGACTGCGTCGATCACCCTGTCCTGATCTTCTTCAGTGAGCTGATGGAACAGCGGAAGGATGATGGTCGTATCCTGCGCCTCCTCGCTCTGGCCGAGGCCGCCGGCGCTGCGCCAGGTTCCTGCCGGATACGCGCGTTCGCGGTGCGCGTTCATCACCCCGCGGCGGGTGGCGATCCCCGCGTCGAGCATCCGCTGCATGAACGTCCGCTGATCGATCCAGGCGCCGATGCGGACGGCGTAGCTCTGCCAGTTGCTTCGACCCCACTGCGGCTCGCGGGGCACGACGACACCATCAATGGACTGCAGCCGTGCCTCATACCGCGCCGCAAGCTCGCGCCGCCGGGCGATGATCGCTGGCAGGCGCTTCAACTGCTCGCGTCCGATGGCCGCCTGGATGTCTGTCATCCGGTAGTTGTAGCCAGCAACCACGTATTCCTCGAACACCACTTGCGTGGATGAGTGTCGCACTGCGTCAGGGACATTCATTCCATGCTGCCGCAACAAACGGAACGCGCGATCGAGGTCGGCGCTCCTCGTGGTCAGCATTCCGCCGTCACCGGTCGACAGCAGCTTTCGCGGATGAAATGAAAAGCACGCGATGTCGCCGTGCGGCCTGCCGATGCGCTGCCACGTGCCTTCCCATTCGACTTCACTGCCGATCGCGCATGCGGCGTCTTCGATGAGCGGCAGGCGATGCCGAGCCGCGATCGCGGTCAGCGCCCGAAGGTCACACGGCATACCGAGCTGGTGCACCACGAGAATCGCTTTCGTCCGTCGTCCGATTGCGGCTTCGACGAGACCGGGATCAATGTTCAGGGTCGCCCGATCGATGTCGACGAAGACCGGAATCGCAGCGCAATACCGGATGGCGTTTGCGGTGGCAATAAATGAGTGGCTGACGGTGATGACTTCGTCATCCGTGCCGACGCCCAGCGCCACCAGCGCGACATGCAACGCGGTGGTGCAGCTCGACACGGCGCACGCGTGCGGTGCGCCGACAGCATCACCGAACTCGCGCTCGAATGCGGCCACCTCTGGCCCCTGCGTGATCCAGCCTGAAAGAATGGCGCGACGCGCCGCCGCTGCCTCCTGCTCGTCCATCCACGGACGTGCGACAGGAATGATCGTGCTCACGGCGTTACCGCGAACCATCGCCACTAATCACCACCCACTAACCACTAACCACTAACTACGAACCGGATTCACGTCCCAGTTTCGAACAACTTCGTCGCGCAGCAATTGCTCGGGCGATACGTTCCGCGAGCGATACCAGTCGAGCAGCATCGCCAGACCCTGTTCCAACGGCACTTGCGGTTCATAACCGAGCAGGCTTCTCGCCTGCGACATGTCGGCATACAGCCGCAACACGTCGCCCGGGCGCGCCTCGTCGTGCACGACCTCCGCGGCGGGGCGTTCCGTGATTTCCGCGACCGTCCGCGCCAGGTCGTTGATCGACAGCTCAAATCCGCTGCCGAGATTCAGCGTCCGGCCAACGGCCTCGGCCGTGCTCCCCGCGAGAACAATCCCTCGCGCGGAATCGCTCACGTAGGTGAAGTCCCGCGTCTGCGTTCCATCGCCGAAGATCACCATTGGCCTGTCCGCCAGGCATCGCAGCATGAATTTCGGAATGACTTCGCCGCTGTCGCCCTCGTGATGGCACCGGGGGCCGTAGGTGTTGAACGGCCGGACCACGACGGTTGGAAATCCGTAGGTGCGGTGATAGGCGCGGGTGTACGCCTCCCCCGCCAGCTTCGACCCTCCGTAGACGGTGCTTGGAAACGTCGGGTGATCTTCGGTCATCGGCACTCGCTGCGCGGTGCCGTAGACCTCGGAACTCGAGACGTACACGAATTTCGGTACGCCGGCCGCGCGGCTGGCTTCGAGCAGTTGCAACGTACCGGTCGCGTTGACATCGTGATTGTCGAGCGGCGAGTGGACCGAATGCCGGACACCGAGACAGGCGAGGTGATACACGACATCCGCCTCCCGCAGGATCGGCGCGTAGGCGCTGACGTCGCGGATGTCGTATTCGAGCAGCGTGATGCGACCATTCACACCGGCCAGATTCTCACGCTTGCCATTGACGAGATTGTCGATCACGACCACCGGCGAACCCGCCGCGATGAGCTGTCGGACCAACTCGGATCCGATGAAGCCCGCACCGCCGGTGACAACCGTGCTCGTGCGGCTCACGCGGAGTGCTCGGGACGTGCAGGTTCGAGGATGTCGATTTGATCCAGCACCGCCAGATCCATCGGCGTGAAGCGCGCCGCGTCCATCGAGTTGTAAGCGTGCCGAGCCGCATACAGGTGCGGCGTCAGGAAATGGTCGTCCGCGTACACCGCCAGCGTGTCGGTCCCCAGCATCGGCGCGAGCCACGCGAGGCTCCCACACGTGCCCACGAAACGGGTCGCGCGTCGAATGATTTCCGTCTGGACCGCAAGATTGTTCTGGGGCGTCAACCAGCCGTCGAGCGTGATCAGGCCTGGCACATCCTTGAACACGTAGTCGGCGTGCTCGTCGAGCGAGAGATTCGTGTTCAGCGCAACAACGGGGTACCGGCGGCTGATCCGCTCGACAAGGTGGCGCAGCTGCTCCCGGTTCGCAGGCGTATCCATCAGGGCTCGTCCCGTGTAGAACTTCACGGCGACGAACGTGTCCGGAAGCCTCGGAAGATCGACCGCGGCGATCGCGGTTGCGCGCTCGTACTCCGTGTAGTCGAGGAGCGATTGCAGCGAGTCGTTGCCGAGCCAGAACTGTCGAAGCAACTGGAACATCGTTGACGGATGTAACACCGCGGAGGTGAGAATGCCGACGTGGGCGCGGGCGCGGCCGAGGATCTCCTCGTCGAAGTTCGAGGACGCGAGCTGCTTCTGATCGGCGTCACGCTGCCGCGCCTGGTTGCGCGACGCGAATGCCTCCGGGCTGAACAGGTCGAACTGTTCGACGTACCGTGAGGCAATGCCCGTGTACCACGTCGCCACGCCGCCTCGCGAAACCGCGATCACGCGATCGGGATCCACGTCGTACTGGCGGATGAACCAGCGGAGAAACGGAACCCAGTACAGCGCCTCGTAGCCGACTTCAGACAGCCACGGACCGACGATGATCGGACCGGGGCTCGTCGCGATCGACCGCAGGGTCCGGCGAACCGAGACGTCGCGCACGATGACAGGCCACGTGCGATGGCGCAGCCGATCCCAGTAGCGGGACGTCCGCACCACGCCTGCGTACGCATGCTGCGCCGCATCGCGGCCCCGGTCGCTTCCGAGCTTCACCTGCGCGCGAGCGTGTTTGTGCGTCTCATGCAGATCCTTCTGCCGCCGCAGCGTCCAGTGGCGACCGCGCCTGTAAAGCTTGGCGGTCCGGTTCCAGACGACGCGGGCCAGGTTCTGCGCGGCGAGCGAAATACTCATAGGGCCGTCGGTCGCCTTTACCGCTTTTCGTGACCCGCGCGCCAGCGGAGAAACGTCGCGGGGACGCCGGCGACGATGGAAAAGGCGGCGACATCGCGTGTGACGATCGCGCCCGCGCCGACGATGGCTCCCTGGCCGATCACGACGCCTGGAAGCACGACGGCATTCACGCCGATGTCCGCCCACGCCTCGATACGCGTGCTCTTGATCTCGAGATCGGTCTGAATGATCGGAATATCGTGGGGCTGTCCGATGTGTTGCGACCCGAGCGCCCGTGCCCCCGGTCCCCACCCGACGTACTCGCCAATGACGAGGTCGCGTGCGTCGAGATAACTTTGCGGACCGATCCACGCGTGATCACCGATGATGCATCGGCCTTCCGCACGCCCCTGGATAAACGCTTGTTCACCGACGAACACGCCGTCGCCGATCTCGAATGTCTCGAAATGAGAAGCGATGGCGCCGCGGCCAATCCGAACACCGTGGCCAAACCGGCGCGACAGCGCGCGCCAGGCCGCGCGGCGCATACGGGCGGCATGGTCGTCCTCGCCGAGCGCGTGCACGGAGGCCAGCTGCAGGATCTCCTCACGCGACTTCGATCGACGCAGGTCTTCGGCAAACGCAATTTCATCTGGCGGATCGTGCTCAACGGGCCGTACTCCGTGAACGGCACGAACAAGCGTCACACGCGGGCCTTCGACACGACTGCGGCGACGGTCTCCACCTGCCCTTGAGTCATCTCCGGGAAAATCGGCAGCGACAACACCTCGCGCGCCGCGGCCTCGGCGACCTGGAAATCGCCCGCGCAATACCCGAGGTCGGCGTGCGCCGGCTGGAGGTGAACGGGAATCGGATAGTGGATGCCGGTCTGGATGCCCTCTTTCGAGAGCGCCTCGCGCAGGGCGTCGCGGTCGTCGCTTCGAACGACGTAGACGTGGTAGACGTGCCGGCATCCCGGCCGCTCTTTCGGCACACGGACGCTGTCATGGTCCAGGACCTCGGTGTACCACCGCGCGACCTGACGGCGCTTTTCCGTCCACGCCTCGAGATGTCGAAGTTTCACCCGCAGCACCGCGCCCTGGATGCCGTCCATCCGGTAGTTGAATCCCTTCAACCGGTGTTCGTACCGTTTCTCCTGTCCCCAGTCGCGGAGAATGCGGCATGTCGTCGCCAGGTCGCTTCGTGTCGTTGTAATCGCGCCTCCTTCTCCGTAGGCGCCAAGATTCTTCCCCGGGTAGAAGCTGAAGGTGGCGATGTCGGTCAACGATCCGCAGCGCCGGCCGTGATATTCGGAGCCATGCGCCTGCGCGGCATCTTCAATCACAACCAGGCCTCGCCGGCGCGCGATCTCCAGGATTGGCGTCATGTCCGCCGGCTGGCCGTAGAGGTGCACGGGCATGATGGCCCTGGTCTTCCCCGTAATGGCGGACTCGATCCTGGTCGCGTCAATCGCGAAGTAATCAGGCTCGATGTCGACCAAGACCGGTGTCGCACCCGCATACCGGATCGCTGCGACGGTTGCGACGAAGGTGAACGGCGTGGTGATCACTTCGTCGCCCGGACCAATCCCCGCAGCGAGCAGTGCCAGGTGCAGCGCGCTGGTGCCCGAATTCACGCCCACACATTCCGATGCCTGGCAGTAGGTCGCGAACTCGCGTTCAAAGGCCGCGACTTCGTCTCCCAGAATGAACTGCGTGCTGTCGAGGACACGCAGAACCGCCGCATCGATTTCGTCCTTGATGCCGCGGTACTGCGCCTTCAAATCCAGGTATGGAATCATCGACAACAGGGTCGAGCGTTCAGAGAACGGGCGATGTGAGGTCGAGCGGGACAAGGGCACCGTGATGGGTCATCGACTGCGTCGCGGCTTCAAGCAATCGCACCACCCGCAGTCCGGCTTGCCCATCCGTCGTCGGCTTCTTCTGCTGATCGATGCACTCGATGAAATGCCTGGCTTCGGTCTGCAGCGCTTCCGCCAGTGGAATCTGCGGCGCCCACATGTCGCCTGCACGATAGCCAACCAGCATCTCGTACACGTTTTCGGGACTCGGATTCACGGAGATGCCGCGGTCGTAGACCTTGATCTTTTCGCTCGCCTCGAGGTCGTCGAAGACGATCATCCGGCGGCTGCCGCCGAGCAGCGTGCGCCGCACCTTCACCGGCGCAAGCCAGTTGACGTGCACATGCGCGATCAGGCGTCCGTCGAAGAACATCGTCATGTAGGCGATGTTCTCGGGTTGGCCGGCGACATGCGCGAGCCCGGTGGCCGAGACCGAGACCGGCGTCTGCGCCAGCACGTAATCCATGATCGAGAGGTCGTGAACGGCGAGGTCCCAGAGCACGTTCACGTCATGCTGAAACAAACCGAGATTGATGCGAACCGAATCGTAGTAATAAATTTCCCCGAGATCGCCGTTTTGCGTTAGCTCCCGAATCTTCCTCACGGCATTCGTGTAGACGAAGGTGTGATCCACCATCAGCACGAGCCGGCGCTTGTCGGCTTCATCAATCAGCGCCAGCGACTGTTCCGAGGTCGCGGTCATCGGCTTCTCGACAAGGACGTGCTTGCCCGCGCGAAGCGCTGCCATCGCCAGCTCGAAATGTGAGGAGACAGGCGTCGCAATCGCCACCGCGTCGACACTCGCGTCACTGATCAGGTCGCGGTAATCGGTCGACACTTTTGCTGTCGGGTATCTCGCCGTCAGCTGTGCGAGCCGCTCGGGGCGCATGTCCGTGACGAACCCGACACGGGCACCGGGCGCCTCGGCGAAGTTGCGCACCAGGTTCGGTCCCCAGTACCCGTAACCAATCACGCCGATGGAAATCACCGCGTCTCCTGCGCCCGTCCGTGAAGGCGCGCGGGCACACCCGCCACGACGGCATCGGCCGGGACATCGTGCGTGACCACGGCGCCGGCGCCGACCAGCGCCCGCTCACCAATCGTCACGCCGCACATGATCACGGCTCCGCTGCCGATGGACGCACCTCGGCGCACGCGCGTCGGAACGACTTTCCAGTCCGCCTGCGTCTGCAGTACGCCCTCGTTGGTTGCGCGCGGATAGGGATCGTTGATGAACATCACGCCGTGACCGACGAAGACCTCGTCTTCAATGTCGACGCCTTCGCAGATGAAGGTGTGCGATGAAATCTTGCAGCGGGCGCCGATGGTCGCGTTTTTCTGAATCTCGACGAACGCGCCGATCTTCGTCTCGTCGCCAACCTCACAGCCATACAGATTCACCAGATCTGGGTGGTGAATCACGACATTGCGACCAAGCCGGACCGTTGGCGCGAGCGGCATCAGTTGCCGGTTCCGAGCTTTTCGAGGACGAGCACGCGGCCCTTGTTGCCCCAATCCATGCGCGCTTCGAGGTCGGGCCTGGACCGGCAGCCTTCGAGCACGAACATCAGGCGCAGCATGTCCTTGTTGAGGAGCGTGATGTGCGTGGGGTCGACGTCAAACTGGGTTGTGAAGTCGAGCAGGTTCGACGGATTCGGGTGAAACCGCGTCGTGACGTAGATGAACCGCGAGGTCATGCGCACCATATTGGTGACCGTCTGCTTCACCTGCAGGACAGTCAGGTGCTCGAGCACCTCGCGACAGATCACAAGGTCGTAGGCGTTCGCAGGCTTGATCGTCGGATCGCCGACATAGCCGACGGTGATGCGATCGCGCACCTCGGATGTCGCGAGCTGCCTGCTGCTGTCCGCGAAGTCGATGCCTTCGACGTTGACGCCCAGCTCCCAGAGCAGATGCATCAGCGCCCCGGGGCCGCATCCGAGGTCCAACACCTTCTCCGGCTGGAACACGTCCTTGATGAGAGACGGATTCTTGGCCTCGATCTGCCGCCGCGTCTCGAGGCTGTAGTTGTTCCCCTCGGCGCGCCAGTCGCCGGTGAAATATTCCGAATCGTAGTGGCCCGACTCGACCGGCTTCTGATCGAGGACCTGCTGCTCGAACTGTGTAATGTTCATCGCTGACTTAGCTGCTTGATCATGTCGTTGAGAATCCGGGTCGACGAATCGAATACGGTGTCGAGATACACGACGTCGATCCCCTGCTCGCGGCAGATCTTCACCTGCTCCGGCGGCAGCCGGCCCTCCCAGTCCTTCCCCTTGACGTAATACTTCGGCTGGAGCTCGCGCAGGATGGTCTCGGTGTCGAACTGGTTGATGTGTGTGTAACCGATGAACCGAATCGCATCCACGATCGCCGCGCGTTGATCCTCTGGCAGCAGCGGCGGATGCTTGGTCCACACGTACCGGTCGGATGCCACATTGCACAGCAATGGAACATCGAGCTGTGCGGCGGCCGCGCGGAAGTACTCGATGTGGCCACGGTGCAGTGGATCGAATGCACCGTCCACCATCGCCACTTTCTTGCGGTACTCCTTCAGTTGGTCGAAGGTGAGAATCACGATTTGACGAGGAGACCTTTTTCCTGCAGTTCCTGCAGCGCCTTGTCGAAGAAATCAACCGCCACGTCGGGCGTTGTTTTCGCCCACTCGATCAGCTCCGAGAACCCTTCTTCGAGCGAGATTTTCGGAGCGTATCCGAGCGTCTGGCGCGCGCGAGCAATGTCCGCGGTGTTGTGCCGGATGTCGAACTTGCGGCCCGTCTGCGTGACCTGCGCCTCGATCGACACGCCAAGAAGACGTGTGAGCAGTTTCGCGATATCGAGAATGGTGATCGTCTCGCCCGAGCCGATGTTCACCGGCAGGTAGTCGGCGCCCGGTTGTTCGAGCATGAGCACGAGACAATCGACGACGTCGTGTATGGACACGAAGTCGCGCAGCTGCCCCCCGTCCTCGAACACGATCGGTTGCTTGCCGTTGAGCAGGCGGCTCAACCAGATTGCGGCGACACCCGCGTACGGATTGCTCAGACTCTGACGCGGCCCGTAGACGTTGAAGAACCGCGGCGCAACCGATGGAATCCCGTACGTCTTTCCGATCAGCAGCACCATTTCTTCCTGGTGGTACTTCGTCATCGAGTAGATGTTGTCGCGGTAGAGCGCTTTGTCTTCGGGGGTCGGGATCGATCGCACGTGCGTCGAGCAGTAGGGGCAGTGCTGTTCCCAGTCGCGCAGCGCCAGCTGCTGCTCGGAACGGATGGTCGGTGCGACGACACCGTGCGTCGCACATTCGTACGCACCCTCGCCGTAGACGCCGATCGACGAGGCGACGATCACCTTCTCGACGTGGTGCGCAGCGTTGACGAGGATGTCGAGCAGCACCGCCGTGCCGCGCGTGTTGACGTCGACGTACCGATCGACCTGGTACATGCTCTGGCCGACGCTCACGGCCGCACCGAAGTGCACCACCGCCTGCGATCGCAGCACGAGCGGTTCGAACACGGCTCGATCGCGCACGTCGCCTTTCACGTATTCCGCCTTCGCATTGGCGTAGGTCGGCCACGTGCCGGAACGATGGACCTGTGGCTCGAGGTTGTCGAGGACGGTCACGCGGTACTCACGCGCCACCAGCGCATCGACGAGATGTGAACCGATATAACCGGCGCCGCCGGTCACGAGAATGTCGCGAATCGCCATGTGTCAGTTGATGAGCGGTGTTGAAAGGCCCAGTTGTTCGAATGCCGAGATGTCGAGCGGCGAGAAACGTCCGCCGCCTATCAATTGGTAGACGCGGCGTGCCACCTGCAGGTGTCCGTGAAGAAATCGCGCATCGGCGAGGATCGCGGTCGTGTCGACGCCGAGCATCGGCGCCAGCCACGCCAGCGCACCGCACGTCCCCACAAATGACGACGCGCGGCTGATGATGGCCGTCTGCACCGCCAAATTGTCGCGCGGCGTCAGGGCATCGCGCACGCTGTGGATTCGGGAGGCCGCGAACGAGTAGTCCTCGTGGTCATCGAGCGAGAGTCCTGTATCGAGCATGACGACCGGCGTCCGTTCGGCGAGACCAACCACGATCGACCGAAGTGCCCGGCGGACCGCGTCGGTCGGCGGCAGTGACGCCGCCGTGTACAACTTCACCGCGACGAAGTCGGCGGGCAGCGGCGGCACGGCGACATTCGGCGCCGCAATGCGGCGATACCGCGTCCGGCGGTCGAGGAATGACGGCGGCCGGTGACCCAGCCAGAACTGATGGAACAACTGATACAGCAATGACGGGTGCAGCACCTGCGCCCGTGCGGCGCCGATCCGGCGCTGGGCCTCCGCCACAATTCGCTGATCCATCGACGAGATGACGAACTGTTTGAGCGTTCCGCGATCTTCGGCGCTGCGCTGCGCATTGGCAGCCGCGTACTCGTCGGGAGACATCAGGTCGAACAGTTCCACGGCGTTGGTGGTGATGTCCGAGTACCACGACGCCGCGCCGCCACGCGTCACGATGACCAGCCGATCGGCCGGGATGCCGTGCCGCGACTGGATCCAGCGCACGAACGGCACCCAATAGAGCACCTCGTAGCCCACTTCCGAGAGCCACGGTCCGACAATGATGGGGTCCGAACCAGAGACGACACGGGCGATGTCGCGCTCGACGCGCCACTCGGCGCGATAGGTATCAACGCGCTTCTTCGCCTCGCCGATCTCGTGCATCTGTTTGTGGACCCGCGCCCGCAGCCACCCCGCACGACGCAGTTGCTTGGCTGAAATGTTGACGATCGCCACGCCGCCGTTGCGAATCTTCTCCCGCAGCAGCTTGAGCCGGCGCCTGGTTTCCGCAAACACCGCTCGCTTCGCGGTGCGCGCCCGCGCATCAACCCCGGCCCACCCGGACGCGGGACCCGCCGTCATCTGTGACCCCACGTGCTGACGTCGCCGGCAATGTCCGCACCTCCCGCCGCGTCGCGGACCTCCAGCAGGCCCGACGCGCCGATCTGGTCGAACGCCGATCGCGCCATGTGCAGGTGCTTCTGGGAGAAGCCGCCGGGGTCGCTGTAGAACGCGAGCGATTTCACACCATGGAACGGTGCCATGTAGGAGAAGCCACCGTAGGTGCCGACAAACGCGTCCGCGCCAGCCACGATGGCGCTCTGAATGTGCAGATTGCGTGCGGGATCGAGACCTTCAGGCAGATGGCGCACACCATGCTCGTCGACACGATCGCCACGATGGTCGTCGATGTTCAATCCCGTGGAGAGAGCCACGACCGGACCGACCGCCGCGAAGGTCCTGAGCGCGTCACGAACAAATGCGCGATTCTGCGGCGTCGCGGGGAAGCACTCGTTGAAATAGAACTTGGCCGCAACGTAGCGCGGTGGCAGGTCGAGCACGTCGGTTTTCGGGGGCGTATCGAGGCGGGCATAGCGAACATGGTTGTGAACCCACCGATCCGCTTGATGGCCCCACCAGTACGGGTTCAGCACGTCGTACATCAATGACGGGTGCAGCAGAGACCACTCGCGCACCTGCGCGTGACGCATTGCCGCGGCGACAATCTCGCGGTCGAACTCAGTGATGCGCGTCTGCTTCTGTTCACCAAGATCCCGCACCCTTGCATCGTGCTGCTCGCGGAACATCTCGGCGGTGACCTGGTCGAACACGTCCGCATAGCGCGACGCGAAGGGGCGGTACCAGTTTTCCGTGCCGCCACGCGAGACGACCACGAAGCGCTCCGGATCGATCGTCAACCGCTCGGCACACCACCGAAGAAACGGCACCCAGTAAAGCAGCTCGAACCCCACCTCGCCCAGCCAAGGACCGGCGACAATTGGGATGCCGCGTGTGGCCATCGCGGCAAGCTCGCGTTGCAGTCGCTCGCTCTTGCGCTGCGCGAGAAACGCGCTTGCCGCGCGCCGAATGGGGCGCGGCACCACGTGACGCAGCGAATTCATTGCCGACTGAGCAGACGTTCGGCTTCATCCCAGTCCGCCGGAGAGTCGATGCTGAGCGAGTCGGACGGATCGATGAGCAGCGGCCGGCAATCTTCCCCATAAATGCCGCCGGATTTCTCGATGGTCGAGCGCCGGAACGCGTACACCGTGCCATCGCGCGAGTAGGCCGGCCGTGCATCCTGCCGGCGGGTGACGCGTTCACCGTCAGGCAAAAACGTCTTGAGGCGCCCATCGGCGATCCGCATGACATAGTCCGGTGACAAGTGACGTGGAACTTCCACCACCGTGACCACCGAATCGGCGCTGGTCTCGCGCAGCAGCGTCACCGCTGCGCGAATGTGATCGGGCCGTCGAAGCGGAGACGTGGGTTGCAGCAGCACGACGATCTCAGGCGACCAACCCTGCCGCGACAACTCGGCAAGCGCATGCACGATGACGGGAACCATCGGCGTATCGTCCGCCGCCAGCGCGGCCGGTCGCATGAACGGCACTTCGAGGCCTGCACGGCGACCCTCGTCGGCAATTTCGGGAGAGTCGGTGCTCAGAATGATTCGGTCGACGACACCCGATTCGCGCGCCGCACGCGCGGTGTAGTCCAGTAGCGAATGGCCGGCGAGCAGCTTCACGTTCTTCCGTGGAACACCTTTCGATCCGCCACGTGCAGGGACAAGTGCGAGAACCAGCTCTCGAGTCATCGCGTGCACGAAGCGACGGCTACTGTCGAGGGCCGATAGGCATCGATGGCTTCGATGACGTCGTCCTCTCCAATATCGGCAGCGATGCAATGAAGATGGTGCCAGCCGGGTTCATCCACGGCAGCCCCTTCACGCATCAATAGCTGGACAATCTCAGGGCGCCGCGCAAGAACCGCGGCCTCGAGCGGGGTCGCGCGACTGACAGCGAGAACGTCGGGACGCAATGCGTACTCGATGTTTGGATCCGCGCCTGCTTCGATGAGCCGCGCGACCTCTGCCTGATCCCGCAGGGCGGCAGCTTCCGCGAGCGTCAGCGGACCGCCCTGCCAGAATGTCGGTGTGTAGCCGAACACGGCCGCGCCGAACACCGCGCCGCAAAAAGCGACTGCGGCCAGCGGTGGGATGCCGGCACAGACCGCCGGCAAAGTCGTCAAGCGAGCCACGTGACTGCCGCCACTAGTAGTCGATATCGAACACGCGGTCCGCCCATCGGGGCACAAACCAGGGGTTGACGACAGGCCTAGACAAAGCGTCGGCGCGCAGCGACGAGACGAGCCGGTGAGCCGCCGGATCGTCCGGCAAGTAGTCGCGCATACCCGCCCAATCGTTGTGAAACGCGAACGCCTGGGTCCTCATGACATGGTGCACCCCGACGACGCGCACCGCCCATAGCGAGCTCGCCGCGAGAAGGACGATTGTGGTCACGAGGGCGGGACCAACGCGCCGCGCCCGAATCAGGTGATCGCGGACCGCCCAGAACGCGACGATCGCATAGCAGGCGCCCGCGGTGCTCATGATGACGTCCTTCGCGTACGCAAACGACGACACCGCACTCGCAGCAAGCAAGGCGCCGAAGATCAGGAAATCGCCGCGTATCGCTGCGCGATCGCCGTCCGTGTTGGCGCTGCCTTCACGCGACCATCGCCATGCCGTGATTGCGATCAGAACCGTCGTCAGCGTCGACGAGACGATGTTGATCCACATCCTCGGCGGAATGTCTCCATGCTGCCATCCTCGCAAGATCACGAACGTCCCGTCGCGCGGCTCCGAGAAGAGCACCGAGGATATCGATGCATACACCGTATAGATCGTGAATCGGCTGAGGCCCGCGCCGAAGCGCTCTCGAATCTGTTCCGGTTCGAGCCGCTCCGCCAGGTACCCGGAGGCGTTCTGCGTGTCCAGCGGAAGCAGTGTGAGACGCCCCACCACGTAAACCACCATCAAAATCGTGACGCTGATCAAGGCACGATCTGAAACACCGCGACGTCCAGCAAGGCGTCCAGCCACCAGCGCGACCCACACCAGAACGCCGGATTCGAGCGTCAGGCACGCGGCGACAAACGTGAGCACTGCCGCAAGGTCGATCCAGACTCCGCCGCGGCCGCGCGACAAAAGCATCGCCAGCAGGACGAGCCCGACGATCGGCAGATACACGTTCACGGGGGTCGCTTCTTTCACGAGACCAACAAATGTGTTGCTGCCGACAAAGACATTCAGCGCGAAGAGCGAAGCGGCGAGGTCTACGCCGCTTTCGATACGCAACGCGGTAACGAACAAGCACAACGCCGCTACCAAGAGTGCAATATGAAACGCCTTGTAAGCGACGTGCACGTGACCGCCCGACAGATCGAACAGCAGCTTTGTTTCCGCCATCCACAGCGGACGAAAATCCGTGGTTCCGATCTCCGAGGTGAAGGACGCCCACACTCCGGGCGAACGTCCGGCCTCCACAATTTTCGGTAGCGAATCCTGCACCTGCAGCGGTACGCGCAGAAGACCGTAGCCGAGCGAACCCGCCATCAGCGCCGCGCAGAAAAGAGCACACGCCCGGGGCGCCGAGATCGTCACACCCGGTGTGGAGAGTTTTGCACGAAGCGCACTTCCCGAAGCAGCGCGTCAACCGAGGCAACCGTTGGCATCACGTCCACATTGCCGGTGCCTGGACGGCACACGTAGCTGACGTGCAGATGATCGCTGGCGTAGTCGCTACGGAGCACTTCGAACGCCGCCCTGCGCAAGTGCGCGACGATGGTCGGTTCGGTGAGGTAGTACGGATGATCGATCTTGATCGCATCCTCAACCGACCAGTTGCGGAGATAGGCCGCCCGAAAATCGACGATATCGATGAAGAGCAATCCATCGTCGGACAGCAACTGGCGGACACGCGTCAGCGTCCCCGCAACATCGAGCAGGTGATCGACCGTCTGGCAGATGGTGACGACGTCGAAACGACGGCTCCCGAAGTCGTGGTGTTCGACCAATCCCGAGATCGTCTCGAGCCCGAGGCGCTGCGCCTGCTCGATTTCGAGCGGCGCCGGATCGATGACGGTTCCGTCCAGTCCGAACTCTCGCGCGAAGTGCGCGGCCACCACTCCCGTCGAACCTCCGATGTCCAGCAGCGTCCGTCGTCGGGTACTGGCGGTGAAGGGCCTCAGGAATTCCGCACGTTCCACCGCATACTCGCGCTGCTCGGCCTGGATCGTGCGCGCATCGATGAGCCGGCCGTGGAACGCGCTGACGAGCGGACGATACACGCCGTTGTAGAAACGTGCGTACGCCTCCGCCGCGAGGCGCGGGTTCAGAAAGACAAGACCGCACTGGCGGCACGCGTGCGCCTGCGCCGGGTAGCCATACCGGTCCCGATGCGTGAGGATGACGAACTGGCCTGCGCCACACAGGTTACAGGCCGTCAAGGTCTGTTTCGGCTGCGTCGCGTAGTCGTACTCGAGCGCGGCAATCCGCTCTCTGCGATCTGCTGAAACTGTCGTCATCAGTACGTCAGTCTCTTCTCGATCGTCAGCTCGGCCTGCGACAGACAGTCGGCAATGCGTTCTCCAGCCCTGCCGTCGCCGTAGAGCAAGTCCCGTGACGCTCTGCCACGCTTGATGTGCGCCGCCAGGGCGTCGGTAATCTCGACGCGATCGTGGCTGACGTCTATGACGTTGCGGCCACGCTCGCGACCAAGCTGCCTGGTGCCGATGTTGACCGCAGGTACGCCCAGATAAGAACACTCGCGGATGGCGACGCTCGAATTGCCGACGATGGCTGTCGCACTACAGAGCAGGCGCAGGAAGTCCTCGGGGAACATGTTGCGGAACAGGTGGAAGTTCTCCGGCTGCTCCCTTTCGCGGAACATCCGGATGCCTTTCGAGGTCCCGTCGGACCCCGCATCCACATTCGGCCAGAACCACAGCACCGGAAGGCCGAAGTCTTTGACGGCATACAACGTCTCGTCGACCTGATGCCGCGCTTCTTCGTACTCGGTCGTCACGGGATGCTGCATCACGACGAGATACCCGTTCGACAGATCGGTGGTCGGACCGACGCCGCCATATTTTCCAAACGGATCGAAATCCATCTCCGGACGCGCCGCGACTTCGGCCGCGATGTCGATCGACGGACAACCGGTGACATGCACGTTGGCTGGATCTTCACCGAGCTTCTTGACGCGCTCACCGGCGAGATTGGTCGACACGAGATGCAGGTTGGCGAGCTTGGTGACCGAATGTCGTACCTTCTCATCGATCGAGCCCGTCACCTCGCCGCCCTGGATATGCACAAGCGGGATGTTCATGTACGACGCGGCCACGGCCGTCGCGAGCGTCTCGTAACGATCCGCGATCGTGACCACCGCGTCGGGCTTGATGTTGTCGAACACGGTCGCCAGCTCCGACAGGCCGATACCCGTCGACTTGGCGGAGGTGACGAGGTTTTCTCCCTCGAGCACCATGTACACCCGCGCAACAATCGGAAATCCGTCGCGTTCAATCGAATGGATGGCGCTGCCGTACCGATCCAGCAGCGCCGACGCCGCAACGACCAGCTGCAACTCGAGATCGCTGTGCTGATCGATGGCTTTGAGCGCCGTACGAATGCGGGAGTAGCTCGGACGAGCAGTCACGACGACGCAGATTTTCCGTTTGGGCAACCTAGGCGAGTCCTTCGATGTCTTCAGCGGTCAGAACCTGATCTGCGGTGACCCGCCGCGCTAGGCGTCGGCCAATCACGTCCTCGAGTCGATCGGGCGGCAGACCGGTTCCAGGTTTCTTGATGACCACATGTTCACGTTCGATGACCGTGCCGGCTGGCAGGCTGGCGCACGCCACAAGACTTCGCGTGAACAGCTTGCGCAGCGGAGCCGTCTCCTGCGCCGATTCGTCCTTGTCGAGCGGGTGCGCGCGCATCCGTTCGATGAACCGGATCCCGTCCACAAGCTGCCGTAGTTCCTGCGTGGTAATCGAGGCGATGACATCGGGACCGAACATCTCGCGAGAAAGCGCCACGTGCACTTCGAGCATGTCCATTCCCATCGCAGCCCCCGCGAGGCCCGGAAAGATCGTCGCCGAATGATCCGACAACCCCACCCAACAGCCATAGCGCCCGCGATAGAACGGAATCAGATTGAGCCCGATCTTCTCTGGTGGACATGGGTAGGCGGTCGTGCACTGGAAGACACCGAGATCGGCGTGGCGCGCGCGAACCCGTGCGACGGCGCGGTCGATTTCCTCGAGCGGACTCATCCCGGTCGACAGCAACACCGGCTTCCGCGTATCGAGGATGCGATCGAGCAGTGTTGTGTTCGAGGTCTCGCCTGATGCGATTTTCCAGAGCGGGACGCCGATGCGCTCGAGCAGGTCGACGGCCTGGATTGAAAAGGGCGACGAGAGGAACAGAATGCCGCGCTCGCGCGCGTGCTCGGCCAGCCCGCGCCAGCCCTCTTCGGTGAACTCCATCCGTTTCCAGTAGTCGTATCGCGTCTTGTCCTGACGGCTGAATTTCACGCGAAACGGTTCGGACGGCGTGCTCTCGGCCGCGGCGATGTGGGTCTGGAATTTCACGGCATCAGCGCCCGCATCGGCAATCGCATCCACAAATGCGTGTGCGAGCCCGAGACTGCCGTCGTGTGTCAGCGCGACTTCGCCGATGACGAGACTGCGGCCGGCAACAAGAAATCGCTCGGAAATCAAGGATTCGCCTCTTGAGCCATGAGTCTCGAGCCTTGAGCCGAACCCATTGGATCGAGCGCCCGGAGATCAAGGGCAGCGAAATGACCCGCCCCGGTCCGGTGGCATGCGCGCAGCATGACGCCGAGATGGGCATGCAGCCACTTCGGATCCATGTAGACGGCAGATGTGTTCACGCCGAGCATTGGCGCGAGCCACGCCACGCTGCCGCACGTCCCGACAAATGCCTGCGCGCTGGCGATGATCTGAGTCTGGACGGCGAGATTGTTGTTCGGAGCCATCCATGATCGGGCGCTGATGACGCGCCCGGTCGGTCCAAACGCATAGTCGGCGTGCTCATCAAGCGCCAGCCCAGTGTCGAGCAGGACGACGTGGGTGCGCTCGGCGAGGGTGTCGACGAACCACGCGAGCGTGCGACGCACGTCTGGTGTGTCCGGCAACGATCGCGCCGCATAGAGCTTCACCGCGACGTACTCGCGGGGAAGAGCCGCGGCATCCAGAACCTGCGGTGGCGGAATCGCCTCGAAGCGCATATGGGCATCGAGGAAGCTCTGCGCGCGCTGACCGGACCAGAAGAGCGAGAACAGGCGATACATCAACGAAGGGTGCAGTACGGCGACGCGGGTTCCCGCAACTCGCTCGACGACGTGCACCACCTCACGATCGAACGCCGAGACCTCCAACTGTTTCGTCGCGCCGCGCTCTCCGGTCCGCCGAGCGAAGTCGGCAGGGTCGATGTGATCCCAGATCTCCACGTACCGATCGGAGATGCCGCGGTACCACGACGCAACGCCCCCGCGCGAGACGGCGATCACACGCGACGGCTCGACACGAAAGGCCGCCTTGACCCATCGCAGGAACGGCACCCAGTAGAGCGCCTCGAAGCCGACTTCCGAGAGCCACGGTCCCGCAACAATCGTCTCCGCGCCGTTGACGACCGCCTCGATCTCCCGCTCGACGGCCCAGCCGGCGCGAGACCATTCGAGCTGCTCGCGTATCTCCGCGCGGTGGCGGAGTGCATCGCGCAACGGCCGCTTAGCTCTTCGCAACAAACTCATGATGCGCGACGCCGAAACCGAGTCGAAGCATGTCCACCGAACGCAGATCGAGCTCGACGAAGCTTCCCTTCCGAAGCCCTGAAAACACACGCTTGGCGACTTCGAGATGGTCGAACCGGAAACCCGTGATGTGCGAGTAAAACGTCAGCGCGTGCGTTCCCGACAGCGGCGCGACGTACGAGAACCCGCCATACGTCCCAACGTAGGCCTCGGCGCCGGCAATGACACGTGTCTGCACGTCGAGATTGGTGGCCGGCGTCATCAAATGATCGATCGTGTGAATCCGGCTGCGATTTCCTCTGGCGATGTCGGAGTGATCGTCGAAGCGATGCGGCGTGTTCAGCAGGACCACGTCCGTGTGACGCGTCAGCTCGTCGAGATACGACGCGACGAACGCGTGGTTTTCGGGCGTGTCGGGCAAGGCCGTATTGCTGTAGAACTTCGCTGCCACGTATCGCTGCGGCAGGTGATTGCGCAATTCGCCGGGGTCGACCGGCGGCAGGGCTCCAAACGACGTGAATGCCTCGATGAGCGTCACCGGCACGCGCTGGAACCAGAAATGATCGAACAGACGATACATGCTCGACGGGTGCAGTAGACGCACTCCGCTCAGACCGCGCTTCTCGGTGACCTTCGCAATGATCTCGCGGTCGAAGCTTGACACCTCAACATGCTTGAGGCGACCACGCTGTTCGACGATGCGTGCCTCGTTGCGCACGCGGAACTGTTCGGGCGAATAGAACGAGAGCACGTCCTCGTAGTTCGTCGTGATGTCGCGATACCAGGAGGCCGCGCCGCCACGTGAAATGACGACGAGTTGCGATGGGTCGAGGTTGCCGTAGGTCTTTGCCCACGTCAGAAATGGAATCCAGTAGAGCAGCTCGAACCCTGCCTCCGAGAGCCACGGACCGATCAGAATCGGTCGGCCACTTCGTCCCAGGCCGGTAATCAACTCGCGGGTTTCCTCCGCCTCCGGAAGGTTCCATCCAGCGAGTTTTTTTGCGGGATCGCGCTGGCGCCCAGGCTTTGGTGTCAGCGCGGATGGCGGCCCCACCGGCGGCGCGGTCAGCTCTTTCTCGCCGAGCTGTTTTTGCGCGAACTGCTTGACCCAGACGAATACGCGGCGGCGGCCATCCTGGAACAGCTTCTTGATCTCCAGGCGCACGCGCTTGCGATGTGGCTGCGTGATTAGAAGGAGCTGAAGTGCTCCGACGGCGGGATACATCACCAAACGCAGCACGCGTTCCGTCACACCGACGCCGGAAGGCCGGGGAGCCGGCAACGCCACGAGCTGTTCGATCGCGTCCGCAAATCGCGGCGTCGCGGCCTGCGCCAGACCAAAGGGACGAATAAAGCCTTCGACGAAGCAGCGCGCCTTCGGGTCGCCTCCCCCTTCAGGCGCGAGCGAGTCGGCGAGCACCTGCACGTGTTCGTCGAGCGTTCGCGCGACGCGAAGCAGCCCGCCGTTCACATCCAGCAGATAGTGAAAGTGAATCGTGCCTTCCTGGTTATGCCTCGAGATGTGTTCATCGAGAACGGTGTGCACCGGCTTGCCGACGACCGCGGCTTCGAGAAACGCGCTCGTATTGAGGCCGACCACCGCCGCGCTGTAGTACATCGAGTCGAAGTAGTCGTTCTTCGCGTCATCGTCAACCGGATGGTCACCCCAGAATGCGAGGTTCCTGAAACCGGACAGATCGATCTGCTTCCACTCGTCCGGCCGTGCCGGGTGCGGCCTGATCAGGATGCCGATGTCGTGCAGGCGAGGATCGCTGCTCGTGCGAATCGCTTCAACCCAGCGCTCGACAAAGGCAGCTTCGCTTGCGGTGCCGCGGAAGAGCGACGAACACAGGTACACCACGAACGGGCGATCCGCACGAAGGCCGACGCGCGAGCAGAAGCTGTCGCGACTGCGCGACGGCGCCCGGCCAAACCACTGATCATAGGGATGTGCGCCGGTGACAACTACCCGGTCCGCCGCGACGCCGTGCATCTCGATCGCTTCCTGCTTCTGAATCTCGTTCCACACCAGCAGGAGATCCGGCACGTTGCGAATGAGCGCTTTGCTCGACAGGTGATCCCAGCTGGCAACGGGAAGCGCCGTTCGAATCCCAAGCGCCTTGGCGGCGGCAAGGTGATCCATCTGCGGCGATCCGAGCTCGATGAGCGGAGTCACGAGCACGGCATCTGGGTGATGGCTTGCGATGTAGTGCTCGAGGTCGGTTCTCGCGGGGATGCCACGCTCGAGCGTGCGCAACAGGTGTGCGAACGTCTCTCGTGCGCCTGCGCCAAAGCGATCCGCGATGGCCACGACGCTGCGTGGCGCGCGCTCACGTGCCCGCGCGCGAATATGCGGTGTCGCCGCGTAACGCGGATCGAGGTAACGCAGATAGTCGATGCCGAGCCGCAGCCGCCGCGCGAATTCACTCCACGCACCGGGTGCGCGCCCTGGAGTCGTCGCGAGCGTGATGTTGGGAAATCGCTCCGCCAGCCGCTCAACCATCCGCCGGCCCCCCATCGCCTCCTCGCGATCGGCCGACAACGTCAGCTGGTGGCCGCGACGCGCGAGCTCTTCGATGGACGACTCGAACAGTCGGAGGTACGCATAGTGGCGAGCGAAAAACAGGATCTTCACAGCCAGCTGACTTCGCGTCCCTCGCTATCGGCGCGCCGGAGCTTTCCTTCGATCTCGCGCTTGTTGAGCAGCAGCTTGCGACCGCGCGGGATTCGCGCCAACGCTCGTAATGTGATGAACCCGAATCGTGCGACGGTGGCCGGCGCGCTCACGGCATGCTGCGGCCGCACCGTGCCGAGTGCTTCGACCGCATCTGCGATCGCGCACGTGGCGGACATGTCGAGACCAAGCGGTCTCACGAATGTATGGACGAACTCGCGCTGTCGTCGAAGAATCTCTTGCGTGTTCCCACCCAGAATGGAGGCCAACTGCCCACAGTGTTCGGCAAGAGAGCGCGAAATGGTCAGTAAGCCTCCCTCCACGAGATATCGAAAGTGCAGCGTCCCTTCCTGATTCGGTCGAAACTCTTCGGGCAAAATGGCCAATACGGGAGGACCGACGATGCCTGCCTCGATGAACGCACTGGTGTTCAGGCCGACAACGGCAGCGCTGTAATGGAGTGAGTCGAAGTAATCGGCGCGCGACTCCGTGTCGATCGGATTGTCGCCCCATAAGGCGAGGTCGGGTACGCTTCGCCCGTCGACCTCATCCCACTCACGCTTCCTGGATGGGTGCGGGCGCACCAGGATCGCCGCGTCGCGCAGGGACGGATCCGAAGAATTTCGCAGCGCGGCAGCCCACCTGAGCACGAACTGCGCCTCCGACGGACTTCCTGGAAACAGGGCCGAACATACCCACAGGACGACTGGCCGGCCATCGGGCAACCCGACGCGGTGCACGAAATCCGCACGGCTGCGAGAGGGGCGCTGGTCGAACCAGCGGTCGAACGATTGTGCACCCGTCACGACCACGCGCTCCGCAGGCACGCCATGCATCTCGGTCGCTTCGCGCCGCTGCACGTCGTTCCATACGAACAAGCGATCGGGCATGTCGCGGATGATGGCCTTGCTGGACAGATGGTCCCAGCTCCAGACGCACACTGCGGTCGGGATACCGCGCGCTCGCGCGCTGCGCAACAGGTCCAGCTGCGATGAAGGGACAAGCCCAATCAGCGGTGTGATCACCACCGCGTCAGGCGCCTGCACGTCGAGAAAACGTTCAATGTCCGGACTTGCGGGAACCGAACGATCGATCGCGTGCAGCGCGCTCGCAAGCAGGCGGCGCGCCCGCGGCGAGCGCAGCAAGCCATGCTCGGCGAGCGTAATGAAGCCGCTCGGCGTCCGCACTTCCGCCCGTTGCCGCAGCGCGGGGGTGCCTTCGTACTGTGGCTCGAGGTAACGGAGGTAATCGAGCGTCAGCCTGACCTTAGTGGCGAGGAACCGGGTCTTCTGCTCGCGGGTGGGAACTCTCCCGTAACTGACGTTCGAATGAGCTGCCGCCAGGCGCTGGACGATCGACCCTCCACCCAGCGCGGATTCGTGGCGCTCCGCGCCGAGATGGAGCTGGTGCCCCCGTGCCGCCAGCTCGTCCACCATTGACTCGATGTTGCGGTAGTAGCCGTTGTGAAGAGCGGCGATGAGAATTTTCACCGGCTCTGTCTTCGCAGCCCCGTGCGATGCGTGAACATCAGGATTTCGTACACCACCTTGCGGGTCGCGCGGCGGCTCTTGCCGGCCAGCTTCCTGCCGCCAACAAGCGTGTAGTAGACAGCGTGATGAAAGGCCTTCTTCACCAGCTTCTTCGCAAAGTGCACTTGATCGAGACCACGACCAACGCGCTTCGACGTTTCGGTCTTTCGGGTCGCGCGCCAGGTTGATGCAATGACATAGGTCGCAATCATCGAGACGTCGTATCCTTCGCGCCGCAGGAGCACGGCGTGCTGGAGCGACGGCGGCCAGTTGAATCGCGACGGCGGCGAACCGGCAAACAGCGAAACGCGCTGCCGGTCGACACTCGCGCCATCGGACTGCCGCCGGCTCCACAACGGCTCAGCGACCTGGCGGATCTCGCCTTGGTGCGACAGCTCCGCGACCAGGAGGCGGTCCGGATTGAGAACAGACCGGAAGATACCGGCCGCCTCGAGCGCGCGCACGCGCATGAGGCCGTAGACCATGTCGCCGGATCCGAAGCCGCTCCAGCAGAAATGCCGCCACCGGTCGCGCGGATCGCCAATCCCTGATGTGTCGAACATCCGCGGCTCTTTGTCGACGAGCGCGCCGCCCTCGTCGACACGAAGCGTCTGTGGATATACGAGCACCGCCTCCGGATGCGCGTCGAGCTCCGCGACCATGCGCGCCAGCCATTGCGGAGCCCATCGATCGTGATCGCTGACCCACGCGAAGTACTCGGCAGATGGATGCTCGCGGCGCGCAATCTGGACGACTTCCCGCCACGTCGGCACCATCCCACGCCGTTCCGGATGACGCCAGTACCGAACTCGGCGATCTCGCGTTTCGAACTCGCGCGCGATGTGCTCGCTGTCCGTGTTCGTGCCATCGTCGAGCATGACGAGCGCGAAATCGCCATCGGTCTGGGCGAGAAGCGACTCGGTCGCTTCGCGGAGGTGCCCGGCGTTGTTGTACAAGGTCATGCCGAGCACAACGCGCGGCTTCACGTCAGTGATGGCCCACCTCGATCAACCGTTTGACGCTCGCCTTCAGACGCGCGACCTGCTTGCGGGCGCTGAGACCTCGACGCCACTTGCGCCATTCCTTGGCGGCCCGTTCCTGGCGTGTTGCACGGATGATCGCTTCGCGTTCACGGTGCTCGCGCTCGCGGTAAGCGGCCCTCGCGCCGAGTATCTGTTCCTTCTGTGCACGATTGGCGCGCTCGCTGTCGTCGCGCGCGATGTCTATGGCATCCATCAGCAGCCATCTCCCGATCGCCGTGTTCGACGCAGCAATCGCGGCTCTCAACATGAGCGGCGGGTCATCGAACGTGGGCTCAGGCTGCGCATGTCCTGCGGAGCGTCCGAGCCCCTCGACCGTCTCAACAAACCTCGGCGTTGATGGCGACTCGAGACCGCCGGGCCTGACAAACGCGGTGAGAAAGCGTCGGTTGCGCGCCTCGCGCGATCCATCGCTCTTCATGACCCCGGCGAGGTGCGACAGATGCGAGCCGACGTCGGGCGCGGTGTGCAGCAGCCCGCCTTCCACATTCAACAGATACCGGAAATGCACCATACCGTCCTGATGCATCCGATACGCCGGCAGCTGCATCGTCAGGACCGGCCGTCCGATGATGGCAGCCTCGAGGAACACGGTCGTGCAGAGACCCACAACGGCGCGGCTGTAGTAGATCGAATCGAAGTAGTCCGCCTTCGCGTCTGCGTCGATCGGGTTGCGTCCGCCTATCGCTACATTCTCCAAACCGTCGAGAGAAATGCCCGTCCATTCCTTGATCCGCTCGGGGTGCGGTCGTACGAGTACACCCGCAGTCCGAAGAACAGGATCGCTGCTGGATCGAAGCGCCTGGATCCATTCCTTGACGAACACGGGCTCCGCCGGGTCTGGAACAGGGCTCATCGCCGAGCAGACGTAGAGGACGAATGGGCGCTCTGGATCGAGGCCCACGGCGCGACAAAACTGCTGCCGCGACCGCTCCGGGTGTTTGTCGAACCATTGGTCGTAGCACTGCGCGCCTGTCACGATGATGCGGGATGCCGGAATGCCGTGCATCTCGATGGCCTCGCGCTTCTGCACGTCATTCCAGACAATCGTCACGTCCGGTTGGATGTGCACCAGCGCCTTGCTCGACAGGTGGTCCCAGCTCATGATGCAGGCGGCGGTTGGAACACCAAGCGACCGCGCGGCCTTCATCTGCTCCATCGCAAACGAGCGCGAGAAGGTCAGCGATGTCAGCAGCACAACGTCCGGCTGCTGAGCCTCGAGTAACCTGGTGATCGCACGGCTCGGCGGCAGTCTTCGCTCGATGGCCTTGAGCCACGCGGCCGTCCTGCGGTGGCCAACGACCGCCCCTCCAACACCCGATGTGATCCACTTGATGACGCGGGGTGTGCGTTCGATGTTGCGAAGGCGGAGCTTTTCAGCCGACGCATAGCGTGAATCGAGAAAGCGCACGTAGTCGAGCGCAAAACGCAGCTTCTGGGCGAGGTGGAACCATGGCTCGTCCACCGGCGACGGCGTCAGTCCGAAGCTGACGTTGGGATATTCGGCGGCAAGTCGCTCGACAAACGCCTGGCCGCCGAAGGTTTCCCGCTCGTCGGCGAGCAGGTGGACGTCATGCCCTCGCCCGGCGAGCGAACGGATGACAGACTCGAAGTTGCGATAGTTCGCAAAGTGCAGCGCCGTTAAGAGAACCTTCATCGATGACCCGCTCGGCGACGTTCCCTCAGGGCGCCCGGCGCGCGACAACGCGCAGGTTCTTACCGTAACAACCGGCGTTGGCGAGGAACTGGACGACATCGGCAATTTCCGTCAGCGCCTGCGCATCGCGATGGAGTACCTCGCGGCGGTACCAGATGTAATCCTCGATGTCGAGACCTTCGGTGACGATCAGCTCCGGCGTCAACGAATGCCGCAGCATCAGATCGCGCATTGTCGTCGGCGTGTAGTAATTGAGATGGTGCGTCGGCCAGATGAAGTGCGCGTTGGCGCCCATCAGCAGCCGCGACGCCGAGTCGAAGTTTGGCACATAGAGAAACAGAATGCCGTCGGGCGCGAGCAGATCCACGCAGGCCCGCAGCGTGCGTCCTGGATCGAGGAGGTGCTCGAGCACGTCGAACAACGACACTGCGTCGAAGGTGCCTGCGGCAAGACCCGCGTCCTCGAGCCCGACCGTCCGCAGGTCGAGCCCGCGCGACCGTCCGAATTCGATCGCCGAGGGGTTCAGATCGATCCCAGTCGCCTTCCAGCCGTTGGCCTGAGCGGCCTCGACGACAAAGCCCGTGCTGCAGCCGACATCGAGGTACCTTGGCGCACGGCCGTTCGCCATCCGCAAATGCTCGCCCATGATGCGCACACGCTCCGCACCGAAGCGCTTCACGCGGTAGTCATGACTGTTGATCCCGAGGTCCCGGACGATGTCCTGGTATGCCTGTGAGGCGTAGACCTGCTGGTAGTGTGCCTGGTCGAAGGTCGGATTGACGAAGACGAGATCGCACTCCCTGCAGCGGACGATCCGCATGTGATCTTTTTCGAGTTCGAGCGTCTCCTCCACACTGCCGCACGTGGGGCACGCCCGGCGTGACAGCAACTCCTGCGGAATGTGGCCAAAGCGCCTGACGAGCTCGTCGATCGGGTGGGTCCGCTTGTCGATCAGGCTCTTATACGACGCGCCTGGCCGCAGCTGGTTCACGTCCACCGGCTGGTATTCAGAGACGCGTCTATACGGAATCTGCATTCGAACGCGCAGCGACGACCGACTCGGCGAGTCGTAAATCCCACGGTGTGTCGATGTCGAGCGACTCTTCCGGCGTCATGATCAGCGGCCACGTCTCGTCGCCGTACAGCGAACCCTGTTCGATGACACGCGCATGAACCGCCAGCACGGCCGGACCATTACGCGCGTAGAGACGAGGTTTGTCCTGTCGCCGCGTCGGCCCGGAACCTTCGAGGAATGGCTTGAGAACTCCTTCGTCGAGCCGCATCACCGATGTCGGGTTGAACTGATGCGGTAATTCCACAACCGAGACGACTGAGTCGCCGCGCACGCGCTGCAGCCAGTCGATGGCTGCGTCGATGTGCTGCCCGCGGCGCAGCGGTGACGTCGGCTGAAGCAGGACGACCATATCGGCGTCGAAACCGGCTTCACGCATTGCGCGAATGGCATGCTGCAGGACGGGCAGCATGGGAGCGTCGTCTGCGGCGAGCGACGCGGGTCGCATGAACGGCACTTCGAGCCCGAGCAACCTCGCGCAGTCAGCCACGCGAGCGTCGTCGGTGCTCACGATCGTGCGGGTCAGCTTCTTGCTTTCTTTGACTGCATCCGCGGTGTAGGCAAGCAACGGGCGTCCACAGAGTGGCGCCAGGTTCTTCATCCCAATGCCTTTGGACCCACCGCGGGCGGGGATGACCCCGAGAACGTTCATTAATAGGACAAACGCTTCTGGATGCGCAGCGGCGTGTCGACGAGGATCTTCGCGATGCGTGCGCCCGCGCCGCCGTCGCCATACAGATGGCTCGACGGGTATCGGCCACGGGCAAGCTGCTTCTTGACCGCAGCGGCAATCTCCCGCCGGTCGTATCCGACGTCGCTCACGTTGTCCGCCCGATCCCGACCCTGCTGCCGGCTGCCGATATTGACGGTTGGAACACCGATGTACGCACCTTCGCGTACCGGCGCGGACGAATTCCCGACGGCGCACGCGCAGCTCAACATCAATTTGACGTAGGTCTCGATCGGGAAATTCTTGTAAAAGCGGATGTACTCAGGGCGATAGTGCTCCCTGAATTTCCGCATGCCGCGCGAGATGTCCTCGGACCCGGCGTCGGCATTGGGCCACAGCATGATCGTCGGCATCTGCAACTCGTGCAGCGCCATCAATGTCTCGACGATCTGGTCTTCGCCATGACCGTATTCGGTCGTAACCGGATGCTGACTGACGAGCAGGAAGGGTTTGTCGAGCGTGATGTGCGCGCCGACGCCCTCGCGATCAAGCCAGTCAGGCGAGCCGAGGTGTCCATTGGCCCTCGCCATCTCGGCGACCAGGTCGATGCGCGGACACCCGACGACATGAACAGTAGCTGGATCCTCCCCCATGCGGACAATGCGCTCGGCCGCGGCGGCATTCGCGGGGAAGTGCAGGTGCGACAGCTTCGTCACCGCGTGGCGGATGCTCTCGTCGATGGTGCCGCTGATTTCTCCGCCCATCGTGTGCGCCAGCGGAATGTTCATATAGGCCGCGGCAACCGCCGTCGCCATGGTCTCGAAACGATCGCCGACGCTGACCACAACATCGGGCTTCAGCATGCCGAAGATTGTCGGCAGCTCGAGCAACCCCAGGCCGGTCGACTTCGCCATCGTGCCCGGTGTTTCTCCTTCGACGATCATCGTCACCTTTGCATCGGGGTGAAATCCGTCGGCTTCGATGACGTCCACAACCGAGCCGAAGCGATCCAGCAACGCCGATGCTCCGACGACAAGTTGCAGCTTCAAACCGGGCGTTGCCCGCACCGCGCACATGACCGACTTGATGCTGCTGTAGTTCGCGCGGGAGCCGACGACGATGCAGATCTTCCTCATCGGGTTCCCTGAGCATCGACGTTCTGCGCGCGCCGCGCTTCGGCACGGCGCAATGCCTTGAGACGTCGTGCTCCACGAAGCTTCTCGACCGATGCGAGCTCGCGAGAGGAGAGCGTCCAGCGCTCGTATCGATCGTCATCGCGCATGCGTGCGGCGCGATGCGCAATCCAACGCCACATGGGGACCAATGGACTGGAGCGCAGCACTGTTACCGTCAGGCCATTCATCGATTCGACCGCCTCGACGAACCGCTGGGCGGCTGAAACGTCGAGGCCGTGAGGCCGCACGAATTCGCGTACGAACGGCTTGATGAGCTGTTTGGGCTCGTTCAATGCGTGGTCGAGTTGTGGGATGTGTTCGTCGAAGCTGCGCGCCACCTCGAGCACGCCGCCTCCAGTGTTCAGCAGGTAAGTAAAGTGCACAGTGCCGGTCTGGTTATCGGCCGTTTCGGGAATCATCAGTGTGTGAACTGGACGACCCAGAATCGCCGCCTCGATGAACGCGCTGGTGTTGATGCCAACCACCGCTGCGCTGTAGTACAGCGTGTCGAAGTAGTCGGCTCGCGACGGTCCATCTATTGGATTACCGCCCCAGACGACGGCATTCAGCGCGGAGAGATCGACACCCTCCCACTCGGCCCGACGCGAAGGGTGGGGACGTACAAGGATGGGTACCTCGCGGAGACGAGGCGACCCACTATGTCGGAGCGCCTCAATCCATTTCCGCACCAACGGCGCCTCGGCAGCGCTGCCGTGAATCAAGGCCGAACACACCCACAACAGGTACGGCGTAGACGGAATCCCGGCATCGCGGCTGAACGCGTTACGGCCGCGCGTTGGCCGTGACTCGAACCACCAATCGAAGCACTGTGCGCCGGTGACGACCACGCGATCCGGGGAGACGTCATGCAGCGCGACAGCCTCTTGCTTTTGCGTCTCGTTCCAGACAAACACCCGGTCTGGTGT
>DASTZI010000222.1:0-18542 GCA_035764385.1 Vicinamibacterales bacterium
GGCGACCACGCCGATCTCAGGTCTCGCGAGATAGGCGAGCGATGCTGCCCGTGAGTTGGTCCGGACCGATCGACACGTATAGTTCGCGCTCGCTCACCGACACCGTTAAGGCCAGGCGTCGCTCGAGACGCGCCACGAGCGCGCCGACCAGGGCACGATCGATCGCGTACAGCTCCAAAGCCTCGGCGTTGTGGATCCTCTTGCCCGCCAGCTGCTTCACGAACTGCGTCGGGTTCTTGTGCGTGTAAACGACGACGCGTGCCGCAAGCTTCGATGCCTTGTGCAGCCGTTCCGCATCAGGTGTGCCGATATCGATCCACGTTCTCAGCATGCCGGTCGGATCGCGAACGGCAAGTGTCGGTTCGTCCGGGCTCGATACACCGCGTGAGAACTCGATGCCCTCTGAGAATTCCAGCAAATATGCGAGCAATCGCGCGACGAGGTACTCCTCGGACTCGGACGGATGGCGTGCCACCCGCACAGTCAACGATTCGTACACCTGGCGATCCGTGTCGGCGAGCTCGATCTCGAAGTTATAGATGGTGGCGGTGAGTGCCATGGACGGGTGTCCTCACGATAGATGGCACAGACCCAGATGACAACTGGCTCACGCGCCCCCGGCGTGCGGGAATCGACCGCTGCGCGACCGCCACCTTGATGAAGTGAAGCGGCTCGCGGATGATGAAGCGGTGAGCCTCAAGAACCATGCGCGCCTTGTCTACTCCACCGAAACGGCTGGCAAGTGTGCCGTGTGCGGCTGGCCACAGCGCAACTGCCAGTGCAGCGGCCGGCGCATCTCGGAGGATCAGGTCCCGGCGCGGATCGTTGCGAAGCTGCGAACAGAAAAGAAAGGACGCGGCGGCAAGACGGTGACGGTGGTCTACGGTCTGCCACAGAACACCGACTTTCTCAAGGAGCTCAGTCAAGAGCTGAAGCGCGCATGCGGCACGGGTGGGACTGTGGTCGAAGGGGGAATCGAGCTACAGGGCGAGCTGCGCGACCGGGTGCGCGATGTGCTGATGAAACGAGGGTACGTCATCAAGGGCTGACGCTCGATACTGGCCGTGCCCCGCTGCAGTGCACCGCCGCGGCTCACCTCGGAGGGGCGGCTATCGAGCGACGCAAGCGACCGGCGGGCCCAGGGCTCGTCGCCGGCAGCGTCTTCGCCAACCCGAAGCAAGCGGGCCGTGCGCGAGGCGTGCCTCGAGCGTCGCACCCTCGACCATCTCCATGACGATGATCTGATTCGTGCCGACGCGTTCCAGTCCGTAAATGGTTGCGATGTTCGGGTGATCGAGCGAGGCGAGGACTTGCGCTTCGCGGGTGAATCTCACGACGCGATCCGGGTCATCGGAAAAGCTGTCAGGGAGGACCTTGAGGGCAACGTCACGACCAAGTTGCGTGTCGCGAGCCCGATACACCGCTCCCATTCCGCCCTCGCCGATCGGCGCGGTGATCTCGTAGATGCCGATGCGGGCGCCTGGAACGAGGGCCACGGTCGAGATTATAGAGTCGCGCCGCTCGTTCAGCCCGACGCGGTCGGCAGTCCGAAAACACGTGTCATAGCGGCGTAGCCGTCAAGCGTGTGGCTGGACTAGGGCTCCTTTCGCGAAGAGCGCTGCATCAGGGTCGGACAAATACAGTTCCCAGAAGGCGCTGAAGGTAGGCGCGATGACTGCGTAGCGCGGCCGCAAAGCCAGACGACCCCCGTCGAGTTCTTTGGTGTTAGTCGTACGGCAAATACATGTGACCAGATCATGCAGTCCGCGAAAGCGAAGTAATCGGAGGCATTGGGAAGGATGCGTCCGATCTGGCTGTAATCCGGAATTCCACTGAAGGGTGTTACCACATCTACCACTGAGCCGACGCGTTCAAGCGACCACACCCCGAACAACCACTGCGCCGTATCTGCGGTCCCATTCACACATCGATAGAAACTTGCAATGTCTTCCGGAAGTGCGCGGCCGATGCGCTGCTCACACGCATGGATACCCTCCGCAGTCGCTCCCGGCCGCGGCGCGGCAAGGTTCGTCTGCCAGAATGTCCGTACCCGCTCGCCGATCGGGGTCATGCCCACGTGCGCATTATCGATCCCCGCGCGTTACGTCATTGAGAAGTGTCGTTTCGTGAACGCACGGCCAGAGCCGGATTTCAGATAGCGTTCGAACCGGCGGGCCGTTCGTTCATCATCAAATTCGAGCTGGACGACGAGCCGCCATGGTCGGTATGCCGTCGTGTACCCGCACGGCCCTGTGTTGTGCCACTCGAGGCGCCCCTTCATGCTGGCGGTGATCCCAACGTAGTGGCGCTGCGGGTTCGAGACGCTCCGAAGGACATAAACGATTCGCAAGGAATTTGTAGTCACGCGTTCGGTATCGCAGGAAACAGTCCCAGCTGTGATCGCGCAGATCGCGAGCAATTCCTCCTCGCGTCTCGCTACCGTACGTCGTGATTCGCATGTCGGAGAGGTCGAAGTGGTGCAGAAACTGAGGTCCGCCTTCTCTCGCTTCGGCGCGACAGACTTCGCTTGAAGATGTCTTCGCCTGAACGGCTCGCGCCTACGGCGCGAGCCTAGACGAAGCTCGGCGAAGCCGAGCGAAGTCTGGCTGGGTGTTCGGGACGATTTCCGCAACTGGCTCGTCGAGCACGCTGCGTGAGTGTTATGTCGCCTTCAGTGTAGGCCGCATGGTATGCCAGTTGGTTGCTTGCTCGTACGCATGCGCCATCGCCAGAACCGTTGAGTCTGCGAACGGGGCCCCGGTGATCTGCAAGCCAATCGGCAGGCTGGAACTTGTGAAGCCGCACGGAACGGAGATCGTCGGGAGCCCGAGCACGTCAAAAGGCGACGTATTGCGAATACTTACTGCGGTCGGGTTCGTACCCTCCGCGATGGTGACTGGGGAGCTCGGCATCGTGGGCGTGATCAAAACGTCCACAATCGCAAATACGTTCTTGACCTGTCTACGTAGCTGATCGAGCTGACGGCGAGCCTGTACGTAATCCGCTGCACTCACCGCCGCGGCACCTTGAATGATCCGTTCCCGAGTGGCTGGCTGATACTTATCCGGTGACTCGGTGATCCACTGCGAGTGATAGGCGTAGGTTTCGGGACTCCGCACTTTCGCGTAGAGCTGATCGAGGGGAACATCCGACGGCGGAAGTTGTACTTCTCGAATGCTGCCCGCTAGTTTGCGGATCTTTTCGATAGCGACGTCCACTGCGCTCGCGATTTCCGGATCCAAGCCGTCAAAGAATGGGGTTCGCGGCACGCCTAGGCGCAATCTTGCACTCGGCATTTTGAGCGCGAGCCTATAGTCGGGAACCGGCAAATCGACCGTAGTCGGGTCGAGCTCGTCAAAGCCAGCGATGACACCCAGCAACAGCGCAGCGTCCGCGACGGTCTTGCACAGCGGACCGACGTGGTCCATTGTCCAAGAGAGAGGCACCACTCCGCGATTGCTCACTCGGCCATATGTGGGTTTGAAACCTACAATGCCACAGTAAGAAGCGGGGATCCGAACGGACCCAGCGGTGTCCGTGCCTAGCGAACCAAAACAGAGATCGGCGGCTGTGGCGGCAGCCGAACCACCCGACGATCCGCCCGGAACGCGTTCGAGCGCCCAAGGGTTATGCACGGGACCGTAATAACTGACCGAAGAGCTTCCACCAAACGCGAATTCGTGAAGATTCGTTTTGCCGAGGAGGATCGCTCCCGCGCGCTTCAGCCTCCGAACGACTTCAGCGTCTTCAGACGGAACACGGGCCTTGAACAACTCGCTCGCCGCGGTCGTATCCCCGCGGTGTCCATGTTGTCTTTCACTGCGATCGGAATTCCGTGAAGCGGCCCTCGCCAGCTCCGCCGGCGCGATTCCATGTCCATCTCGCGCGCGGCCGTCAATGCCTGCTCCGCTGTCACGGTGATGAACGCGTTGAGTGTGGAGTTGTACTTTTCGATGCGCTCCAGGCACGCTCTTGTGAGTTCGACCGACGACACCGCCTTGGTTCGCAGCAGCTCCGAGGCTCTCGTCAGCGTCAAGCCAGTTAGATCCTGTGATTGTCCGAGAGCCGGACGCACCGAGAAGCCTACGAGCGCAGTCGCACTGGTGGCAAGAAACGTCCTTCGATTAACCGCGTGAAGCGCCATACGCGCCGCATACTACCGGAATCCGGGCCAGATTTTGTCGAGAGTGGCGCCGACTTAGCTCGCTCGGTATTCGGGACGATTTCCGCAACTGGTTGATTCGCAATGCCGCTTAGACGATCCACGAGTCCCAATATTTCGGGTCAAAGTGGAGGGAGCCCGCAAATCTCAGGACGTCAAACGTTCCGTGAGGGGTATTCCCTGAACCGGGGCGTCGCGGAAGTAATCTGTCGAACGCTGTTAACAGGTCAGATTCGACATCCAAAAAAGCATCGCCCGATGATTCGTCGACTTGTGGTTGCCACGAAACTGCGAGTCGAACCATGTGGTACATGCCGGTGTCGTGCACCCCAAGCGTTACGTCGGCATCTCTCAGGCTAGGATGAACTCGAAGACATTCGCCGTGAGACACGTCGCCACGAGAAGGCGAGCACCGACTACGTCGCCACAGGCTCGAAGATTCTAGAACTCGCGCGAAACGCCCACAGTCGGTTCATTCAGCAAAATTCGAACGAGCAGGCTCGGCTGCTGCGGACACTGGTTTCGAACTGCGCCTTCGACCGCGGAAGTCTTTCAGTTATCTACGTTAAGCCGTTCGACATGCTCGTCGAAGGCAACAAAAGCGGGGATTGGCTGGGAGGCAGGGATTCGAACCCCGATAACGTGGTCCAGAGCCACGTGTCCTACCGTTGAACGACCTCCCAGTATCGATTGCGGACGGCGCGCGCTAGACGTCGCTCCGCGCGCCGGCGGGAAAAGGAAATTGTACAAAGAAGAAGCGGCCGGGCGCAACGCACCCGGCCGCCTGAAAATAAAGTGCCGCGAGGAAGAACGAACGATTCAGCGAATCTGCTCGCCCGAATCGTCGTCGTCGCGATGCGACATGTCGGACGATTCCAGGTTCTGTGTGCTCTCGCTCGTCCCCTGGTTGCCCGTCAGTTCCGTGCGCCGACGATGGCTGGCCATGCCGCCTTTGCGTCCGGCTTCACGCGCTTCCTCGCTTGTCCACTCGTGGGCCGTGCCCTTCTGATGGGCGGCTTTGCCACCCTTGCTGGCAATCTCGCGCTGCTTTGCGCGGTCCATCGAAGCGAATCCGCGGTCCTCTTTAGCCACACTGACCTCCTGCCAATTGCCTCTCACACTGCCCGCCTCGGTTCGTCTTGCTCGGGCTGGCTCGAACTTCGCCTCGACGTGCTCGGCGTCGCTCGGCCACGCCCTCGAGTTCGTGCGGGCCTCCGCGTTCGCAGAGATGGGGTGCAACGGGGGTGCCACGGCTCAAGTGGTAAATTCGGTAACTCTCAGCCATAACGGAACTTACTTGCCCATTTTTCCCGAAGCCGCTGGAGGACATCGTCCTGCGCGGCGGCCTCGCCGCCGGCGCGGATCACGGATCTAGGAAATTTGCTCAGTAAATTCTTAAGTTTGCGTCGCGAGAAAGGCGGCGAGCTGTTCCAGACGCGCCACGGTCCGCTCGCGTCCGAGCAGCACGAGCACCTCGAACAGGCCCGGACTGGCGGTGCGACCTGTTACCGCGACGCGCGTTGCGTGGATAAGCGGTGCCGCTTTAATGTCGCGCTGTTCCGCCGTCTGTCGCACCGCGGTTTCCAGATGTGGCTCATCGAAGGGCACGACGTCGCGGAGCGCGCGCGCCACCGCCGTCACGTGCTCGGACAGGTGTGGAACCTTCAGGTGCGAGTGTATGGCCTGCTGTTCGTACTCGACCGTTTCGACGAGAAACGGCCGCGCCTGATCGACGAAGTCGGTGAGCCGCTTCGCACGAGGCCGCAACAGCTCAATCAGCCGCAGCAGCCAGTCATCAACACTGGCACCTGCAGGCCATAGTCCGTCCCGCACCAGCAACGGCACCACCGCATTCGTCAGCTGCTCGAGCGGCATCCGCGCGATGTACTGCCCGTTCATCCAATCCAGCTTCGCGACATCGAACACGGCGTTGCTGCCGGTAATCCCCTCGAGGGCGAAGCTGGCGATCAGCTCGCGACGCGACATGATCTCGCGGTCATCACCGGGCGACCACCCGAGCAGCGCGAGAAAGTTGACGAGCGCGTCGGGAAGGTAACCCTGACGCTCGTACTCCATCACCGACGTCGCCCCATGCCGTTTGCTCAACCGCTTCTTGTCCGCGCCGAGGATCAACGGAACGTGCGCGAACACCGGCAGCGTCGCGCCAAGCGCGGTGAAGAGCAGCACATGTTTCGGGGTGTTCGAGATGTGGTCATCGCCGCGGACGATATGGGTGATCTCCATGTCGATATCGTCGACGACCACGGACAGGTGATAGATCGGATGCCCATCCGATCGCACGATCACGAAATCTTCGATGTGGTCGCCGTCGAATTCAATCCTCCCGTGCACCACATCGTCGAACGCGGTTTTCCCGGGAGGAACTTTGAACCGCGTCGCGCGCGGCGTGTTCGCCGCTTCAAGTTCCGCGATCCGCGCGGCGGACAGATTCAGGCACTGACGGTCGTATTGCCACGCCACGCCTCGCGCTTCGGCGCGCTCACGCTCCTGTCGCAGGCGTTCGGCGGAGCAGTAGCAGTAATAGGCGCGGCCGTCGGCGACGAGCGACGCGGCCGCCGCACGGTGGCGATCGTACCGTTCCGACTGAAAGTACGGCGCGTGCGGCCCGCCGATGCCTGGACCTTCATCCCAGTCAAGGCCGAGCCATTTCATTCCGTCGAGGATGCCCGCGACCATGTCGGCCGACGATCGTTCGGCGTCCGTATCCTCGATGCGAAGAATGAACGTGCCGCTATTACGCCGCGCGTACAGCCAGTTGAAGAGAGCGGTGCGAGCACCGCCCACGTGTAAGTAGCCCGTTGGAGAAGGAGCGAATCGAACGCGCGGCGCCGGCACTCCTTAAGAGTACTAGCGAGTTGCAGCCGCTGGCTCGAGCGTCGGCGCCGGCGTGGCCAGCGGAGGACGCGCGAACGACAGAGACACGAACGCGATGAGCGCCAGGCCCGCCGCCCCGTAGAACGCGTACGAGTACGAGCCGGTCGTCTGATACACCCGCGCCGCGATGAACGGACCGACGATGCCCGCGACGCCCCATGCGGTGAAGAGGGCACCGTAGTTCATGCCGAGGTACCGCGTGCCGTAAAAGTCCGCCGTCGTCGACGCAAACACCGATAGCTGTGTGCCGTAGCACCAGTAACCTGCGGCCACGAGCGCATACAGCGCGAGAATCTGACTGGCGCCCATCCCGAGCGCCGACATGACCAGCAGCGATCCGACCACCATCACCTTCAATGTCGTCAGGCGGCCCAGCGAATCGGAGAGCGCACCCGAGAGGATGCGGCCACCGGCATTCCCGAATGCGGCGATCGTGATCGCAAAGGCTGCCGCTTCAGGCGTCAGCCCGACCGAGCGCATGAACGGAACGAGCTGGCTGATCATCATCTGCCCGGCTGTCGTGCCGAGGCAGTATGCAATCCACAGCGCCGCGAATGTTGTCGTGCCCATCATGTCGCGCGTGCGCATGTCCATGCCTGCACGGGCCCGCGCGGCCACCGCGGGAGCGCCAGCCGGAGCCTTGTAGCCAGCTGGCGGATTCTTCAGCAGCGCCGTGCCGATCAGCCCCATCGCAAAAAACGTGGCACCGAGAATCTGGAACGTCGCGCGCCAGCCATACGCGGCGATGAGCTTCGTCGCGAGCGGCCCGATGATGGCGGAGCCGGCGCCATATCCACCGACCATCAGTCCCACCGCCAGTCCGCGTTTGTCAGGAAACCACTTCGAGGCGACGGGCGTCGGCGCTGAATAGCCAAATCCGTTGCCGACACCGACGATGACGCCGAACGCGATGTACAGGAACGCGAGAGAGGTGGTGACGCTCGAAAGCGCGAAGCCTCCGCCGACGAGGAGGGCACCAAGAAACGCGCAGATGCGGGGGCCTTTCGCGTCCTGCAATTTCCCCGCGACGATGAATGTCGCCGCAAAGCAGACGATGGCGATGGTGTACACCCACGACGTCTGCGCGCGATTCCAGCCGAACTCTTTTTCGAGCGGAAGTACGAAGACGCTCCACGCGTAGAGCGACCCGAGCGCGAGATTCAGCGAAATGCCGCCGACGATCGGTAGCCACCGTTTCATGAGTCCTCCCGGCGGCGGCATTCTTGGCCGGAGTACGGCCGCCGGTCAAGCAGGGCTCACGGCGGGCTGAGCTGGGCCGCGACTATTTCTTGATGAACTCGACGCGGCGGTTGTTCGCTTTTCCGGCGGCGTTGTCGTTTTTGTCGATCGGCTGGGTCTCGCCCTTGCCGTCGGTGTCCATGCGGCTCGCGTCGATCTTGAACTCGCTCGCAAGCGTCGCCTTCACCGACGCAGCTCGCCGTTTCGACAGGTCCATGTTGGTGGCATCGTCACCGTCGGAATCAGTGTGACCGACGATCAGCACCTTCAGGTCGCCGCTCTCGGTGAGGACGCCGGCCATTTCTTTCAACGTCCCATAGGATTCAGGCTTGATTCTGTCGCTGTTGACGTCGAACAGGATGCCGTGCGTCACCCATTTACCTTCGGTGAGGATCTTATTGCGCGTGTCCGGCGCGCCCGTGGCCACGCGCAAGTTGGCCAGGTAATACTCGCAGTCGCCGCAGCCACCGGAAACGAAGAACACGAGCGAATTGAATTTGGCCGACGCCGCTGCCGCGCGAGGGATATCCCAGACCTTTTCCTGGTTCATATAGACCCGCACCCGCTGCCGCTGACGCCAGACTGCGATGTGCACCGGTTTCCCGGTCGCTGCCAGTTGGGTCGTCTGGGTCTGGTTACCGGCGGCACTCTCGCCGTCCTGACGACTGGTGAGTTCCGACGTGCCCCGAGTGGGCGACACGTGCGCCGTGAAGAAGAAGTTATTGGGCGCCCCCTGCCACTCTCCGGGCTTCTTCAGGTCGGCCAGCTGGACGAAGGCTGTCTGCAGCGGGAAGCCGCCGTTGAAGTCTGGCGGTGTCGTGAGGTCGAATTCCACGGTGACGTTGTCCGGCAGGTCGGTGACGAATTCGGGAGTAAAGAACCCCGCCCGCGTAAGTTTCAGCCATCGTCCCGACTGGCCTGCAATCGTCACGATCTCGCCTGATGCGTTCGTATTCCACCGGGCTGGGAAGTCACCGATGGCGTCTTGTGCAAAGTCCTCTGCCGCGACGATTCTCTCGCCCGGGACGAAATCGAACTTGCTGTAGCTCGCAAACGACGGAGCGGCGGCCGGTGACGTCGACGAGGCCGTCGGTTGGGAGGCGGATCCGGCGACCTCGGCGGGTTGTGCCGCCGGCGGCGCCTCCGCCGGAGCCGGGGCCGCTGCGGGCGGCTGCTTCTTCGCTTCTTCCGCCTTACGTTTCTCTTCGTCGGCTTTGCGCTTCTCTTCGGCCGCCCGCCGTGCGGCGTCCCGGAGCGCGCCGAGCTGTCCCGACGCGGGAGAGACGGCCGGTCCATATAGCCCGGCGATCAACGCGGTGATGACGACCATAAAGACAGGGCGACGAAACGGTTGTCGCGATAGATGCGTGCTCACGGCGTCCTCCACAGTTGGATGTGGGTCTCGACGGGCCGGCGGGGAGCCCGTGCCGACCCGCGTCGATCCGGTGGGTGGCGATGACGACCCACCGCGCTTAACGCGCCAATTGCGGGGAAATCGGCTCAGCGTGATCCGGTTTTTCCGCGATTGACGCGTTACAGACGCACGCCGGCGGTGGGAGGGACGTCCGATTGACTCGTCGTGTCTCGTGTGCTCAACTGGCCGCCCCACAGCCAGTTACGCATGCCGGACGCGATCAGTCCTTCGGAAATCACGCAGCTGCTCCATGCGTGGAACGGCGGCAGCCGAGAAGCGTTCGACCGCCTTGTGCCCCTTGTCCATCACGAGCTGCGTGTGCTCGCTGCGCGCCGCCTGAGCCGCGAGTGGCGACACGATCGTCTCCAGATCACCGCCATCGTCAACGAGACGTATCTGCGGCTCTTCGATCAGCGCGAGGTCGATTGGCAGAATCGAGGTCATTTCTTCGGCATCGCTGCGCAACTGATGCGGCGTGTGCTCCTCGATCACGCGCGTCGGCAGACACGGAAGAAACGCGGCGGCGTGGCCATGCCGGTCGAACTCGATGCGTCCATTCCGACCCCTTTGCACGGGGCCGACGCGGTGGATGTCCTCGATCTTGATCGCGCGCTCACGCGCCTGGAAGCGCTCGACCAGACGCAGGCCCGGATTATCGAGCTCAGGTTCTTCGGCGGGCTGACGATCGAGGAAACGGCGATGGCGCTCGCGGTGTCACCCGCGACGATCAAACGCGAGTGGGCTGTCGCCAAAGGATGGCTCCTGCGCGAATTGAGCGGGGACGTCGATCGCCGTGCACCGAAGTGAGCCAACGCGCTTTGCGTTGACGCGTACGCGCACGTGACGAGCGCCGAGTACGCGCGCCTGAAGGAGATCGTCGCTGGCGCACTGGGGTGCCCCGATGCCGATCGCCCGGCGTACCTCGCGACCCAGTGTGGCGCCGACACAACGATCCGCGTCGAAGCGGAATCGTTGCTTGCGTCCGTTCTCCGAGCGGCACCGTTGTACGAGGATCCCACCCTTCTCATTGCCGGAGACGGCGTCACGCTCGACGCGTTCGAGCAGCTCGGCAACGCATTCGAAGGCACGGCGCGCTACGTCGTTCGTCGTCGAATCGGCGAAGGGGGCATGGGGATCGTCTACGAAGTCGACGACCGCGAGCGCGGGCAGGCGGTTGCACTCAAAACCCTTCGCCGCTGGAGCGGCGACGACATCTATCGCTTAAAGCGCGAGTTCCGAAGTCTCGCGGACGTCGCCCATCCGAACCTTGTCTCCCTCTACGACCTCGTCATAGACGACGACGCCTGTTTTTTCACGATGGAGCTTGTCCACGGGACGACATTTGTCGACTACGTCCGCCAGGAACCGTCGGCGACCGCTCGCGCGGCGCGTGCGCGCGAGGCGCTGGTCCAATTGATCGAGGGGGTGCTCGAACTGCATCGACGTGGGATACGGCACGGCGACATCAAGCCGTCGAACGTGCTCGTGTCAGCGGCCGGCCGGGTTGTTCTCCTCGACTTCGGGCTCGCCACCAACGTCGGCCAACGGGAGTTCATCAACGGTCAGGTCGCCGGCACACCGGCTTACCTTTCGCCCGAGCAGTCGTTCGATGCGAACGTCTCGACCGCCAGCGACTGGTACAGCGTCGGCGCAACGCTCTATCACGCGCTGACGGGGACGCCGCCGTTTGTGGGGACGCCGCGGGAGGTCATCGAGCGAAAGATGCTGGTTGATCCGGAGCCGGCAGCGACGATTGCTCCCGAAACACCTGACGAACTCAGCGAGCTGTGCATGGCGCTCCTTCGCCGCGATCCGGCACTGCGCCTGTCGGGACGCGAGGTGCGTGCGCGCGTGTCGGCCGTCGAGTTGGGAACCGTGGACTCCGGAAGCACGGTGTCAGCGCCGGGATTCGTCGGCCGTGCGGACGCGCTGAATACTCTTCGTGCCGCGTTCGAAATGGCGCGAGCCGGCCGCAGCGCGTCAGTCATGGTGCATGGGCCATCCGGAATCGGCAAGAGCGCGCTCGTGCAACACTTCATCGACACGCTCGCCAACGAACGAGTGCTCGTGCTTCGGAGCCGTTGCCACGAACACGAGGCCATTCCCTACAAAGCGCTCGACGGTGTGATCGACAGCCTTGCTGGGCATCTCCGAGCGCTGCCGCAGGCGGAACGCGTCGCGCTCGTTCCTCGCGACGCGGCTGCGCTCGGGCGCCTCTTTCCGGTGCTTCGCACAATCGGCCTGAATGAGGACGTTCAGGACGAAGCAGATCCGATCGCGTTCCGGCGCAAAGCGTTCACGGCATTTCGCGCGCTGCTCGGACGCCTCGCGGAGCGGCAGCCGGTCGTGGTCGACATCGACGATTTTCACTGGGCCGACGTTGACAGCATCACGTGGCTCACCGAGCTGCTTCGTCCGCCGAGTCCGCTCTCGCTGCTGGTCGTCTTGTCGTTCAGGAGCGAGGAGTTCGAGGCGAAGCCATTTCTGCGATCGGTCGTGGAGCGCATCGACATCGGCACGCGATTCTCGGTGCCGCTGTTTCCGCTGTCTCCGACCGAGATTGACCAATTGATCGGATCGCTGCTCCCAGTACGGATCGGTGCCGCCTCCCTGCAGCGTGCCGCAATCGCGCACGCGAGCGGAGGCAATCCGTTTCTCATCGATGCCCTCGCTCGCGATGCGGTCAGTGGCGGGTCTCGCGGCGAACCCACCCTCGACGAGATGCTGACGCGACGCCTCGACGTGCTGCCGCCGGAGTCGCGCGCATTTCTCGAGGCCCTGGCGGTCTGCGGGCGCCCGATGCTGCCGGCGCGTGTCTTCGAGGCGTGCGGCTATCGCGGCGACGAGCGCCCGCTGGTCGCGCGCCTTCGGTCGGCTCACCTGGTACGGAACAGCCGCTCGGCTGATCGCGTGGAGATGTATCACGACCGGGTTCGTGAGGTGCTTGCCGCACGCGTCGCTCCCGATGCCGCGCGGCAGATCCACGCCGTGATGGCGCGCGTCCTGGTCGCACATGGAGATGACGATCCGGAAGCGCTCTTCGAGCACCATCGGGCCGCAGGTCACACCGAACTTGCGGCGATTGCCGCCGCGGCTGCGGGCGGCAAGGCGAGCGCAGTGCTGGCATTCGATCTCGCCGTCACGTTCTATCGCGAAGCGCTGGCGCTCGAGCAGGATTCGGCGCAGCGCGCGAGGCGCGTTGCCGATCTCGCGAAGGCCCTCGAAAAAGCGGGAAGGCCGATCGAAGCCGCGACAGCGTACCTCGACGCCGCCCAGCGCGCGCATGGCGACGACCAGATCGACCGGCGAAGGAAAGCAGCCGAGATGCTCCTCATCGGAGGTCAGATTGATGAAGGTCTTCGCGTCATCGAGGAGGTGCTCCGCACGGTTGGGGTGCCGCTCGCGCGCGGACATGCGACGGCGCTCGCGTCGCTCGCGTTTCGGAGGCTCCAGCTGCGATGGCGAGGGTTCGAGTTCGCCGCCCAGCCGGAATCGCGGATGACCCACGAAGACCTGTTTCGCATCGATGCGTGCTGGTCGATCACCGTCGGTCTGGCGATGGTCGATCCGATCCGCGCGGCGGATTTCAACGTTCGACAGTTGCTCTCGGCGCTTGGTGTCGGCGATCCGTACCGAATTGCGCGCGCCCTCGCGCTCGAAGGCGGTTTCTCGGTGTTGATTCCCGTCGCCGCGGCACGATCACCGCGAGCGCTGTATCGGCGCGCCGAGGAACTGGCTGGAAGTGGCGGCCAGCATTACATCGGTGCCCTCACGTCGGTGTGGGGCGGGATCGGGGCGTTTGTGACAGGGAAGTGGGCCGAAGCCACACACCTCTGCGCGCGCGCCGTGACGTTACTGCGCGACCACTGCACGGGCGTGACATGGGAGCTCAACCTCGCGCAGAACTTCTTTCTGTTCTCGTTGGTGTACCAGGGAGAACTTCGGGAAGCCGCACACCATTGGCGCCGGCTGCTCGAATCGGCACGCGAGCGCGGCAACTTCTACCTGGAACTCGAATTGAGCACTCGCCTCAGCCTGATCTGGCTCGCTGCCGACCAGGCGCTCGAAGCGGAACGCGAGGCCGACGAAGCCGTCGCGCGCTGGTCGCAGCGCGGATTCGAGCGTCCGCAATACCTTCGGCTGCTGACGCTGGTCCAGATTCGCCTCTATCTCGGACGCGCGCGCGAGGCGTGGGACCTCCTCGAGCGGCATCGAGCCGACTTTCGGCGGCCGCTATTCCGCCGCGTGCAGCATACGCGCGTCGAGACCGCCAACTGGCGCGCGCGCTGCGCGCTCGCGCTGGCGCCGCGTGGCGAGGCCGGCCAGCACCTGCGCGCCGTCGCTCTCGAGGAGGCGCAGCGGATCGACCGTGAACGGATGCCGTGGTCGAATCCGTTCGCGACGCTCATTCGCGCGACGGTGGCGTGTCAGCAAGGCGATGTCGCCGGGGCAACCAAGGGACTGACGGCAGCGATCGAAGGATTCACGTCAGCCCAGATGCACATGCACGCCGCCGCATGCCGCTCGCGCCTCAGCACCCTTGTGGACGGCGAGCACGGCGAGACCCTGCGCACAGAGGCCACGCGCTTCATGACCGATCAGGACGTTCGCAACGCGCTCGCCTTCTTGCGGGTGCTGGCGCCAGGGTTTCCGGAGTGAAACGGCCGCTCGCCAGATGCGTGGTGTCGGGCTCCGTGAATTTCGCTTGAAAAATTCCTGCGTCCAGATAGGATCTCGCCGCCGGTCGAACACAAGGACTCTGTATGAGCATCGGCTTCGGCAACGTTCCTGATCTCGCTGGCGCCGTGCCACGCTGTACCGGCCCGCCTGCCTCCACGTTCCCTCCATCCATCCGCTAAGAGCCGGGCAAGAACATCCTTCGTCGCGTTGTGTCATCGGGCCGTCGCCGTTTTTGAAGGAGGCGCGCGTCATGGAGACCAGATCCCGCGTACGGCGTGTTCTTCGGATCGCTGCGTTCGTCGCTCCTATCTGTCTGTCGCCGATTGCTGGCTGGGCGCAGGAGGCCAGCATCATCGGCCAGGTTACCGATGCGACTGGCGCCGTGCTGCCAGGCGTCACCGTCACCGCAACCAGCCCCGCCCTTCAGGTCAAACAAGTCGTCGACGTCACCAGTGAGAACGGTGAGTATCGCCTGACGCCGCTTCCACTCGGCACCTATTCCGTCGAGTACACACTCCAGGGCTTTCAGACGCTGCGCCGCACCGAGCTCCGCCTGACCGCGGGATTCACCGCGAAGCTGGATGTGGTCATGCGGATCAGTGAACTGAGCGAAACGATCACCGTGTCGGGCGAGGCGCCCGTTGTCGATGTGACCTCCACCACCGCGACGACGCAGCTAACCCGGGAAACACTCGAAGTGATTCCCACAGGACGCAACAGCATCGTCGCGCTGATGATTCAGGCGCCCGGAGCGCGTCCACAGCTCGACTGGAGTTTCGTCACCGGCAACCCGCAGTTCAAGGTGTTCGGCGAGCTCGGCGAACAGTGGGTCGCCCTCGAGGGAGTGGTCACCAGCGGACCGAAGACCGGCACGCAGGGTGGGAATCATTACGACTACTCGGCGATCGAGGAGTCGACGGTTTCTACTGTTGGTAACACCGCCGATGCACCAACGAAAGGACTTCAGATCAACGTCATCCTGAAGTCAGGCGGCGACCAGTTCCACGGTAACGGATCGTTCTTCGGAACGAACCATCGCCTTGAATTCGACAACGTCAACGACACGCTTCGTTCGAGAGGCGTGACCGGCGGCAATCCGACGAACTCGCGATGGGACGCGGCCGGCGAGCTCGGCGGCCGGATTATCCAGAACAAGCTGTGGTTCTACTACTCGACGCGGCGGCGCGGAGAGCACGTGCAGACGTTCAATGCCTTTCACGATGACGGCGTGACGCCCTCGGTGACCGACATGTTCCAGTACTTCCACACGGGGAAGCTCTCGTATCAGATGAATCCGGCGAACAAGTTCATCGGCTTCGTGCAGTACGTACGGCAGGGCGGTGAGAGCACCAACGATCAATTCTCGTCGTTCGACTCCCGCATGTACAGCCCGACGCAGGCGACGACGAGCAAGATCGAGTGGCAAGGGATCCGAGGCGACAAATACTTCTCCGTGCAGTCCGGCGCGTGGATCTGGAACGTTACCCGCCAATGCTATTCGGACCAGGTCAATACCTTCGACCTGCTCACCAATCGCCTCACCGGCTGCAACAACAACTACGGCATCGATTCGTTCGAAGGGCGCAATCACACGCTCGGCAGGATGACGTGGTACAAGCCGAACGTCTTCGGCGGCAATCACGATTTCAAGACGGGTTTCGACTACGCGGCCGCGCACGCTGATCGGAAAATCAGCTCGCGCGACGGAACCAAGAACCAGAACACCGGCTTTCCGCATGGGCCGACCGTCGGCAACTATCGCCTCATCTATCGAACGCCTCCAGGCTCACCGGCACCGGTTGCGTTCGCGATGGATGCGTACAGCAATTGTTACAAGGACGGGCAGGCGGACTGTGTGCCGAAGGATCTGACGCACACGTTCTGGGCGTTCGGGCAGGACAGTTGGACGATGAAACGGCGACTGACGCTGAATCTCGGTGTGCGCTACGCGCACGCCGTTGGGTTCATTCCCGAACAATGCCGGTCGGCGTCGGAAGCGCCGCTTGAAACCGTCTATCCAGCGAAGTGCTGGGATCGGATTGATTTCCGCACGTGGAATTCGATCGTTCCGCGTCTGCACGCCGCGTACGACCCCACAGGCAGTGGCCGCACCGTCATCAAGGGCGGGTGGGGACGGTTCGCGCACAACTGGCACTCCGACGAGCTGCAGATGGCGAACGAGAATGTCCACCTCGTGACCCGCTTCTTGTGGCACGACCTGAACAACAACCTTCTCTACGATCCGGGTGAGATCAACTTCAACCTCGGTCCGCCGGATTTCCAGTCGACGAGCCTCTTCACCGGAAGCGAAGACGGCCTGGCGGGCGCGGTGTCGAACCCGAACATCACTGAGCCGATGAGCAACGAGTTCTCGAGCTCGCTCGAACATCAGCTCATTCCCGGCTTTGCGATCCGAGCGACCGGCATCTATTCGCGCCAGCAGGTCTTCCGTGTCCAGAACAATCTGCGGCCTTACAGCTCGTACAACATTCCGATCACGCGGCCCGATCCTGGACCGGACGGCGTGCTGGCGACCGCAGACGATCCCGGCACGTCGATCACCTTCTATGAGTACCCGACGTCGCTCGCCGGACGACAGTTCCAGCAGCCGATGCTCGTCAACGGCACGCGAGACGACGACCAGATCTACAAGACGTTCGAGCTCGCCGCGAGCAAGCGGCTGGATCGCCGGTGGATGGCGATGGCGTCGTACTCCACCACGTGGATCAACGTGCCGCACTGGCAGAACACCGCGAGCGTCGGGAACGATTTCACGATGCCTGGCCTGCAGGTGTTTTTGAACACGCTCGACCCGAACGCGGAGATCAACGCCGCCTACAAAATCCGCGAATCGACTGCGAGATTCGAGGGGGCGTGGATCTTCCCGTGGTCGGTGCAGCTCTCAGGAAATTTCGAGCACCGCAGCGGCGCGCCCTGGGCGCGCACGGTGAACTTCGCAGCACCCGCGGGTCAGCCGATTGCGAACCTCGTGCTGCGAGTCGAGCCGATTGGTGCGCAGCGTCTGCCGGACATCAACCTACTGCACATGCGGGTGGAGAAGCAGGTCAAGCTGTCGGGAAGCCGGAAGCTGGCGCTGCGTGTCAACGTCTTCAACGCCACCAACATCAACACCGAGCAGTCGATTACGCAGCTGTCAGGCGTGAACTACGCACGGCCCGGAAACATTCTGTCGCCGCGCATCGTGGAGCTCGGCGCGGAGTATTCCTTCTAACGTTGCGAGGAGGAGCCATGAAAGTTCCCGTCATCGCGTTCTGTCTCTTCCTGATGGGGACGACGCCGCTGCTTGCGGCCGATACCCCGCAGTTCGACTTCGCCGGCTCGTACGCCTTCATGCAGGACACGAGCCGGTCCGACAGTTTTCCCGGCGGCTGGGCGGTCGCCGCGACGGGGAACGTCAACAGCTGGATTGGCGTCGTCGCCGAAGTTGGAGGAAGCCATCGGTCGTGCGACAACTGTCAGCGCGGGCCGTTTGCGACCGAACGGTTTCGTGGAACCAACCTCAATATCTCGGTGCTCACCTTCATGGGGGGACCGAGAGTCGCGTCGCACGCGAACCCACTCGTTACTCCATTTGCACAGGTGCTGCTGGGCGGCTCGCACATCAGGGGTGGCATCGAGTGGGATGGCGCGTTGAACACCGGATTCACGTATCAGCCGGGCGCGGGCGTCGACGTGCGGGTTGCGCGGAATGCCGCGGTTCGACTGCAGGGTGATTACCGCATCATTCGCACATCGGGCCGCAATAACAAGGAGTCGCGCTTCCTCGCCGGGATCGTGCTGTCGCACGGCACGTTGTAAGCGCCTTTATGGGTTCAATGGGTTCAATGGGTTCACTGGGTGCAGAAGGTCCTGTTCATGGGGTTCGCTTGGGTTCAGCTTTGGTTCAGTAGATTTCAGCATTCTGAACCTCCAAGCACCACATTGAACCCATTGAACCCATTGAACAGGACCTCCTGCACCTATTGAACCCAATGAACCCTATGAACCCATAAAGATCGCTGGCCTTATTCCTCGGCCCAGTTCTGCTGCTCTTCGACGATCAACGAGGCCTTTCCGATACCGGCCTGCGTGCTCGCGCTGATATAGCTATCGAGCTGCGAGGACGTGCACGGCATCACGGTGCCGTTTTGG
>DASTZI010000223.1:0-10615 GCA_035764385.1 Vicinamibacterales bacterium
GGAAGGCGAAACGCTCGTCATCGACACAACCGGCTTCAACGACCTGAGCTGGTTCGATCGCGCGGGCAACTTCCACAGCGACCAGCTCCATGTCGTCGAGCGAATCACCGCGACGGACGCGGATCATCTGTCATACGAAGCGACCATCGAAGACCCGCAGACGTTTACGCGGCCCTGGAAGATCGCCTTCCCGATCTACCGTCGCGTGGAGAAGAACGCGCAGTTGCTCGAGTTCAACTGCGTTCCCTTCGTCGAAGAACTGATTTACGGACAGTATCGGAAGCCATCAAGCAACTAACGCGGGAGATGTACATGCTGCGTCGATTCGTTGCCGCAACGGCCTTCGGAAGCGCGATCGCGCTGATCCTCGTGTCGACACTGACGGCACAAACGAACTACAAGGTGCCTCGGCTGCCCGACGGCCATCCGGACTTCCAGGGCTTCTGGAACAATACGACCTACACGCCACTCGAGCGGCCGAAAGGCATCGACCGCCAGTTCTTCACCAAGGAAGAAGTGGTCGAGCAGATGAAACGCGCGGCCGCCGAGGAGGCCGAACAGACGGAGCCCGGCACGGTCGCGGACGTGCACTACGACTTCACGCAGTTCGGCCTTGACCGCAGTCAGGCGCCGCTCTCGGTCAACCTGCGAACGTCGCTGATCGTCGATCCAGCCGACGGCCATCTCCCGCCGATGACGGAGGAAGGCAAGCGCCTCAACGCGGCGCGGGCCGATGCACGAAAGCGTGCGGGCCCCATCACCGACGCCGCGGAGAACCAGCCGCTGTCGGTGCGCTGTATCCAGATGGATCGCGATGGCCCGCCGATGCTCGCCGGCGCGTACAACAACAACTACCAGATCGTGCAGAGCGCGGGGACCGTGCTGATCCTCGTCGAGATGCTGCACGACCCGCGCATCATCCCGACAGACGGCCGTGCGCCACTTCCAAGCAGCATCCGTCAGCTCGAAGGCAGCTCGCGCGGCCGCTGGGATGGCGACACGCTGGTCATCGAGACGACGAACTTCAAAGAGATGTTCATGTTCGCCGCCCAGGGCGCGAGCGCGGACATGAAGCTGACGGAACGCTTCACACGCACCGCCGACGACACGTTGATGTACCGCTTCACGGTTGATGATCCGAAGGTGTGGACGCGCCCATGGACGGCGGAAGTACCGTGGAAGAAGTCGGTCGGCCCGATCTTCGAGCACGCGTGCCACGAGGGCAATTACAGCCTCACGAACCTGCTGCGGGGCGCACGCGAAGACGAGAAGCGCGCTCGGGAAGGCAAGGGCCGACCGTAAAGGTCGGCCCCTACGTCAATGAAAGGGAGCATCACAATGAGAACGACATTCGCGGTGATCGTTGCCCTCGGCGCGTCGCTCGCGGCCGCGCCGCTCCTCGCGCATCACGCCTTCTCGTCGGAGTTCGACATCAGCAAGCCGCTGAAGCTGACGGGAACACTCACCAAGTGGGAAATGATCAACCCCCACTCCTGGTTTCACATGGACATCAAGCAGCCTGATGGAACCATCGTCCCGTGGTTGGTCGAAGGCGGCAGCCCGAATCAGCTCATTCGTCTCGGCGTGACGAAGAACACGCTGAAGGTGGGAACCGAATTCACAATCGAGGGTTATCAGGCGCGAGACGGCACGAACAAGGCGGTCGGCCGCAACTTCATCCTGGCCGACGGATCACGTTATCTATTCGGCGGCTCGGCTCCCGGAGCCGGCGGCGCAGATAAATAGGATGAGCAGCCACGACACCACGCGGCGCGCGTTCCTGGTGCGCGCGTCCGTTGTTGCGGGCTCCGTCGCGGGCGCGGGGCTGTTGCCCGCAGCGTCTGGGCAGACTCTCGATCAGCATCAAGACGCGCAGACACACGCGACCGGCGGCGGGCACACCTTCTTCAACGCCCAGGATGCCGCCACGGTTGCCGCGTTCACCGAGCGCCTGATGCCCGGCGCTCCCGGCAAGCCCGGTGCTCGCGATGCCGCGGTGCTCAATTACATCGATCTCGCGCTCTCGGGTGCGTACGCTGACCTGCAGGATTTCTATCGACGCGGGCTGGCGCAACTCGACGCGTACTGCCGCACCACCTACAAGGAGACGTTCGTCCGCCTGGACGCCGCGCAGCAGGACGCAGTCATCACCGCACTCGAGCAGGGGAAAGCGACCGGCTTCACGTGGCCCACGGCGCAGGCCTTCTTCGAAACCGTTCGTACGCACACCATCGAAGGCATGTTTGCGGACCCGGTATACGGTGGCAACAAGGACTTCAACGGCTGGAAGCTGGTCGGCTTTCCGGGTGGCCAGGCGGTGTACACGCCGGCCGACCTCCAGAACAAACAGGCGTTTGCGCGCGCGCCGATCATCGGCCTGTCCGGAACCGCGAAGACCTGAGTCGTGGCCACCGAGAAAACAGATGTCGTAATCGTCGGCGTTGGCGCGGCCGGGGGCATACTCGCCGCCGAACTCGCCAAGGCCGGCATGAAGGTCATCGGCCTCGAACGCGGGCCGCGTCACAACACCGCGGACTTCGCCGGCCTCGACGAATTGCGCTACTTCCAGCGGCAGGATCTGCGTCCGCACGCGAAGCGGCAGCCGGTCACCTGGCGGCCGAACCGCCGCACGCGAGCCAACCCGCTACCGGTTCTCAATTACGGCAACCAGGCGGGCGGCGGAACGGTCCACTACGGCGCGGTCTCGTGGCGGCTGCACGAAGACGATTTCCGCGCGCGTTCGCAGACCATCGAACGCTACGGTGCAGCCGCGATTCCAAAAGACTCGTCGCTGGCAGACTGGCCGCTGACGTATTCCGACCTGGAACCCTTTTACGATCGCGCGGAATACGAGCTCGGCGTGTCAGGGAAGGCCGGAAACCTCGCGGGCCGCAAGATCGACGGCGGCAACGTCTTCGAAGCACCGCGCCGCCGCGATTACCCGCTGCCGCCGCTCGCCGCCGATCAGTCCGGCGTGATCTTCGAGGAGGGCGCGCGCAAGCTCGGATATCACCCGTTTTCCACTCCACGGGCGATCCTCTCGCGGAACTATCAGGGCCGGCCCGGCTGCAGCTCTTGCGGCTTCTGCCAGGCGTTCGGGTGCCACATCGGCGCGAAGTCGAGCATCCTCGTGACCAAGCTGCCCGAGGCAGACGCGACCGGCAACTTCAAGCTGCTGACGGGCACGATGGTCTACCGCGTCAACAGCGACAATAGCGGCCGGGCCACCGGCGTGTCGTACTGGGGTGTCGACGGCTCTGACAACACGATCGACGCGGAGCTCGTCATCCTCGCTCCCTTCATCTACGACAACACGCGCCTGCTGCTGCTCTCGAAGAGCGCGCGGTTCCCGAAAGGACTGGCCAACTCGAGCGATCAGATCGGCAAACACGTCATGGCGCACATCGGGGCGAGAGTGTTCGTCGCGTTCGACGATCGCTTCGTCAACATCTACATGGGCCCGAGCGCGCAGAAACACAGCCTCGACGACTTCAACGCCGACAATTTCGATCACGGCGGCCAGGGTTTCATTCGCGGCGCGCAGATCTCGGTCACGCCCGCCGACCTCGAGGGCGGTCCGATCGGCGCGGCGCTCGCCATGAACCCGCCGCCCGGCGTCCCGCGCTGGGGTGCCGCGTATCGAGACTTCTTTTCCAAGTACTTCGCGCGCCACGCTGCGCTCGTCGCGCAAACCGAGAACCTGCCGTACGCGGATCAAACGATCGACCTCGATCCGACCGTGCGCGACACGTTCGGGCTGCCGGCGCCGCGTCTCACGTATGACTGGCGGCGGCCGAACGAAGTCGCGCGTATCGAATTCCTGCTGCGGAAGCTGGAGGAACTGGGCCGCGCGATGGGCGCAACGCACGTCTGGCGTGCCCCATCCGGCTCAGGCGCGCCGGGCGCGCACCACGAGGGCGGCACCCGCATGGGGAGCGATCCGAAAACGTCCGTGGTGAATCGCTACGGTCAGAGCTGGGACGTTCCAAACCTGTTCGTCGTCGGCAGTTCGACGTTTCCGACGATGAGCGGCTTCAATCCGACGCTCACCATTCAGGCTCTCGCGTACATGAGCGCCGACGCAATTGTGAATCGATACAGGAGCAAGCCAGGACCACTCGTCTCATAACGGGCTTGCATACATCGGAGGTCGAGCGATGAAGTTCTTCGACAGCACTTCCGTCTACGGTCCAATCCTCGGTGTTTTCCTGATGACGCTCGGCCCCGCGACCGGTGAAGCGGCGACCTGGCACGTGAAGGCCGACCAGAGCCGATCGGGGAACGGCACGCGCAACGCTCCGCTCAGCAGCCTGCAGGAAGTCGAGGCGGCATCGGGTCCGGGTGACACGATCTACGTCCTCCCCTCTCAGCGCGCGCTGGACGGGGGCATTCAACTCAAAGACGGTCAGCAGTTGATCGGCCTGGGCACGCCGGTGAACACGGCGAATATCCACAGCGCGCACGCGCGCATCACCAACACCAGCGGCGCCCGCTATGACGGGGATGCCATTCGCCTGGCCAGGAACAATGTCGTCCAGAACATCCACATCGACAATGCGTTCCGATCGTCGATTCTTGGCGTCAACGCCGTCGGTGCGCAGCTACGCGACAACCTGATGACCAACGACATGGCCGTCCACGATCTCTTCGCCATCGAGGGTCCGGCGCCGGCCGCGTGCGGAACGCCGTGCGCAGGCGAGTGGCCAAACGGCTACATCATCTTCGCGCCCCAAACCAATCACTTCGGGGCGATCACACTGGTGTCGTGCGGTCCGGCCGCCCGCGTCCTCCCGAAGCTCGACACGCTGATGCAGACCCAGAGCTACTGCAGCTTTCTCGGTGCGCCGGGATCGGTGGCCAACGTCGGTACCATCGAAATCACCGGCAACGTGATCCGCGACAGCAATTCCGACGGCATCATGCTGATCGACGACACGGGCGTCGCGGCCAGCTTCTTCATCGATGACAACGTGATCAAGGACCTCTCCCAGGACTTGCCGGATCCGTCCTCGGTTGGTATTCCGCAGGCGGCGCCGGGCCACGTCGTCCGATCGAGGGGCCTCACGCTGATTACCATCGATCACTCCGTCTCGAACCTGCACTTGAGCCATTACGACGCCTCGAATCTCTCGCCGTTCGGCACGTTTGCCGCGGATGGCGTCGTGTTCCTCGACTGCGGCTACAGCCCGGTCGTGAATGCGGAGCTTTCGGACCTCTCGATCAGCAATCCCTTCCTCACCGGGGACAACACGAACGGCGATTCGATCGAGATTCAGCATCGGGCCAGCGATCACGGCATCCTCAATATCAACGTGACGCGCGCGCAATTGAGTGACCCCGCCAGCACCAATATCAAGCTGATCGAGAGTACGACGCCACGCTTTGGCATCTACAACGTGACGGTCACCGATTCAGTCCTGAGCAATCGGAACGCGAACGGGATCTTCAACGCTGCCACGAACAACAACGGGAACGAGGATGCGCAGATTCGCTACAACGGCACCGAGAGCCCGGAGACGACGGCCATCAATCTCACGGTGCGCAACGTGAAGATCTCGGGCCTGGGCCGGGGAATCGGCCTCACCGTTGCTGCCACCCGGACGGTCAATGCGAACGTGATCAAGCAGCTACACGTGCTGGTCGAGGACTCGTCGTTTTCCGATCTCACTGGCGAAGCCGTGTACTGGTCGCAGAGCCTGGCGACGCCGATCGGCCAGACCGGCGGCGCTGTCATCGATCTCGGGGGCGGAACACTTGGCAGCCACGGACGGAATCGGTTCGTCAACAACGGCGTGCCGGGCAATCTGCCGCCAGGCGTGAACCCCGCGGGCATCGATCCGGTAGCCGCCGTGGACGGGGACGTGTCGGTGTCGTTCTCGCCGGCGACGCCCGCGCCTGCAACCAAAATCCAGCTGTTCGCGGAACACAACTACTGGGGCGGCGGCGCGCCGGCGATCTCCACGACATCGGGCGGAGCGCCAGCGACGGATATCTTTTTCACGCCTGCAGGCGTCGTCTTTGCTGGCGTCACAGACTTTCTGACCGTCGATCCGCAGCCGTAACGCCGCGCCGGCGCGTGTAACGCGCCACTTGCGTAACACCGTGTGACCGCGCATCGTAGAAAGGTATATGACGCGGTCACGATTCATCCCGGTGTGCCTGCTGCTCGCCGCAGCGGTCGCGACGCCGACTTCGCTTTGGGCGCAAAACCCAATGCAATTGGCCGGCGCGTGGACGCTGAACCGGCAACTCAGCCAATTTCCGACTGACATCGGATTCAGCGCCGACTTCCTCGGCGCGCTGGGGCCGGGCGTCGCTCCTGTGGGCGGCGGCGGCGGACGCCGCGGCGGTGGAGGAGGCGGCGCGAATCGCGGCGGCTTCAACGGGCCGCGCGTCGTGCGCGAAACGGAAGCAGACTCGCAGCGCATCTCGACGCTCACCGACGAAGTGCGGAATCCCTTCGACCACCTGACAATCGCAGTGACGCCGACCGACGTCACCATCACGCCGGATCGCGCGCCCGCGCGCATGCTGCATCCCGATGGCCGCGACGACACGGTCTCGCTCGGCCGGGTCATGTCCGACGTGAACACGACGTGGGATGCCGGCCGTCTCGTCGTCATCTACAAAGCCGGCCCGGGACGGCAGCTGCGCTACGTCTATTCCCTCAACGCCAATCCGATGCAGTTGATCGTCGACGTCGAGTTCGTCGAGCGCGGCGGCGGCGACAAGGTGAGGCGCGTCTACGAGCCAACGGTCGCAACCGAAACGAAAGCGGTGCCCGCATCCGCGCCCGCGGCCGCCACCGCGGCATCAGCGGCGCCTGCCGTACCGGCTGCGCCCGCAACGCGCGAAGTGTCGATCGATCAACGGCCCGACGCGGCCTTGAAGGGACTGACCAAGCTTGGCCTCGTCCTCGAGGATTTGAGCGGCGATGCCGTCGCCTGCGGTCTCAAGCAGGACACGCTCGAAACCACCGTCTCGAAGCGTCTGTCCGATGCAGGCTTCAGGGTCGTGCGCCACTCAGACGACGACACCTATATGTACGTGAACATCAACACGGCGAAGGTGTCGACCGGACTCTGCGTCTCTCGATATGACGTGACCATCTATTCGCACGCAGCCGCCAAGCTGCCGCATACGGAGTCTCCTGTACTCCTTCAAGTCGAACTCCTGCACAAGGGCGGTATCGCCGGCGGCGCGCCCGACGCCCACGCCAACGGCGTGACCAAGAGCCTCATCGAATTCGTCGATCAATTCTCGACGCGCATTCGCAACGCGGGAAAGTAGGAGCGCGTGCACTAGAATGCGGCTCGGTCTCTTTCCACTGAGCTGCGATGACTCATCGCCGGACAATCGAGCGCAAGAAACCCAAAGACGTTGAACCTTCAGCCCGGGTGACCGCGGGAGCCGACTCGCTCGCCGTTTCCTCGAGCGACAGCGCGACAGTCGTCAGTGTCGCATCGTCGACCGAGGTCCACCATTTCGGGAACCTTCCCGTCCTGCACCAAGGTGATCCCGCCGAAGTAGAAGCTGCCGAGATGGCTGAGAGCGTCGTGGGGTCTGACGGCGAAGCGACGGCGCGTCGGCGCGCGGTGAGCCGCACTCCCGTGAAGGTCGCAGCCGACAGTCCGGTTGTCGCCAACTCCACCGCCGACCGTATCGAATCCGTCGTCAATAGTGGCGGTCAACCGCTGGACCCGTCCGCTCGCGCGTTCATGGAGCCGCGATTCGGTCACAGTTTTTCGGACGTTCGGATCCACGCGGACTCGAGGGCCGCTGACAGCGCCGCCCTGGTCCACGCGCGGGCATACACACTCGGCCGCAACATCGTGTTCGGGGCACGCGAGTTCGCGCCCGCGACCGACGACGGGCGGCGACTGCTGGCACACGAGCTCACGCACGTCATTCAACAAACGTCGGAGTCGACGGGCTCCCAGAATGCGACCGGTCAGCGGGCCATCCAGCGCGAGCCGAATGCGTCAATCGCGCCGCCGACGCCCGCGCCGATGAGTACAACGCCGCCGCCGGCCCCACCACCGACACCAGCCAGTCCTGGGTCTGCCCCGCCCAATATGGGCGGCACGTCGGCACCGGCGCACCAGGGATCGGCCCAGTCCGTACGCGTCAAGGTCACGACGGGAGAAGATCCTGAGTTGTCGTCAAACTCGCGCAACACGGGCAGCGGCACGATCACGCTGAGCGCGAACGCCGAGGAGACGTATGCGTCGCTTCGCGCGCTGGGTGCGGCGGACATGTGGAACATGGCGTGTGTCGTCGGTAATCTCAGTCGCTGGGCGGCAACCGCTCCCGATCCCGCTCCGGATACCTCGCCCGGCGGATCGGGGAGCGTACAGATCGCAAATGCCAACCCCGCTGATACCGCATACGACGACAACTACCGCGCCGCCTTCCCGCACTTCAAGGGCCAGGTCCAAACGTTCTACAAGCGGTTCAAAGACTTCCAAACAGAATTCAAAGAACACGGAACGCAGGCGACGCTCGGACTGATTCAAGAGAGCCGAGCTCGGACCAAGAGGACGCTCGAGGAGCTTGGCATCACCGCCGAGGTCGAGCACGAGCGCGGTCCTGTGGGGCAGGAGTACAACACGACGTACAAATCGGACAGCGCGAAAAACAAGGCGATGTCCGAGGCGGCGGCGGAGCTCCTCAAGAAACAGGAAGCGCTCGAAAAGCTCCTGAAGAAGCGGGAGGATCTGCGCGGGGTCATTCACTGGGCCACAACGAGCAACGACACGATCGATAAGGAAGAGAAGGAGATCGACAAGCAGATCGACGAGGCGAGGCCGGCCTGGCTAGAGGAGAAGCATAAGGCTCGGAAGGAATACCCAGTCCTCTCGCACTTCGAGAGCAGTGAACAGTTGAAGCTGCTGTCCAACCCCGCGTCGGCAGCATTCCACGTCGGCTCGAAGCTCAACGAGATTCTCGCCAATATTCAGGAGCTCGAGGAGAAGCTCAAGGCGGGCAACGATCGGATTCTCACGCTGCCGGAGCATCTCAGCCGCCTCGCCGACGCGTTCAATCTGAACGAGTTCGAGCGGCGGACGGTGACGTACATGCGCGAGAAGTACACCGGTGACATCGAGACCGGTCAGCGCGTGGCAACGCTCATCGCCATCGTGCTCGCAGCGATTGCCGCCGCGCCGACTGCCGGCGGAAGCCTGGTGGCGCTCGCCGCGGTAGGTGAAGCCGCCATCAATACAACGCTGCTCTTGCAAGCCTACGATCAGTATTCATTCGAAAAAGCCGCGACGGGCTCCAACGAAGACAAGGCCGAAGCACTTTCGCAGGACGATCCCTCGCTCTTCTGGCTCGCGTTCCAGTTCGTGTCGACGGTGGCCGGCCTCGGCGGGAACGCGAAGGTCGTGATGACGGAACTCAGGGCCACGTACCGTGAAATCACGGCCGCGTACAAGGCCGCGGCAACGACGGGCCAGACGGCTCAACTCGAGGGTGTGCTTGCCGCGCAGAAGATTCCCAAGGAGGCCAGTGCAGGAATCGTTGCCCGCGCGGTGAAGGATTCTGTTGCCGTCCTGGAGGGCATCGCCAAAGGCGGACCCGAAGGACTTCAAGCGGCGCTCGACCTGCTCAAAGGCTCGCCGAATTTTTACGGCGTGCGGCTCGCGGTATGGCGGCTCAAAGCGGGAGCCAACGTCGCACAGGCGACGCAGAACCTGCAGGCGGCTCGACAACAGGTCATCAACAAGATCGTCGAGGACAGCAAAGCGAAATATCCAAAGGCGACCTTCGCCGTCGTCGATCAGGGATTCGAGCGGCCGATCATCATAAGAATCGGGAGCGCGCCTGACGCTGCGCCACCCTCGGTGCCGCCGCCGTCATCCGCACCGCCGTCCTCCGGCCCTCCGTCCTCTGGCGCGCCGTCATCCACACCGGTGCCGGCTCCTCCGGCGTCGACGGGTGCGCCCGGCTCGGCGAAGCCTGACGAGTTGCCACCGGGCGTCACGGGACCACCGGTCAAGCTGCCAGACAAAGGTGTCTTCGTCCAGACGCAGGCCCCTGGCTCGCCGGCGCCGCCGCCCGCCGCCGCTCCGGACGCATCTCCGATGGGCCCCGCGGTTCCGCCGCCAGCTCCGTCGCCGCTTGGGGCGTCGGTTGCCGCACCTGCTGCGCCGAGTCCGGCAGCGCAGGGCACAGGCACCGTCGTTCCCAGCGGAAATGCCAGACCATTCACACCTCCACCTGTTCTTGGCAATCAATTCCATCCACCGATGGAGATTTCCGACGCAACAAGGCAGGCGCTTGCCGCAGCGGAGGAACTGCAGACTGCCGGGCAAGCGGCGTTTGGCGGGGTGCCAGCAGCAGCAGGAGCCGATGCCACGCTTCAACTCGGAGAATCAGCGGCTCCATTCGGCCCCATGTCACTCGAGCAGCAGACGTATTACGGAGCTCGGAATCTTGCGGTTCCTCAATACTCGGGGCTCTATCTGACGGCCCGCCCGGGGCAATTTACGCTCGATGCGGACATGACTCAGAAGTTCATGGGTTCAGGCACATCGGGAAAGCTGATTCTTCGCGACAGCACCAATGCGAAGCAGCTCTACATGTTCAAGCCCGCGGGCGCCGAGGCCCACCT
>DASTZI010000224.1:0-4820 GCA_035764385.1 Vicinamibacterales bacterium
GGGGGTGAGCACCGCAATCGCCGTGGCGGCGCACGAGATTCCGCAGGAGATCGGCGATTTCGCCATTCTCCTGCATGCAGGATATTCGCGGCAGCGGGCGTTGCTGCTCAACGTGCTGTCGGCACTTGCGAGCGTGGCGGGCGCGATGGCCACCTTTCTCGCCTTCGACCTGATGCCGCGAACGCTCCCCTACTTCCTGGTGATCGCCGCGTCGAGTTTCCTCTACGTCGCGATGGCCGATTTGATCCCGGGCCTGCACCGCGGTCGCACCGACGCCAGCTCACTCCGTCAGATTGTCCTGATTGCTCTCGGTATCTTCACAATGGTGTTTTTTTCCTGACGTCGCACCTAATCGATGGGTACAAACTTCTGAATCCGCTTCCCGTCCTCAACTTCTCCGGTATAGACGTTCCCCTTCGAGTCAACGGCGACGGCATCTATCCAGTGGAGCTGGCCCGCATAGCGGCCGTTGCCGCCGAACGAGCCAGCGAGCGTGCCGTCGTTGCGGTTGTAGATCCATACCGTATTGTTCGTACCGTCGGCGACAAATACGTGCCGCTGCTGTGGATCGGCTGAGAGCGCCAGGTGATAGACGGTTCCGCACGGCGCCGCAGTCGTGCTCCACGGGCCGCCGCAGTTGGCACCGCGCGACTGCGTCGAGGGATGGACGAACCACTGCCGGACGAATTTCCCCTGCTTGGTAAAGACCTGGACCCGATCACTGCCACGCTCGCAGACATACACCAGCCCGTCGCGTGAGAAATGAACACAGTGGAGGGCGGGTGCAAACTGCATCTGATCCGGAGGCGATCCTGAGATGTCGTAATCGGGCGTGGGCTTGTTGTCGACTTCGCTCAACGGAATCCCTTTGCCGCCCCACCCCCGTTTGAACGCGCCGGTGTTCAGGTCGTAGACGAGGATTCGTTTGTTGAGAAACCCATCGGCGATGAAAATCTCGCCCGCGTCCTCATCCAGCTCGAACGAGCCGATTCCCGGCGGAAACGTCGCCGTCTGCTGGTTGTCGGCCTTCACCTGGTCGGCCGGCACTTTCGGGCCGCGGTGACCGAAATCGCGCACGAACTTCCCGTCCCTGGTGAACTCGATGATGCTGTCGCCCGGAGTGGTGCCCGAGAGATAAACGTTCTTCTGACGATCGACCGCGATGGTCTGCAGCCGCCCAGGCCACCCTGGATGGTAGCCGGGTCCGCCCCACGCGTTCACCACGTTGCCATCGGGATCGAATTCGATCACCTCGGGCCCTAGCACGCAGCATTCGCCTCGCGGCGGGTTGGTCGCCGCTGTCAATTCGTCCGGCCGCGCATCCACGCGCCGGTTGATCATCCAGACGTGATCGTCGCGGTCGACATAGATGTCGACGATCTGCTGCATGCTCCACTTGTTCGGCAGCGGCTTGGGCCAGAACGCGTCGACTCGGTACTTCGGCGGTGCCGCCGTGCGCTGTTGCGCGCCCACAACGGCGAGGATTCCGGCACCGAGGACAACGATGGTCATCGCGAGGAGGCGCTTCTTCATGGCGTCCTTATACACGAGATGTCCACACTAAATGACGGGTTCTTAAAAGTGCGTAAATCTGGCCTATTTTGAGCGAATTCTAGCTGGCAAACCCCTTGCCGTGAAGGGTATCCGGGGCTCGGGGCACGGTCGCTCCAAGGGGCTGTGGACCGTAGACCCGGCCAGCGCGAAGGAGGACTTCCAATGTTCGCCAGGTTCATTGCCGCAATGGTGGTTGTGCTCGCAACGAGCGCGCCCGCATGGGCGGCCGCGGATCGAAAAGACTTGCAGGTGGCGCACGACGTGTCCAGGCAGGTGCTCACCTACCCGCAGTTTTCGATCTTCGACTCGGTTCACATGCAGGTGGACAACGGCATCGTCATACTGACCGGCAAGGTCACGATGCCATACAAGAAGAACGACATCGAAAAACGCATCGCCAAAATCGATGGAGTGCATCAGGTGGTCAACAAGATCACCGTGCTGCCGGTCTCGAACTTTGACGATGAACTGCGGTTCCGGATTGCGAGAGGGATCTACGGCAACTCGAACTTCTGGAACTATGGGTCGATGGCCAATCCGCCGATCCACGTCATTGTCGAGAACGGCCATGTCACCCTCGACGGTGTCGTCAACAGCAACACCGACCGAATGCTCGCACGTTCGATCGCCAGCTCGTTCGGCGCCTTCTCGGTTACCAACGACCTAAAGACCGACGCTGAAGTCGAGCAGGAGCTGGAGCACCTGTAAACATCATCAGGTTGCAGGTGGCAGGGGACAGGAGGCGGGTCGCAGACGTTTTAGTGACCTGCGACCTCCTGCCCCCTACCCCCTGCTCCCTGCCCCCTCCGAGCAATCCACCAGATCACAAAACCGAGTGTCGCAAGAGCCGCTACGGCGGTCGTTGCAAACAACAGCAGCGTACGCGCGAGGATCGATTGCGTTTCGAGCTGCACCTCGATGTCGACAGGCATGCCCTGAATCCGATCGGCAAGTGTTTGCTCCCATTCGAGGATGTTGCCCCGTTCGGTTCTGTGAGAGGGCGCGTTGTGATACGTGATCCGGCTGGGCAAATGCATCCGGAAAGCGACCAGCTCAGAGCCGTCCCAGCCAACATCGGCTACCTGCTTGCCTGCGGACGACCCCACGGACTGCTTGAATTCGTAGAGATCGCCTTCGCGCGCAAACTTGTAGGTGGACCAGGCGAACGGCGCCACCCGTCCGACCGCGCGCACGTCGCCGACATTCATGCTCACGTGGACGAACCTGCGGCCGTATCGTCGTGACGAGCTCAACGCCGTGACAGTGACACCCGGCGCCTCGTAGAACTCACGGATCCGGTCACGATCGAATCGCGTACGTGAACTCGGGTTGAGATCCATACCGCGCAACGCGACCAGCGCGGGCACCGACGCGTTGACGTTGAGCGTTGCCGACCCGTCGAGTGCCAGGTACATCTCTTCTTCGTACTCGTACTGCTTCTTCACCAGGCGGCCACTGCACGCAGCCAGCGTGAGCGCCGCAACGACGATGACGGGGACCCAGGAACGCATCTACTCGAATGATATCCTTCGTAGAGGCAACCTTCCGCCTCCGTCCGTTCGCAGTCATCCATGTCCCGCCCCACGCTGTTTTTGATCGACGGCAGCTCGCAGATGTACCGCGCGTATCACGCGTTTCGCGGCAGGGGTCTGTCCAATCAGGAGGGACACACCACACACGCCGTGTACGTGTTTGTCACGATGCTGCGAAAGCTCATCGCCGACCACAAGCCGGCTTACATGGCTGCGTCGTTCGACCTTGCCGGGCCGACCTTCCGTGACGAAATCGTGGAGGACTACAAAGCGAACCGCGTCGCGATGCCCGATGACCTTGCGGAGCAAATCAACTGGGTCCATCAGGCATGCGAGGCGATGGGGGTGCCGATCGTCACCGCCCGGGGGTACGAAGCCGACGATGTGATCGGTACGCTGGCACAACGCGCTGCCGCGCACGGGTTCGAAGTGGCCATGGTCTCGATCGACAAGGATTTCTTTCAGCTCGTCCGCGACGGGGTTCGTGTCTACGATCCCCGCGAAGACGGCGCCTGGTTTGACGAGCAGGGCGTCCTCGAGAAGTTCGGCGTCAAACCATCACAGGTCACCGACGTCCTGGCGCTTGTCGGCGACACGAGCGACAACGTCGCCGGCGTGCCCGGTATCGGCAAGAAGGGCGCGATCGACTTGATCACGCAGTACGGCAGCCTCGATGGGCTCCTCGAACACGCCGGAGAGCTCAAACCGAAGCAGCGTGAGGCACTGGTCACGCATCGAGCAGCCGCGCTCCAAAGCCAGGAACTCGTCACGATTCGCACCGATGTGCCCGTGGAGGTGGATTTCGAGGCGTTGAAGTACCGGGGCGCCTCGCGCGAGCGCTGCTATGAGCTGTTCTCGCGGCTTGCCTTCCGGACGCTGGTCAACGATTACGCGCCCACCGCCGAGAACATCCAAAAGGATTACGCGGTCGTCGATACCGAGGCCGAACTGGATGCGCTCGTCGCCGACTTGCGCTCCGCCGGTGAGTTCGCTCTGCGCGTCATTCCGAGCGAACCGTCTGCCATGCGCGCCGGCGTGGTCGGCGTCGCGTTTTCCGCCCGCGACCGTCAGGCGCGCTACGTTCCGGTCGGACACGAAGGCGAAGACGACGGTACCGATCTGCTGGCGGGGGCGAGCACTCCCGAGCAGCTCGATTTGCGAACGACGCTGGAGCGGTTGCGTCCGCTGCTCGAGGATCCGTCTGTTCGCAAGCTCGGTCACGACCTGAAGTTCGACATGATCGTGCTGGCGCGGCATGGGATCGCGCTTGCCGGGCTCGAGTTCGACTCGATGCTCGCCAGCTACCTGCTCGACGCGACACGCCCTGGCCATCCCCTCGAAGAGTCGTCGCTCGAGCACCTTGGCTACAAAGCGCTCACCGAGGAGGACGTGTGCGGGCGCGGGGTAAAGGCCGTCCCGTTTGCGCGCATCGCACCCGATTCACTCCTCACGTTTGCCGGGGAGCGCGCGGATCTCGCAAGGCAGCTTTCGAATCGGCTTGCTCCGCTCCTCGTGACCGATCAGCTGGAATCGGTCTACCGGGAACTGGAGATGCCGCTCGTGCCGGTGCTCGCCGACGTCGAGCGCGCGGGGATCCGTATCGACGGCCCCGCCCTGGCCGCGCAATCGCAGCAAATCGAGCAGGCCCTTGCGCAGTACACCGCCCGCATATGGGAGCTGGCCGGCGAACAGTTCAACATCAATTCACCCCAACAACTTGGCGAGATCCTCTTC
>DASTZI010000225.1:0-2400 GCA_035764385.1 Vicinamibacterales bacterium
CCTGCAGCCCACCCGGTTGGGAACAAGACAACATCTGGGAGAACGACCAGTTCCGCCACAGCTGACTGCAGCTGCAAAGACAGCGTCGAGTTTCCTTGCAACACCGGCGCACCCGCGGTCTGCGTGCCGTACTGATTGATCGCCTCGATGGCTGCGGCTCGAACTTCCGCGTGCGTGGAAAGCCCAAGGTAGTCGTACGAGGCGAAGTTCAGGCCGGTTCGTTCTGTCTCGGTCTCATCGGTGACGGTGGCCTCTGGGCCGGGAGAGGATTGAAGCTGCGTTGCGAACGGCCACACGCCTTGCTCCAGACGATTTCTCCGCCACTCGTGATATCGCTCCGTCCGTGATTCGAGATTCGTACCCGAGAGTCGCACGAAGTCGGCGAAGCTGCCTTCTAGTGCGCCACTCTCGATCAGTTTCACGATGTCGTGCGTAAATCTGTCAGCAAGTGTGCTCAATGTTTCAATTAGACTCCCTGTCGGCATTAAAGTTTCCGACGAGGCTGGCCTCGATGCAAGGCTCGCCGACTGCTCGACACGGTGTCACGGAATCGGATTGTCTGTCGGTCATCGCTCGAACATTCGCGAACTGCGAGTTCTGAAACGGTTGAGATGTTGATGCTCCTCACGATCTCGGAATCAGCGATCACCGGAACGCTCAGACGGGATCGTGGACGTTCACTGCGGACGACCGTGCACCTGGTCTCTCGGGTCAGGAGCTGCTGAAAACGCTTGGACGATTGGGCTCGACGCCGCGGCGACGAGCAAGGCATAATCGCGCCAACTTCCCCCCGCGGCATCGTGTCTGCATGGAGGCCCGGGTATGACGCAGAGCGCGAACCTTGAGAGCGATCAGGACCTGAAAAAAGGTGCCGTCGAGGACGGCCCGAATACCCTTGGCAACCCCAATGCGCAGGCCGCGCTCGACGAATCCGGCCTCCCGCTCGATGACGTCGCCATTGCGCAAGACGTGCTCGGCGCGAACGAGGACGAAACACAAGGCTGAGTTGGCTTCGGTCGCGGGCGGAACGCGCTCACGCGCCTCCGGCCGGCTTCAACGCTTGCGCGCGGAAAGGGCAGCGAGGCGATCGCCGAGCTGTTCTTTCGCTTCGTCGTCTGACAGCGCGATGTAGCTGGCGAGCGCATCGTGCGCGGCGGCGACATGTCCGCGGCGCTCCGCCGCATCGGCCAGGTGGAAGAACGCCGTTGGCTCGATGGGCCACACGGTGGTCGCCTGTTGCAAGACCCGTTCGGCAGTCTGAATTCGACCTGACAGAATCAACGCGCGCCCGTAGAGCGTGAGCGTGTCGCTTGACGCGTTCGGGCGCGAGGCGGCGGCCTCGAGCGCCTGAACCGCTTTCGACAGCGCAATGGTATCGGCATGCGCTTCGGCCGATGCGAGCCAGACGCGTCCCAGAGCCTCGTAGACGACATCTGCCTGCGGATACCGTTCCGCGGCGCGTCCAAGCGTCGCGACCGCGGCGTCCGTTCGGCCGACGCGTGCGTAGGCAAGGCCGACGTTGATGAGGCGCTCGGGCCGTGATGGTTCGAGCGCGGCGAGCGCCTCGAGTTGCTCGATACCCTCGCGTGTCTTTCCCTGTGCCAGGTCCAGGGCGGCCAACTCCTCTCGGGCGACTCCAAGCGCCGGATTCAGCTCCAGCGCGCGCGCGAGCGATCCCATCGCCTCCGGCACGTGCTTCTGGGCCTTCAGACAGAGCGCCAACAGGTAGTGCGCTTCCGCGAAGCCATCGTCGAGCGCGATCGACTTCCGGATCGGTTCAACCGCCTGCGAAATCTGGCCACCGCGGTAGTACGCAACGGCAAGCTTGTAGAGGATGTGCGGAGCGCGATCGTCAATGGCAAGGTAGCGGCGATAGACCTCGGTCGCGCGCTCGTACCGCCCCATCGCGACGTTGACGTCGCCCAGCAGCTCGAGTGCCCGCGTCGCCGTCGGGTCGAGCGCCGCCGCTTCGCGAAGGTCGCGGAGCGCCGCCGTCAGTTCGCCGCGGCGACGATAGCTGTCGCCGCGCTTGAGGTGGGCGAGCATCGAATCGCGCTTCAATGCCAGCGCACCGCTGAAGGCTTCGATCGCTTCGTATGTCTGGTTGCGGGTGAGTGCTGCGTCGCCGGCAGCAATCAGTCGGCGGAATTCACGCTCCTGCCGGACGGCGTTCCAGGCAAAGACCGCCCCGGCGAGCAGAATCGCGCCGGCGATAGAGGCCACCCTCCCGCGTGTCATCGGTTTCAGAATCGTAACACCCTCAGTATCGGAGGAACTTTCCGGCTCCTTTCGGGGTCTAACCCCCCGAAGCCTCTGGTCCCGAGGTCCATGTTTTTGTACACTCGAATGACTAACCCAGGTTCCGGAGCTCTTGTGAAAAACGCCGGCGCGATTAGCTGG
>DASTZI010000226.1:0-5471 GCA_035764385.1 Vicinamibacterales bacterium
TCGATTCGAGGGCTCCTGATTGCGGTCGCGATGTCGATCCTTGCAACACCTTCGTACGGTCAGGAAGCTACTTTCACGGGCACGGCCACCGACTCCACCGGCAGCGTGCTGCCGGGTGTCACCATCACCGCCGTTCACGAGGCGAGCGGCAACGTCTTCACGACAGTCACCGATGAGCGCGGGCAGTTTCGTCTGCCGGTGCGCGTCGGCTCCTACGCCATCAAAGCCGAGTTGAGTGGCTTCGGCGCCGTCAATCGCACCATGCAGATCCTGATCGGTCAAACGGCGACGTTCGACGTGCAGATGTCGCCGTCTGCGGTGCAGGAAACCGTCACGGTCACCGGCGAGGCGCCGCTTGTCGACATCAAGGGTTCGACGGTCGCGGCCAATATCGATCCGCGACAGGTGGAACAGCTGCCGCTGAACGGACGCAACTGGATGGACTTGACGCTGCTCGCACCGGGCGCGCGACGCAACGAAGGCGGCGGCATGGCGCAGTTCCGCCAGGGCTACGCGCAGACCAACGTGGACGGCCAGCAGGTGACGGTCAACTATCACTCGCAGACTGACAGCGAGCAGCCGGGATTCAGCCGCGACGCGATCGCGGAATTTGAGGTGGTCGCCAACCGCTTCGATGCCACGCAGGGCCGCTCGCAGGGAATGGTCGTCAACGCCGTGACCAAGTCGGGAACGAACCTCTTTGCAGGCTCGATCGGCGGCTACTTCCGCGACGACAAGTTCAACGCGGAAGACTTCTTCACGCACAACGTGCTGCCGTACTCGAACCAGCAGGTGAGCACGACCTTGGGCGGCCCGATTCGCAAGGATCGAATCCACTTCTTCGGCGCCTACGAGTACGAGCACGAACCGAAGACGTATGCCTTTACAAGCCCTTATTCCTTCTTCAACATCAACCAGGAATACCCGACGCGGACCCATAAGGCGCTCGGGCGGCTTGACTATCAGTTCACGCCGCAGAGCCGCCTCAACGTCCGTGTGTCCTACTACACGACGACGTTCTATGCGGTTGCAGGCGGGTTCGGGACCAACCACCCGTCGGTCGGCGGCACGCGCGATCGCACGTCGCCGGAATACGCGGGCACCTTCACGCACGTGCTCAACACGCGGTCGGTCAATGAAGTCAAAGTCGGCGTGACCAGTTATGCCCGGTTGGACCAGCCGTCGGTGCGTTGGAAGGGTGGGCCATTTCCCTATCATCCAGTTGGACTCGGCAACTCGCCGGTCATCCAGTTGGCGGGTTACACAATCGGCGCGAACACGCTTCAGCCGTTCCAGTACACACAGGACGTTCGCGACGACTTTACGACGACGTGGAATTGGGGCGGACGGCACGACGTGAAGATGGGCGGCGAGTACTTCCGCTTCCGGGCGGACTTCCGGTGGTGCAACCGCTGCATGGGCGAGATCGACGCCCGCAACTATTCGATTGCGCCAACAAATCCGACGAATAATCCGCTTGTGCTGACCTTCGCGCAGGTGCAGACGATGTTCCCGGTGTGGAACGACGCGTCAACATGGAACCTGGCGCCGCTCTCCCAGGCTCGACAGGTCTTCTATGCCATCTCCGATACCGACCACCGCTACAACATTGTCCGCAATCTGTTCTCCGGGTGGGTGCAGGACGACTGGAAGGTGGGAAGCAACCTGACGCTGAATCTCGGCGTGAGGTACGACTGGGACAACAACTCGCAGGGCGAGAGGCTGAAGCTGATGCCGTTCCTGCCGGGCAATCTGCCGCACGACAACAACAACGTGGCGCCGCGCATCGGTGCCAACGTTCGTCTCGACGATCGGACGTCAATCCGCGGCGGCTACGGACTGTTCTTCGCGTTTGCGCCGAACGACGGCGTGCAGCAGGCGTACTCGATGATTCACCGCTTCGAGTACCAGATCGCCAACAACGGGCGGCCCGACTTCGCAACCAATTTCTTCGGACCTGGCCCGAGCGGCGAAGGAGAAATTGGCGGACCACGGCCGACATGGGATCAGGCGCTTTCGACAGCGTGCGATCTCAATGGCAGCAAGCCCGGCTGCGTCCGGCGCGCGATCAATCAGGAGATTGTCTATCCCGGACGGTCGACGCCGTACAGCCATCAGGCATCCGTTGGGGTACAGCGGCAGATCACCAGCGACTCCTCGATTGAAGTGAACTACGTCTACACACACGGCACCGGCGAGGAAGTCGACATCAACGCCAACCTGACGTACAACCCCGCCACTGGTGCGAATTACCCGTTCACCGACATCAGCCACCGGCCGTTCCCCGACTGGGGCATCGTGCTGCTCGAATACCTCGGCGGCTACTCCAACTATCACGGCACCGACTTCACGTTCACGAAGCGCTTCAGCCATCGCTGGCAGGCGACCGCGACGTATACGCTCGCCTACTTCAAGGACGGTTTGCCCATCCGGCCGCAGTGGTATCTGGGGCCAGATGGGGTGATGGCGCAGAGGCCGGTCGGATTCAAGCTCGCCCCTGATTTGGGCGGCGATTATGACAATGCTGGTTCGAACGTCGGGGGAGGCTTCGGGCAGGCCGGCGATCAACGCAATCGTGCGGTGATCAACGGTGTGTGGGACCTCGGCATGGGGGTGCAGGCCAGCGGGATCTACTTCTACGGCTCTGGCGAGCGCTTTCAGACGTTGACCGGGCAGGATCGGCGCGATGAAGGCGGCACCAACGCCTCCGAACAGCGGCTGCTCGCCGACGGCACGATCATCCGGCGCAACGGCATCGTCGGCAGGCCGATCCATCGCGTCGACACGCGGCTGCAAAAGCGCGTGCAGACAGGTCACGTGACGCTCGATGGGATGTTCGAGGTATTCAATCTGTTCAACCACCAGAACTTCGGTTCCTATGTGACGAACGCGAGCGCCTTGAATTTCGGGCAGCCAGCGTTCAACGCCAACCTGGCATATCAGCCGCGGATGATGCAGCTCGGGGTCAGGGTCGGCTTCTGAAAACGTAGAGGCGGACCGACGTAGAGGCCGATCGATGTAGAGGCGGGCCTTCAGGCCCGCTTAGCAAGTGGGCAGCCGGCAGCGGGCAATACGCCCCGCTGCCGGCTATTTTGATTTTGAGACGTCGCATGTTGCTTCGAGTGATCCTCGTCGTGTGCGTGGTCGCGGCTGCCTCCGCTCAGACGATCGATGCGGATCGTGACGCGCTCTTTGCGGCAATACGTCACGGAGCCGTTGGCGACGTCGAGCGACTCATCGCAAAAGGCGCGAGTCCCAACGCTCGGGACGCGGAGGGAACGTCAGCACTGATGGCGGCCGCCCTGTTCGCGGACGCGGACATGGTGGAGCTGCTGTTGAAGCGCGGCGCCAATCCGAACCTCGCCGACGAGTCGGGCGCCACTGCGCTGATGTGGTCCGTGCCCGATCGCGCCAAGGTCCAACGTCTCCTCGATCGCGGCGCCGCGGTCGATGCGCGATCGGAGTCGGGCCGCACGGCACTGCTCGTTGCGGCCTCGTACCCCGGAACGGTTGATCTGCTGCGGCTGCTGCTGTCGCGCGGAGCCGATCTTCGCGCTCAGGATCGCGCCGGCATAACCGCGCTCGCACTGGCCGTGCGATCTGCGGATGTCGACGTGGTGCGCTTCCTGGTCGAGCGGGGCTTGAGCCCGGACACACTCAATCCAGGGGCGCGGCGCGCAGGCCTTTCGCGAAATTATCGGCCGACGATCGATTACTTGATTGCAAAGGGACTCGGGCCACTTCCGGACGAGCTGTTTACGACCGCGACATGGGAAGCTCCCGAGCTCCTCGCCAGAGCGATTGACGCCGGCGCGGACGTGAACGCGAGTAACGCCGCCCAGTACGGCAGGACGCCACTGTTGACAGCCGCGGCATCCGAGGCCGCAGGTCCCGAGACGCTCAAGCTCCTGCTCGATCGCGGTGCGGATCCGAACATTGCGATGGCGGAAGGCGAAACGCCGCTCGACTGGGCGGCCTACAAGGGCGACCGCGCCAAGATCGAGTTGCTCGAGCAGCGCGGCGCGAAGCGAGGCACCGGTCCGCGGGGTGAAGCGATCGCTCCACCGCAAGCAGGCGGTATCGCAGATGCGCGCGTCTCGCTGCGCCTCAGCGTCGCGCGAGTCCTCGCCGTGGCGCCAGGGTTCCCCGAGCGCACCAGTTGCATTTCCTGTCACCACAACGCGCTGCCGGCCATCGCCGCGGCGACCGCCCGCCGAAAGGGCATCGAGATCGACGAAGCCCGCGCACGCGCGAATCTCGATCACATTGTCGAGTTCTTTGCCGCGAGCATGCCGCGGATGATGATGGGAGATCCGGCCGTGGGCGGAGAGGCGCTCACCGCCGGTTACGTGCAGGTGGCGCTTGCTCGCAACGACCATCCACTCGACACCATGACCGGCTCCATCGCGCATTGGCTGATCGCCCGTCAGCTGCCGGATGGGAGCTGGCTTGGCAACGGTCTCAACCGACCGCCATCCGAATACAGCCCGATCAGTCACACGGCGATGGCCGCGGCAGGCCTGACGTCGTACGACATTCCTGGGCTGAAGACCCCAATTGACCAGAGCCTTCGTCGAGCGCAGCAGTGGCTGCTTGCCGCGGAACCGAAGTCGGCGGAAGAACGCGGTATGCGGCTGATGGGACTCGTCTGGACGAAAGCTCCGCGGCCACGCATTGAGGCCGCGATGCGTGATGTTCGTGCGCACCAGGAGTCCGGCGGAGGCTGGTCGCAGTTCGGTCGTACCGCGCCGGACGCCTACGCGACCGGACTGTCGCTGTTTGCGCTGTGTGTTGCCGGCGTCCCCGCGACCGACGATTCATACCAGAAGGGCGTCAAGTTCCTGCTTGGCACGCAGTATCAGGACGGCACCTGGCTGGTGAAGACACATTCATTCCCGGTGCAGCGCTATTTTGAAAGCGGGTTCCCGTTCGGCCGGCATCAGTGGATCTCGACCGCCGGCACGAGTTGGGCGTCGCTCGCGATCGCTCAGACGCTTCCGGGCGCGAGGACGTGCGGCGGCACGAGGTGATTTGCGATTGATGATTTGTGATTTGCGATTCAAATCGCAGATCGCAAATCGCAACTCAGAAAGAGGCAGCATGTCTCACTCGAGAAGTTTCGCGTTCATCCTGGTGATGTTCAGTCTCGCGGTGAAGGGCGAACCCGTGCGCTCGCAGCAGCAGCCCTTCCAGTTTCACCTGGTTGAAGCAACGATTGCCGACGTGCATCGCGGCATTCAGAGCGGGCAGCTCACGTGCCGCGCGCTGGTTCAGGCCTACATCAATCGGGCGCAGGCGTACAACGGGACGTGCAATCAGCTCGTGACCGAACAGATGGCGCCGAAGTTCCTTCCTGATTACGACCAATACGCCGCTGCCGTGAAGGCCACGGCGAGCCTGCCGCCAGGGGATCCGCGGAAGACGCCTCCAATCGAGTTCGGACGAATGGAACCGACCTCGTCTGACCCTTC
>DASTZI010000227.1:0-3286 GCA_035764385.1 Vicinamibacterales bacterium
GCGACGCCCGCGCGCAAGTTGTCGACGTTGGAGAATTCGTAGGATCCGTAGAGGTTCTGAATGAAGAGCGTCTCGAAGTGCGAGAACTCGTCGTGCGTGCCGACTGTAAACGTGTGGGCGCCGCGCACCCACGTGACATCGTCGGTCACCTCGATGACGTTTTGATTCGTTGAATTGGCCTGCGATGTCGCATCGCTGCCGAGACGGAGATTGGAGCCGTCCGGGAAGTCGACTCGTACAGCGGGAAACGGTGCGCTGCCGGGATGCGGAGAGCGAAGAATGCGATCGCGCTGCCAGCCGACGCGGAGCTCGTTGATGGCCGTACGAGCCGTCGTGTCGAGCTGTGCGACGGCCGACCAGACTGATTCGCCGATGCGGCCGTAATTTTCCGGCATCAGGTAGATCTGCGCCGACGGCGCGCCAAGGTCTGTGCGGCCGTTCAGGTAATTCACACGCGTCGTCAGTCGCCCGGCTGGCAGGTTGACATCCGATCGACCGAAAACCTTGTCGTTGTCGGTGGCCTTCACGACCTGATCGAGGGTGCCTGGCTGATAGCCGTACTGGGTCTTCATGATGTTCAGCACGCTGCTGACGTCGGGCTGGTGGCCCCACGGCTGCCCTGAGTCTCCGCTCACGGAGAAGCCGGACGGCGTCGTCTGCCGCGCGCTTTCCACGTTCGAGAAAAAGAAGGCTCGGTTGCGCACCACCGGTCCGCCGAGACTGCCTCCAAGCTGATGGCTGCTGAACGCCCCGACGCTCGTCGTCTGCGATCCGATCACGGCTGGAATCGCGCCGACAAGGCTGGACGTCTGTCCGAAACCGTAGGTGGTGCCGTGAAGCTGGTTGCTGCCGCTCTTGGTCACAGCATTGATGCCCCCGCCGGTAAACCCGCCCTGGCGTACATCGTAGGGCGCCACCACGAGCTGCACTTCGTTGATGGTGTCCAGGCTGATCGGCTGCGCGCCCGCCTGACCACCGGGGCCGGTTTGAGATGCCCCGAACACATCGTTGAAGGGAGCGCCGTCCACCTGAATCGTGTTGAAGTACTTGTTGCGGCCTGCCACGGACGGGGCGGGATCGGCGCCGTTGGTGCTCAGGGAATTGAAGTACGGAGACGTTCTCGCAACGTCCGTCAGGCTTCGCTGAATCGTCGGCAGGGTATCCAGCGCGTCCGGGTCCACGTTCGCCGCCGTACCCATCCGAGTACGGTCGAACGCGAGTGCAGGTGCGACTTCGACGGTGGTGCTCAATGCCGCGAGCGCCATCTGGACCAGGAGTGCGCGATCTTGTCCAAGCGCTACGAACACGTTTCGTTCGACGTGATCGGCGAACCCACCAAATGTCGCCGTGACCGTGTACGGCCCACCAACACGAACGTTGACAAATCGAAATCGTCCAGCGTTGTCGGTCTTCGTCTCGACACGCTCACCGGTCGGTTCGTGTACGGCCACGACACCGACGCCCGGCAGGACACCCTCCTGTTGGTCGACAACGATGCCGCTCAGTGATCCCGACGTGAGGGTCTGCGCGCTGGCAGAGGTCAACGACGGAGACAACGTGAGAAGTACAAGCGCGATCACGCTGAATCGCAGCAGACTCGAAGCGACCTCCCTCAATGGAGGTCTAGAATACCGGAACCGTCGCACGCACCGAGTGCTCGCGCATCAACCCGAGGCGGCGACAAAGGCCCGAACTACCGCTCGACCACCAGGTGCATCGCCGCCCCGCTGAAGACGTGTTGCGTCACTCTGTAGCCGAGCCTTGGAAGGTCGACGCCTTCGAACAGGGACTCGCCCTGACCGAGCAGGACCGGCGAGATAGCGAGGTGCATCTCGTCGAGGAGCCGAGCCCGTAAATACTGCCGGATGGTGGCCGCCCCGCCGCCGATACGCACGTCCTTTCCTTGCGCGACCGCCTGCGCCTGATCCAGCGCCGCCTCGATTCCATCGGTCACGAAATGGAAGACGGTACCGCCCTCCATTTCCAGCGACGGGCGTGGATGGTGCGTGAGGACGAAGACTGGCACATGGTACGGCGGATTCGCGCCCCACCAGCCCTTCCACTCATGGTCCGGCCACGGCCCGCGCACCGGCCCGAACATGTTGCGGCCCATGATCCAGGCGCCGAGATTCTCGAACGAGCGTGCCGCGAAGTCGTTGTCGACACCGGTCGTTCCGCCGTCTCGCTTCAGGACCTCACGCTGAAAGATGCGCGTTGGACGAAACCACTCGTGTAGCTGTTCACCGCCGCGGCCGAGTGGATGGTCACGGTCCTGGTCAGGCCCGGCGCCGAAGCCGTCGGCCGACACGCTGAAGGCGTTCACGCGAAGCTTGGACACAACTGTCTCCTTGACTGTCGCTGCATGGAATTCAGGTCGGCAAGGTACGCATCGAATTGCCGAAACGGTACCGGCGTTCTCATTTACGGCTGGCGGTCTGGAGATGCCCGCGTAAGAGCCCATTCGAGAAACTGTTCTGTGTAGTAGAGAGACAGCTGCCCGCTTGGTCCGTTCGGAATGGCGTCGAACGCATGTTCGGCCCATGGGATTGTCAGCAGCACCGACGTGGCACCCGCGGCGTGCAGCCGATCGTGCAGCATCGCCCCGAATCGTGGCATTACGACGTGATCGCGGCCGCCGTAGATCAGCAGCGAAGGCGGAAGTCGACGAGATACGTACGTGATGGGCGATGCGTCGCGGTAGCGATCGGGTATCTGATTTGGCGTCCCGTCACGAAACGCGTTACTCGCCGCCATGCTCGCGAACCCAACCGAGCGCCGCACCAACATCTTCGATCTGCGCCGGCCATGGCCATTGGGGGGCGTGCCGATAGTCGATCGCAAACACAACGAATCCGCGGGCGGCGAGATACGTCGCGAATTTCGCATCATCTCCGGGCGCTCCGCGCTGCCAGGCACCACCGTACACCTGAACGACTGACGGATATCGTCCTTCGCTCACCGGGCGATAGATGTCGAGCGTCAGGCGCACGCCGTCCGGAGCCGCAAATGGGATGTTTCGACTGATCCGCGCCTCGCCAGCGTCGATGCCCAGGAAGAGGTCGCGGAGGATTATCGGTGCCTGTCTCAGGCGAGCGCGGCGATCGGACGACACGCCGCGAAGGAAATCATCGCCGAGGGCCGCTCGCATCGTCGCATCGAATCGCCGCACGACGAACGGAAGTCGCATGAGTGGCACCGAGGCCAGAAGCGTCGCCACGGCTGCGAGCACGAGCGTGACCCGCGCCAACATGTCGCGATCTCTCGCACCGACGGCCAGGGCACACAC
>DASTZI010000228.1:0-4623 GCA_035764385.1 Vicinamibacterales bacterium
CGTGATGATGCAGAGCAGCGGCATCCAGACGCCCGTCGGCATCAAGGTCAAGGGACCGGATCTCGATCGAATCGAGGAAATCTCGCAGCAGATCGAGGAGCTGTTGCGCGGAATGCCTGGCACGAAGTCGGTCATTGCCGAACGTATCTCCGAGGGCTACTACGTCGACGTTCGCAACGATCTCGAGCGCATGGGTCAGCACGGCGTCACGGTCGATGAAGCGATGTCGACCGTCCGTTATGCCATCGGCGGCGACAACATCGTCGGCGTCAGGGAGGCTGAGGGCGCAGTGGTGCCGCTCAACGTCCAGTATTCACCCGAGTACATCGACACCGTCGAGAAGTTGAAGAAGACGCCCGTCGTGACGGCCGACGGCCGATCGGTGGCGCTCGGCGATGTCGCCGATGTCGCGGTGAGGAAGATGCCGGAGATGATCCGCAACGACAACGGCAGTCTCGCCGGTTACATCTACGTCGATCTGTTGCAAGCAGTCACGGGACCTGACTACGTCGAGCGCGCGCAGCAATTCCTTGCGAAAAACGTGACACTGCCGACCGGCTACACCATTGAGTGGACCGGCCTGTATGAGTACGCCACCGCCGCACGCGCGCGGATGCGCCTCATCGTCCCGATCACGCTCGTGATCATTTTTGGCCTGCTCGTCATTGCGTTTCGATCGGTGGCCGAAAGCATTCTGATTCTGCTCTCTGTGCCGTTCGCGATGGTCGGCGGAGTGTTCCTGCAGTGGGCGCTCGGGTATCCGATGACGACGGCTGTCATCGTCGGCTACATCTCGTTGTTTGCCGTCGCCGTTCAGACGGGCATCATCATGGTGATTTTCATCCGGGCCGCGCTCGATCACCGCAAACCGGGACAGTCGTACATCGAGGCGGTCATCGACGGATCCGCAACGCGACTCCGCCCGAAGCTCATGACGGTTGCCGCCATCGTCCTGTCGCTCCTGCCCGTGATGTTTTCAAACGGCGCCGGCATGGAAATCATGAAGCCCATAGCCGCACCGAGCATTGGCGGCATGGTGACATCCAGTCTTCACGTGCTGTTCATGACGCCGTGTCTGTTTGTTATCGGAGAAGACTTGAGGCTCGCATGGCAGCGTCGCGCCGAGAAGCGACGGGCCGCCTAGGGGGGCCGCTTCGCGCCTTGCCGGTCGTCGCGATTGCGGCGTCCATCGTCGCAATTGCCACGCACTACGACGGCTTCGCCGCCACGGGACGTACGGTCTCGCGTGCCGCGTCGATTTTCGACATTCGGAAGAACGCGGTGTACGTCTGCCCGATGGATCCCGACGTTCGGTCGAACGGGCCGGGGAAGTGCCGCCGATGCGGCATGGCTCTGGTCGCGGGGATACCTGATCCGGTGGAATTTCATCTTGATCTGACCACCGCGCCGTCACCTCCAGCAGAAAACGAGACGACAACGCTGGAGTTTCACGTGCACGACCCGTGGAAGGACCGTCCCGTCCAGAAGTTCGTCACCGTTCACGAGAAGCTGTTTCACGCGTTCGTCGTGAGCCAAGACCTGACCTACTTCAATCACGGCCACCCCGTGATGCGTGGGGACGGCGTATTCGCCCTGCCGGTCGTGCTGCCGAAAGGTGGGATGTTCCGCGTTCTTGGCGACTTCTATCCTGATGGTGCGACGCCGCAGCTGTTGACCGAAACGCTTTTCGTTCCCGGCGGGGCTGGCCCGCCGGTGACGCTATCGCGCGATTATTCGACCAAGTCAGATCGCAATATGAACGTGTCGCTGACTATGTTGCCCGAGCAGGCGACGGCGGGGAACCGTACGCGAATGACATTTCGTATCGATCCTGTAGACGGATTCGAGAGATATCTGGGCGCGTGGGGACACATGCTCGCCGCAAGCGACGATCTCATCGACATGATTCACCTTCACCCGATACGCGCGGATGGCGCCGACGTGCAGTTCGACGTGGTCTTTCCCCGTCCGCATGGCTATCGCGTCTGGGTGCAGTTTCAGCGTAGCGGCGTCGTGAACACCGTCCACTTCGACGTGCCCGTTGAGGAGGCGCCGAAGTGATCCGACGCCTGATTCTTGTCGCAGTGCTCGCGCTCGGTGTTTGCGCGCAGCTTCGCGCCCACGACGTCAGCTCGACGCCGATCACGTGGAATCGGGAAATCTCCCGGATCTTCTTCGAGCGCTGTGTGTCGTGTCACCGCCCTGACGGGACCTCGTTTTCGCTGATGACCTATCCCGACGTCCAGCCGCGAGCCGTCGCGATTCGAGACGCGGTGTTGTCGCGGCGCATGCCGCCGTGGGGCGCGGTCAAGGGATTCGGCGACTTCCGCAACGATCAGGCGCTGACCGCCGAGCAGATCGAGCTCATCACCGACTGGGTGCAGGACGACACGCCAAAAGGCAACAATCCGAGAATGCTGCCACCGCCGCCCAAGTTCACTGACGCGGCAGTCGTCCAGACGCCTGCCGATGCCGTCCGTGTTACCGACACGCTCACATTGAAGATGCCACTGGTGCTCGATGGACTCCTGCCGGAGCGTTCAGCCAAGGGGACGCAGATTGTTGCCGTGCGGCCCAACGGCAGGGTCGAGCCGCTCCTCTGGTTGTACGAGTACGACGACCAGCATCGACATCCGTTTCTGCTGCGGAAGCCGCTGAGACTCGAAGCCGGTACAATCATCCGCGGCGTGAAGCCGCCGGACAGCCTATTGCTGTTGCCTGGCACCTCGTCGGGTACCCGTTGATGCGACTATCGGTTTCGGCGATCTTGCTGCTGCTTTTGACTGCGTGCGGCGGCAACCAAACAGCTCAGCCCAAGGAACTACAGCGCGCGAAGGCGGGAGCACTGGACGTCGTGTTGCTGGCGCCGGGCGATGCGATCAAACAAGGGAAGGGCAGTTTCGTCCTCGAATTCCGTGATGCTGGTGGCAACCTGGTGGATGTGGGCATGGTGACCGTCGGCGCGTCGATGCCGATGCCCGGCATGGCGCCCATGTTCGGTGAATGCACGGTCACACCAACCGAGATGAGGGGCCGCTACGACGTCGCAAGCGATTTCGGAATGGCCGGGACGTGGCGCCTGCAGATCGCGTGGAACGGGCCGGCAGGCAAGGGCTCGGCTTCACTTCCCGGCAGCGTGCTCTAATCTGACTATTTCTTCAGGAACATTTCAGGCTCGCGGGACGTCGCACCTACCGACGAAAGGGCCGATCTCATCGGCCTCTCCTGATAAGATTCCCGCATGATTGCCACCCGGATTCGCCGGCCCGCCGCCGCACCGCTGCTGGTTGCGGCCGTGGTGTTTGCTGCGGTGCTTCCGCCGGCGCACATCCACCTGGCAGAACACGACGATCACGACCACGACCATGCGGCCGCCGTCGAGCATTCGCACTGGAGCGCGCATCAGTCGTCACGCGCGGCATTCGATGACGATGATGGGCACGTCATCTTCGTAAATCGGCCGGCACGATCGGCGGATGCGCAGACGTCCCTCGCTCGACCGCCGGCCGTTCTTGTTGCGTTAATTTCGCTGCCTTCACTCGCGACGTTTACCGCTGCCGAGCGGCCGACGTCCGGTAATAGTCCGCGCGACGGACCTGCGCGCGCCCTTCAACCTCTTCGCGCACCTCCTTCCTTCGACACGCTGTAACCGCGGTCGTCAGGCGGGCCGCCTGAAGGTGGCCCTACGTACGTGGGGGCTGGCTTCAGCCAGCCCCACCGACCGCATGGGTATTCGTGTGTACGAAGGAGTCCTATGCAGTTTCGTGTGTGGTCCGTTGCGGTCTTCGTGGCGTGCGCGTGCAACACCGCAGGCGCTCAGACCGTTCTCAGTGAAAGCGATGCGATAGCGAGGCTATCCCCAGACAGCCCGCGGGTGCGCGCCATCCGCTCCGGGATCGAGGTCGCCCGCGCGGATGTTCTGACCGCGTCGCGCTGGCCGAATCCACGCGTGTACGTCGGCCGCGAGTCCGTTGTCGGCGTGTCGGAAACGATCGCGAGTGTGCTGCAGCCGCTTCCGATTACGGGGCAGCGACGATTCGAGATTCAGGCCGCGGACGCGCTGGTCGATGCGACGACCTTCCGTGCGGACGATGCGACGCGGAGGGCGCGGGCAGACTTGCGGCTGGCGTACGCGGATCTGGTCGCTGCCCAGGCGCGCGAGCGAGAGCTCACCGGGGCCCGGGATCGACTGCAGGAGCTCACGGGCATCCTGTCGAGACGTGAGCGCGAAGGCGATGCCGCGGGCTTCGACCGCTTGCGTGCCGAACGGGAAGTGCTCGACGTCGAGGCCGACCGCGTGATCGCGGCGGCGGATCGTGCGCGGGCGCAGGGACGGCTGGTGGGATTCTTTGCGGCCAGCGTCGACCCTGCATCGCTCGTCGCCGCGGATCGGGTCGTCACTGTCCGCGACGTGCCTCCAGTCGATGCGCTGCTCGAGCAGGCGGAGCGCACACGGGGCGAGGTCCTGGCGCTGCGTAAAGAAGTCGAATCTGCGGACTTTGCCGCGCGCGCCGCCGACAGGCGCCGCGTGCCGGAACCCGAAGTCATTGGCGGCACCAAGACCTCGAACTTTGAAGGCGGCGGCGTCGGCAGCGTACTGGCCGTTCAGGCGGTGCTGCCGCT
>DASTZI010000229.1:0-8366 GCA_035764385.1 Vicinamibacterales bacterium
TGAGCAAACGTATTCGCATCGCGATTGTCGCGGTCGTGATCGCGGTGCTGGCAACATCCGTATGGCTGTGGGCGACGGCCGGGCGTGAGACAACCGATGATGCGCAAGTCGACGCGCACGTTGCACCCATCGCCGCACGTGTCGGTGGCACCGTGACTGAGGTGCCCGTCCGGGACAATCAACAGGTCGAAGCGGGCGCGGTGCTCGTCACGATCGATCCACGTGATGACCAGGTCGCTCTCGACAAGGCGCGCGCCGAACTGGCAACGGCGGAAGCTGAAGCGGCCGCCGCACGGGTCAACGTGCCCATCACCACGACCGCTGCGACGAGCAACGTGTCCACCGCACAGGGCGGCGTCGAGCAGGCACAGGCCGGGATCGAAGCTGCGCAACGCGGTGTCGATGCCGCCAGCGCGCGCGTCGCGACCGCCCAGGCACGCCAGCGCGAGGCCGAAGCGAACGTGACGAAAACAAGCAAGGATGTCGAACGCTTCAAGGCCTTGCTCGCGAAGGACGAAGTTCCTCAGCAGCAGTACGACGCCGCAGTGGCGGCCGCCGAGGCAGCACATGCGGCCGCGGATTCCGCCAAGGCGCAGGTGCAGGAAGCGCAGGCCGGCATTTCGGTGGCGCAAAGTCAGCTGATGCAAGCGCGGGCCGGCGCGACGCAGGCGACCGCGCAACTGCAGACGGCGCAAACGGGTCCGCAGCAGGTCGCGGCACAACGCGCCCGCGCGGCATCAGCGGACGCGCGCGTCATGCAGCAGCGCGCGGCCGTTCAGCAGGCGGAGCTGAATCTTCAATACACGACTGTCCGAGCGCCGATGCGCGGCATCGTCAGCAAGAAGACCGTGGAGGTCGGTCAGGTCGTGCAGCCTGGCCAGCCGCTCATGTCGGTGATTCCGCTCGAAGACGTCTGGATCACCGCGAACTTCAAGGAGACGCAGCTCGAGAACATGCGTCCCGGCCAGCCTGCCGTGATCGCCGTCGACGCATACGGTGGCCGCGAGTTCAAGGGGCACGTCGAGAGCCTCGCCGCGGCGACAGGATCACGGTTCAGCCTGCTGCCGCCCGAGAACGCGACGGGGAACTTCGTGAAGGTCGTTCAGCGCGTCCCCGTCCGTATCGCCATCGACGAGAAGCAGGACGCGGAGCAATTGCTGCGGCCGGGTATGTCGGTGACCGCGAGGGTGTATACACGGTGATTGACGATTTGTGATTTGCGATTGGCGATTTGAAAATCACAAATCACAAATCATCAATCACAAATCATGAATCGCGCATGACTGAACAGCGTCACATCAATCCCTGGATCGTCGCGATCGCGGTGATGTTCGGCACTTTCATGGAGGTGCTCGACACCACGGTCGTGAACGTGTCGCTGCCGCATATCGCCGCGACGATGTCGGCGACGATCGACGAGGCGACGTGGGTGTTGACGTCCTACCTCGTCGCCAACGCGATCATCCTGCCGATGACAGGCTGGCTTGCGGCAACGTTCGGCCGAAAGCGCCTGTTGATGATGTCGGTCACGGGTTTCACGATCTCGTCATTTCTCTGCGGCATCGCGCCAAACCTCCCGGCGCTCATCTTCTTCCGCATTCTTCAGGGGGCGACCGGTGGCGCGCTGCAGCCGTTGTCGCAGGCGGTGCTCCTCGAATCGTTCGAGCCGCACGAACGCGGCAAGGCGATGGGGTTCTGGGGTCTCGGTATCGTGGTGGCGCCGATCATCGGCCCGGTCGTCGGCGGATGGCTGACCGACAGTTACAGCTGGCGATGGGTGTTCTACATCAACCTCCCGGTCGGTGTCGCCTCGATCATCATGACGAAGATGTTCATCTTCGATCCGCCATACCTGCGTCGTGACGTCGATAAAGTCGACTACTGGGGCATCGGCATGCTGGTCGTCGGCATCGGCGCGCTGCAATATGTGCTCGACCGAGGCCAGGAAGTCGATTGGTTCGCGAACCGATCGATTGTGATCCTGTCGTTTGTCTCGGCGGCGACGCTGCTGGTCCTCATCTATCACGAACTGACGACCGACCATCCGATCATCGATCTGCGCGTGTTCAAGGAACGCAGCTATGCGACAGGTGTGTTTCTGATGACGATGCTCGGGTTCGTGCTCTACGGGAGCCTCGTGCTGCTGCCCGTGATGCTGCAGACGCTGCTCGGCTATCCCGCGCTCCAGGCGGGGATCGCGATGGCCCCGCGCGGTATGGGCTCGCTCGTCATGATGCCCATCGTCGGCATGCTCACCAGCAAGGTCGACGTTCGCAAACTGCTCGCGCTCGGCTTCTTTGTCGCAGGCATGACGCTGGTCTGGCTCGGTTCACTCAACCTGAACGCCGGCTACTGGGACATCTTCTGGCCGCAGCTTCTCCAGGGCACCGGCATGGCGCTGACGTTCGTGCCGCTGACGACCGCCACGATGCAGGCGATTCCGCAGCAGCGGATGGGAAACGCGACCAGCCTCTTCAATCTGATGCGGAACATCGGCGGCAGCGTCGGCATCGCGGTGACGGGAACAATGCTGACGCGCCAGCGCCAAGCCGTTGGCACGGTGCTCGGCGAGAACCTTTCCGCCTACGACGTCCAGACGCAGACGCTGCTCGCGCAAATCAAGGCCGGGTTCATGGCGAGAGGCGCGGACGCGGTGACGGCGACCGAGCGCGCGTACGCGGCGCTCCACGGCATGCTCCTGCAGCAGGCGTCAATGGTGTCGTTCGTCTGGCTCTTCCGCTTGCTCGGCGGGATCTTCTTGATGCTGCTGCCGCTGATTCTGATTATGCGAAGGCCTAAGGGAAGGGTCGCCGCCCCCGCTCACTAAATGGTTTCGACAATCGGCGGCGCTGGCGGCACCGAGGCAGGCCCCGCGATGTATCCCCAGTGCGCAAGCGAGCGCTGGAAGAGCGCGGTTGCCGAGGCGATCACCTGCAGCTTTACGATCAGCCGCGCCAGGATGTAACCCTGCGACACGAGCACGCCTGCCCACATCGAGGCACCGGAACCGCCCGCGCCCGGATTAATGAGCGCCCAGCTACCCACGACGGCCAGAAACAACACCGTATTGGTCAGATATAGGCCGGTAACGCGCCACGGATTACGGACGATGAAGCGAATGGCCGCGATCAGTGCTCCGGACATACTGCGCCGGTCCTCGATCACCGCACGTACCTTCGCGTAGTCCACCACCGTCGCCGTTAATGCCAGGAGCGCGGTGAAAATCGCATACATCAGCAGCCGCCAGTAGAACACCGTCCGCTCAACGGGAATGTCGCGTGTGATGTTCACATACCACTTCGCGAACAACCATTCGTGAACGTACGCGAACAGAAACCAGTACGCGATTCCCGCAGCCACGCCGAGACGAACGAAGCGAAGAAAGAAGGTCCCGGACGCCGCGAAAAAGCCATACGCGCCGATGCGGCGGCCGCGTGCGTACCGATCCAGGATGCCGCCCTGCAGGAAAACCCATACGAGCAGGTACAAGCACAGCGCAAGCGCGATGGCGGGTACAATCGGACGTTTGTCGAGAAGGCCGCTGACGCTGTCCAGCGTCGTCGCGAAGCCAAGAATCGAGGGTGTGAATGTCGATGTCAGCGTGAGGAAGCTGCCCTGCGACGCGAATTCCTGCCACCAGTCGTAGCTGACCGAGTCCGCCACGTCGTTGGCGATCAGGCTGGAGCCGAGATGTTCGCTTATGCCCAAACCGATTGCGGTGGCGAGCGGTGCCGCCGCGATGAGCGTGACGAAGTAGATGCCGACGATGACCGCGGGAGCCGCCACCACCCGCCGCAAACCGTCGCGCCACGAACTTCTAACCACGAATCACCAACTAGACCAGCCACGCGTACGTCACGAGGACGTCCTGCAGCCATGCCATCCATTTCAGACTCCACTTCAGGCTCGCTTCGCTCGCCCGCGGCTGCAACGTGCGGCTGTTGTTGGTGTAGTTCACGTCGAGCATCAGCACGCGATTGGGATCGACCTGCACCGAGCGTGCGCGGACGTTTGTGTCGTACCGGTAAATGGCTCTCCGCTCGACCCCGTCCCATCGCTCTGTTTTCTTTGACCCGTCACTGAACGTAGTCAGCACGTCCACGGGAAAGGTGGCCTCACCGAACCGCCGAACCACGACCGTCGTCCGGTAATGCCCGGTGCCCGCCGGCGTGCTCGTCAGCAGCTGCACATCGTAATCAAACGTGTTCGAGCCGCGATACACCTGGTCGAAGAACGGCGTCAGATCGCGCCCGGCCGCTTGATTCACGCTTTGAAAAAACTCCGCCGGGCCGGGATGCCGAAATTTCGAGGCGTCGAAATAGGTGGACATCGCACGCTGCAGTGTGGGCCATCCCAGCCACTTCTCGAGCGTATGCAGCCACAATGCGGTCTTGAAGTACGTGATGTTTCCACCGGTCGACGGCCAGTAGCGGAATGACGGCGTGGCCTCCGCGTCGGATTCCGCTTGCGCGCGATAGCCCGCGAGGCCCTCGTCCACCTGTCGCGTGACTGGAATATCGCGAAACACCCACGGGACGAAACCGCCGAAGTAGCGGCGGGCGAGGAAGTTCTTCGTGCCAAAGGCCACTTCGTCGACACGCGCCTCGGAGAACTGATTGATCCCTTCGTCCATCCACGCATGCTCGAATTCATTGCTGCCGACCAGACCGTACCACCACTGGTGTCCCGCTTCGTGAATGGTGACCGACTCTGGTGCGAGGACGCGAGTCGGCGCGATCCACCGCGTACCGGCCGTAAAGAGGGTCGGGTACTCCATGCCTCCGCTTCCGCTTTGAAATGCAGGGTCGACGATCGTGATGTTTTCATACGGATATGGACCGAACCACTCGCCGTAGTACTTCAGCGTCGCGGCGGCTGCGTCGAAATGTCGCGCTTCCTGACCCCCGTGCTCGGGGCGAAGCAACAGACGCATCTGGACCTGCGGCAACGTCGGATGTGTGAACGTCCGCGTGAAGACGAGGAACTGCGGACTTGTTGTCCACGCGAAGTCGTGGATGTCTTCACCGTGATAGTGATGAATGACCGTTCCGTTGCTGCTGTCGGTAGATGTGACTTCGCGCCCGGAGGCGCCGACGATGTAGCCGCGCGGAACGGTCATGCGGACGTCATAGACGCCGTAGTCGGAATAGAACTCTGTGCCTGAATGGAACTGGTGAGTATTCCATCCGGCATCTTCGAGCACCCCAATCTTCGGGAACCACTGGCCCAAGAAATAGTAGTCATCGATATAGCCGGTGCGTGCAAACGGCCGTGGAATCTTCGCGCTCCACTCGATGTCGATGTCCACCGTTCCATTCGGAGGAACTGGTTGCGGCAGCGACACCGCGGCAACGGTCCGATCCGCCGCATTGCCGTCGTCAGGGGCAATGAAGCGAACCTTGGATCCGAGGTCGTAACTCCGGTCCAGCATGACGCGAAGCGCGGTGATGTCAGTCGAACCCCATGCATCCGGCCGTGGCGTCGTACCGTTTCCGCCAAGGCGGCGTTCACGCAGCCAGGTGGATTCCGCGTTACGCCACGCGTTCCAGTAGAGATGGAATTGCAGCTCTCCTGTGGGATTTGCACTGATGTTGCGCCATCGAATGCGCTCGCGGCCGTGCAGCGTGCGGTCGCTCGGTTCGAGCCGCACAGCGATGTCGTAGTTGGCGTTGCGAGGAGAGCGCGCGCCCGGCGCCGGCTGGTCGAATTTCTGCGAACCGTCGAGCGTCGTCGATAGCACGAGCGCTGCCGCGATCGCACAGAGACCGAAGGTCCAACGCACGGTCGAATGTTACACTGGCAATTTGTGATTTACGATTTGTGATTCGCGATCGGACTAGAGACGCAGTCACAAATCGCAAATCATAAATCGCAAAATATGACGATTCGTGTGATGCACGTCGGGCTTGGACCCATCGGCGCCGCAGTTGCGCGCCAGCTTGCGACCCGCAAAGGCTTTCGTATCGTGGCCGCGGTCGATATCGACCCAAGCAAGGTTGGCCGCGATGTGGGCACCGTGGCGGAGCTGGGCGGTCCGATCCGGGTGAAGGTCACTCAGGATGTCCGCAAGGCCGCGAAGTTGGCCAAACCGGACATCGCGGTCCTTTGCACATCGTCATCGCTCAAGGTCGTGATGCCGCAGCTCGAGGCGCTCATGCGGCTGCGCCTTCCCGTCATTTCCACGACCGAGGAGCTTGCGTACCCCGCGCCGCGAAATCGGCGGCTTGCGAAACAGCTCGATCAGATGGCGCGCAAAGCGAAGGTCGCCATTCTCGGAACCGGCGTCAATCCAGGCTTCGCCATGGATGCGTTGCCCATTGCGCTGACGAGCGTGTGCGAGCAGGTCAATCGGATCGAGGTGCGGCGCGTCCAGGATGCTCGCATGCGCCGCATTCCGTTCCAGCAGAAGATTGGCGCCGGCCTGACGCGAGAGCAGTTCGAGCAGCAGGTCAAGACCGGCGCCGTCCGCCACGTCGGTTTCACGGAATCGATCCAGATGATCGGCGATGCGATGGGGTGGACCCTGACGCGCATCACCGATGACGTACGCCCATGGATCGCAGAAGACGAAGTCCACAGCGAACTGCTCGCCGTCGACCCGGGCTACGTCGCTGGCATCAGCCAGGAGGGAGTCGGGTACGTCGGCGAGGAGCCGAAGATACGCCTGCAGCTTGACGCATATCTCGGTGCGCCCGAGTCGTTCGACTCGGTGCTGATCGATGGCTCGCCGCGTCTCTACTCGAAGGTGCAGGGCGGCATCCACGGTGACATTGCAACCGCATCGATGACGGTCAATGCGATTCCACACGTCTTGGTCGCTGCGCCGGGGTTGCGGACGATGCGCGACATGCCGCTGCCGTCTTTCTTCGCGGCTCGTTAGCAATTCCCAAATCTCAAATCCCAAGTCCCAAATCCAAACGGACACGGGCCTCAGAGACTCAGAGACACAGAGAACAAAGCTTTTCTCTGAGTCTCTGTGCTCTGTGGCTCGTGATCATGTTTTTGAATTTGGATTTTTGCTTGGGATTTGGGGTTTGGGGTTTGGGATTTGGGATTTGGGATTTGGGATGTCCATGTGCGGCAACCGCACATGGGCGTGCACCCCTGGCACATGCCGGCCCTTGACGCCGGAGAAATGCCTCAACTCCGCACGAATTCCCGCTGCCGATCCGGCACGCTCCCTGCTCAGCAGTCGCCAGACCGAAAGACGTTTGATGCAGATTCTTATTGCCGACGACGATGACATCAGTCGCCGCCTTGCGACGCATGCGCTGACAGGATGTGGGGCGGAGGTGGCCGTCGCCGAGGACGGGCAAGCGGCGTGGGCGCAGATCCAAGGGCGTACGGAGTCGATGGTGCTGATTCTGGACCGCGAGATGCCCGGCATTGATGGCATGGATTTGTGTCGCCGGGCGCGGCTCCTGCCGTCGTTTCCGCCGCTGTACATCCTGATGGTGACCGGTGCGTCAGAAACCATCGACATCACGACGGGTCTTGACGCGGGTGCGGACGACTATGTGATCAAACCGTTCAAACCGGCGGAGCTCAAGGCGCGCGCTGAAGTCGGCATGCGCATCGTGGCATTGCAGGAGGGCATGGCGCGGCGGCTCGCGGAGCTCGAACAGGCGCTCGCCAACGTCAAACAACTTCGTGGATTGCTGCCGATGTGCGCGTACTGCAAGAAGATTCGCGTGGATGACAAGTACTGGCAGCAGCTCGAAGGGTATTTGTCGGACCACTCCGACGCCGAGTTCAGCCACGGCATCTGCCCCGCGTGCTTCCCGTCCGTGATCGATGAGATCCGCAACGAGATGAGCTAACTAGGCCGGCCACCCCCGTACGACACGCGCCAGATCTTCTTGCCTCCGTCATCGGAGACAAGCAGGCTCCCATCGGGAAGCATGATCACGCCGACCGGTCGTCCCCACACATCTCTGTTCGCCGGCGCAATCATCCAGCCGGTCAGAAAATCCTTTGGTGGTCCTGACGGTCTGCCATTCTGAAATGGCACGTAGACGACTTTGTAGCCGGCGCGCTGCGAGCGGTTCCAGGTGCCGTGCAGCGTGATGAACGCGCCGCCACGATACTCCGCCGGAAACTGCGTCCCGGTATAGAACGCAAAATCGAGCGGCGAATTATGCGCGGGCAGGGCCACGTCGGGCGTAATCGTCTTCTGAACCAGCTCGGGATGCTGGCCGTTGTGGCGCGGTTCCGGATGCGGACCGAAGTACGCCCATGGCCATCCATAGAATCCGCCGGGCTGAACGTGGGTAAGGTAGTCGGGCGGAAGATCGTCGCCCAGTCCGTCCCGTTCGATCACGGTCACCCAGAGCGTGTCACTGGTGGGATACCAGTGGATGCTCGAT
>DASTZI010000230.1:0-14914 GCA_035764385.1 Vicinamibacterales bacterium
ACGCCGGCGCAGATTCTGGCGCACATGGGCGACCTGCTCGACTGGGCGCTCTCCCTGGCGCAGGGTGAACAGCGCTGGCATGACGCCCCGCCGCTGCCGTGGGACATGGAGGTCGCGCGCTTTTTCGCTACACTCGATGCCTTCGATGCGTACCTCGCGTCAGATGCATCGCTTGGCTGGTCCGCGGAACGGTTGTTCCAGGGTCCAATTGCCGATGCGTTAACGCACACCGGACAACTGACGATGCTCCGCCGTCTTGCTGGAGCACCGATTCGCGGAGAAAACTACGCCAAGGCAACCATCGCCGCCGGAACAATCGGCATCTCGCAGGCGGCCCCGGCCCATGAATTTGACTGACGTGCGACGCCTGCCGATCCTCGCCGCCATCGTCGCGCTGACGCTCGCCGCCACACACGGCTTCGCGCAACGGGATCCCTTTGCCGATCTGCAGCCGACGGTCATTCTCGTGTCGTTCGACGGCTTCCGGTGGGACTATCCGTCAAAAGCGCCGACGCCGAACTTGCGCCGTCTGATACAGCGCGGCGTTCAGGCGCGCAATCTGGTTCCGAGCTTTCCGTCGAAAACCTTTCCGAACCACTACTCGATCGTGACTGGCCTCTATCCGGGGCATCACGGGATCGTTGCCAACAACGTCTTTGATCCGCCGACGGGTCGGACCTTCGCAACGGCAAAGCGCGAGGAAGTGCGCGATCCGATGTGGTGGGGCGGAACGCCGCTCTGGACGTTGGTGGAGCGCGCGGGAAGGAAATCGGCGCCGCTCTTCTGGCCTGGCTCGGAGGCGCCGCACGCAGGCCTGATGCCCGCGTACTGGCAGCCGTATGACGAGAACCGGCCCGGGGACGCTCGAATCGATCAGATCCTGAGCTGGCTCGATCTGCCCGCGGCGCAGCGCCCGACGTTTCTCAGTCTCTACTTCGAAGATACCGACGCCGCCGGTCACGCCAACGGACCGGATTCACCACAAGTGCGCGACGCCATCGTGCGCGATGACGCGTACATAGGTCGTCTGATGGAAGGACTGTCGCGTCGTGGACTCGTCGATCGCGTCAACGTCGTGGTCGTGTCCGATCACGGCATGGCGGCGGTCGACGATACGCACGTGATTGTGGCCGACGATTATGTGTCGCCGAACGACGTCGTCATCGCGGACATCAATCCGACGCTGGCGGTCTTTCCGAAGGCTGGCAAAGAGGACGAGGTCTACCGCCGGCTCGTCAAGGCGCATCCGCATCTGAAGATGTTCAAGCGCGAAGAGACTCCCGCGAGATGGCATTATCGCGATCATTCGCGCGTGCCGCCGATCTTCGGCGTCGCAGACGAGGGATGGCAGGTGCTGCGCCGCGAAACGGTCAACAGCATCAGCGCGGGAAAAATTCGGGGGGCACGAGGCACGCACGGTTACGACCCGCAACTCATGTCGATGCGCGCCATCTTTGTCGCTGCGGGGCCGGCGTTCAAACGCGGTGCGACTGTGGCGCCCTTCGAGAACGTGAGCATCTACAACGTGCTCGCGAGCATCCTCCACGTCACGCCGGCGCTCAACGACGGCGACCCGTCGATCGTCCGCGCCTTACTTCGCGGGGACACACCCGAGGCCGTCCGCTCCAATCGAAACTGAGACTCGCTCGCAAGCTTCGCGCGGCGCGCGTCTTTGCGGTAGTGTGAAACGCAGTACCGTTCTGTTCATGGTTGATGGGGTCACGCGAGAGTCGGAGACGCTCGCTGCAATTCGAAGACTGCTTCTCGGTGCACTCGCGATCGGCGTGCTGGGCACAATCGGTGAGCTGATCCTGCTCCGCCACATCGACCAGCCGGCGCAATGGATTCCACTGGTGTTTCTGAGCGCCTGCATACCCGTTCTGATTTGGCATACGGTGGCGCCGAGCGCCGCCAGCGTCCGCGTTCTGAAGGGCCTGATGCTGGCGTTCGTTGCGCTGGGCGTGGTCGGCGTCGGCCTCCATTACGACGGCAATGTCGAGTTCGAGCGGGAGCTCCATCCCGATGAACGCGGATGGACGTTTATTCGTAAAACAGTTGCGGGGGCGACACCCGTGCTCGCCCCCGGCTCAATGGTGCTGCTCGGGCTCGTGGGGCTCGCGCACGCCTACCACCATCCCCGATATGCGGGTTATCCCGCCGCGGAGACAGAGGTATGAAGCAGTTTGCTCGAATCGTGCTTGTCGCAGCGTCGATCGTCGTCATGCCGCTTGTCGGCCATGCGCAGGTCGGCAAACCGGTCACCATCGTCGATGCCAACCTGGTTACCGAGGCGGACCTCGCGAAGCTGCCGCACATGAACGCGGCGCTGGCGAAGGCGGTCGTGGCCAAGCGCCCATTCAAGACCGTCAAAGACCTCGACAATGCGCTCAGCTCGTTGACGAAAGAGCAGCGTACCGAGCTGTACGGGAAGCTGTTCGTCCCGATCAATCTCAATACGGCGACCGACGAGGAAATCCTGCTGATCCCCGGCCTCGGCAACCGCATGCTGCGCGAGTTCAAGGAATACCGTCCCTATGCGGCGCTTGCACAATTCCACCGCGAGATCGGGAAATACGTGGACGACAAGGAACTGGCGCGGCTCGAACAGTACGTCTTCGTTCCGGTTGCAAAGTAATGGCGTCACGGGGCCTCGCTGCGATTGTGCTCGCCGCTGTCGCATACGTCGGCGCTGTCGGCGGGGCCTCGCTCCACGCCGCGCAGGATCCGACGACGCCACCAACCTCACTCGCAAACGCGCTGCCGCCGAACGCGGACGGCGAGTACATCTTCAAGAACAACTGCGCGACGTGTCATGGACCCGACGGCAAGGGTTCGCCGCAGAGCGTCATCGGTTTTGACGCCCCGCTGCCCGATTTCACCGACTGTCCAACAAACACAGTCGAACCATTCGGCGACTGGAACTCCGTCGTGCATCGGGGCGGGCCGATTCGTGGGCTCGACCACCATATGCCGGCGTTTGGCGATGCACTCTCGGACGACCAGATTGAATCGGTCGTCAAATACCTGTGGACGCTTTGCGACGATTCGCGATGGCCGCGCGGCGATCTCAATTTCCCGCGCGCGTTCTTCACCGAAAAGGCATTCCCGGAAAGCGAAACGGTCTGGAACACGGGTATCACGCCAAAGGGGTCAAAAGGGGTGGCCAACGAGCTCGTCTATGAGCACCGCATCAAACAACGGAGCCAGTACGAGGTCACCATTCCGCTCGAACTCCAGCAGACGACGCCGTCGGGCGCATGGGTCAAAGGTCTCGGCGACGTCGAGTTCGCGCTGCGACGCACGTTCTGGGCGAGCCTGGATCACTCAGCGATTTTTGCCGCAGGAGGCGCCGTAACGCTGCCGACCGGCAAGGATGAAGTCGGCGTCGGCGAGGGCGCGACGGTCTGGGAACCGTTTGCGATGTTGGGCAAAGGCCTTGGCGCGAACGGATTCGTGCAGCTGCACGGCGGGTACATGGCGTCGAGCAATCGCACCAATGTCGAGAACTCGACATACCTGCGTCAGGCGTGGGGCTACACCTATGCACAGGATCATGGATTTGGCCGCTCGTGGACGCCGATGACCGAAATCCTCTGGTCGAAGGAGAAGGGGGCTTCCTCCGTGGTCGACGTCGTTCCGCAGATGCAGGTGTCGCTCAGCAAGCTGCAGCACATTCTCGTCAGCGTGGGCGTCAGCATCCCGGCCACTCAGCGCGATGGCCGGCACGCGGAGTTTCTCACCTATTTCCTCTGGGACTGGTTCGACGGCGGCCTGTTCCAGTACTGGCACTGAGTCGATCGATGACGAGCCCTCGAATCATTCTGATCGCGTGTGTTATCTGGCTGCTGGCGTTGTTCGCTGCCTTCCCGCGCGCCGCACAGACGGCGGAGACGGCCGAAGGCGGCGTCAAGGAAAACGCGAAACAGATTCATAAGAACCTGTCGCTCTTCACGACCTCCGACAACTGCATCGCCTGTCACAACGTACTCGTCACACCGGAAGGCGAGGATGTATCAATCGGTGCCTCCTGGCGCTCGACGATGATGGCGAACTCGGCTCGGGATCCGTACTGGCAGGCCGGCGTGCGCCGGGAAACGATCGATCATCCGACGCATTCAAGGGCCATTCAGGACGAGTGCGCCGAGTGTCACATGCCGATGTCAACGCAGATCTCTCGCGCGTCTGGTAGCAGAGGCGAGGTGTTCGCACACCTGCCGTTCAACAAGCCGAATGGCACCGAGATCCAGAAGTTCGCCGCCGACAGTATCTCGTGCACCGTCTGTCATCAGATCTCCAGCGAGCGGCTCGGCACTCGGGAGAGCTTCAACGGCGAGTTCGTGATGAAGCCAACGCCGCCCGATGGCACGCGAGTGATTTTTGGTCCGTATCAGATCGATGCCGGACGCAAGACGATCATGCGTTCGGTGACGGGTTTCGTGCAGGCGCAGGGTGCCCATATTCAGCAGTCCGAGCTGTGCGCCACGTGCCACACGCTATATACACAGGCGTTCTCGCCCACGGGGGAAGTAATTGGCTCGATTCCCGAGCAGATGAATTTCCAGGAATGGCAGCACAGCGACTACAGCAAGACCCAGACCGCGCAGTCGTGCCAGTCGTGCCACATGCCAGAGGTGAAGGGAGCCACACGTATCGCGTCGGTGCTGGGCGACTTCCGCGACGGTCTTAATCGCCATCTGTTCGTCGGCGGCAATGCGTTCATGGTGCGCATGCTGAACCGCTACCGCGCGGATCTCGGCGTGGTCGCGACGTCATCCGAGCTCGAGGCGACGGCGAAGGCCACGGTGCGCCAGCTGCAGGAAGACACCGCAACCCTGTCGATCGCGCGGTCCGAGATCGCGGGGACGACGCTGAACGTCGACGTCAGCGTCAGGAACCTGACCGGTCATAAGTTCCCCACCGGGTATCCAGCGCGGCGCACATGGCTTCACTTCACCGTGCGCGACGGCGACGGACGAACCGTATTCGAGTCGGGTGCGGTGAACGACAGCGGCCTGATTGCCGGCAACGACAACGACGCCGACGCGACGAAATACGAACCGCATTACGACCGAATCACCAGCGCCGACCAGGTGCAGATCTACGAGCCGGTGATGGGGGATCCGAACAACGTCCCGACGACGGGGTTGCTCACCGCTACGCATTATCTGAAGGACAACCGGTTGCTGCCGCGTGGTTTCGACAAGGCAACCGCGGATAAGGACATCGGCGTCTACGGGGCAGCGATGCAGGATTCCGATTTCACTGGCGGCAGCGACGTCGTCCACTATGCGGTGCCCATCCCGGCACGCGGTGGTCCGTTCGCAGTGAGCGTCGAGTTGCTGTATCAACCGATTGGCTTCCGCTGGGCGCACAACCTGGAGAAATACGATGCTCCCGAGCCGAAGCGGTTCTTGAACTATTTCAACGCGATGTCGTCGTCATCATGGGTGGTGGTGGCGAAGACGTCGACGACGCAACAATAACGGTCGCTGCAGCCTGTTCCGGCACATAATGCCGCGCATGGCCGTCATCAAAGAGTTTCGGGAGTTCATCGCCCGCGGCAACGTCATCGACCTGGCGGTCGGCGTCATCATCGGCGCGGCGTTCGGCAAGATCGTGACGACGCTCGTCGAGGGCGTCATCATGCCGCCGATCGGGCTCGTTCTCGGGCGCATCGATTTTTCGAGTCTGTTTTACGTACTTGATACCTCAAAGGGTGTTCCTGCCTCGCTTGCCGACGCGAAGACCAAAGGCATCCCGGTCATCGCGTACGGACAGTTCGTCAACGACGTGATCAGCTTTCTGATTGTCGCGTTGGCGGTGTTCCTGCTCGTTAAGCAGGTGAATCGCCTCAAGCGAGAGGGGCCTCCTCCGGCGCCGACGACGAAGGACTGCCCGTATTGTGCGACGGCGATTCCGATCAAGGCGAGGCGGTGCCCGAACTGCACGTCCGACGTCGGGGCGGCGGCACTGGCGTAGCGGATCAGATTTCGACCTGTACGCCGAGTTCGACGACCCGCTCCGCCGGCAGCCGGAAGAACGAGGTTGCGGCGGCGGCATTGCGGGTCATCAGCACGAACAGCTTCTCGCGCCATCGCGCCATACCGCGTCGTCCGGTGACGAGAATGGTCTCGCGTCCCAGAAAGTACGTGATGTCGCTGGTGTCGATATCCAGCCCCGCTGCGCATGCGGCGCGCAGGGCGTTGGGCACGTGCGGGTCTTCCATGAAGCCATAGACGAGACGGACGCTGTAGATGCCGAAACCGACCGCATCGGTCGTGACGCGGTGATCGTCCGCGACGTGCGGCACCGGGGCGGTGCTGACGGTCAACAACACCACACGCTCGTGGAGCATCTTGTTGTGGCGCAGATTGTGAGCGAGCGCCGGCGGAATGCCTCGCGGCTGTGCCGTCATGAAGACGGCGGTGCCGGGAACGCGGATCGGCGGTGCGGCCGTGATGGCCGTCAGGAAGTGATCGATTGGAATGGCGCGCGCCACGAGGCGCTCGCCCACGACGCGTCGTCCGGTCTTCCAGGTTGTCATCACCGTAAAGATGCAGGCGCCGATCATGATCGGCAGCCATCCGCCCTGAAACAGCTTCAACAGGTTGGCGCCGAAGAACGTGAGATCGATCGTGAGAAAGGCGGATGTGATCGTCAACGCCAGAGCTGGCGGCCACCGCCACCGCTCGACAGCGATGACGTGCAGCAGCACCGCCGTGATCACCATGGTCATCGTGACCGCGATTCCATACGCCGCCGCAAGTGCGCTCGACGAGCCGAAGCCGATCACGATCAACACCGTCGACACCATTAATGCGAAGTTGACTTGCGGAACGTACACCTGCCCAATCTCATGCGACGACGTATGCTCGATGATCAGACGCGGCGCATACCCGAGCTGGATCGCCTGCTGGGTGAGGGAGAACGCACCTGAGATCAGCGCCTGAGAGGCAATGATGGCCGCTGCCGTCGCGATGCCGACGAGCGGAAACAGTGCCCATTCCGGCGCGAGCAGAAAAAATGGCTGCCTGGCCGCCTCGCCGTTCGTCAACAACAGCGCTCCCTGTCCGAGATAGTTCAGAACGAGTGCAGGCAGGACCAGCGCAAACCAGGCAATGCGAATGGGAACCTTGCCGAAATGCCCCATGTCCGCATACAACGCTTCGCCACCGGTCACCGCCAGGAATACCGCACCGAGCACCGCAACACCCGGCAAACCGTGTTGGCGGAAATAGGTGACGGCATGGAGCGGGTTGATCGCTCCGATAATCATCGGCTCCCTGAGGATCCATGTAACGCCCAGCCCGGCGATCGTCACAAACCAGATCACCATGATCGGCCCGAACAGACGGCCAACGCGGTGCGTGCCGTACTTCTGAAAGAGGAACAGCACGACGAGAATCGCCACCGACATTGGTACGACGTACGGGCCAAACAGCGGTGTCTCGACCTGCAGGCCTTCGACGGCGCCGAGGACGCTGATCGCTGGCGTAATCATGCCGTCGCCGTACAGCAGCGCCGCTCCGAAGATGCCGAGGCCGATCAGCAGGGGCGCCACTCGACCTCCGGTCGGCAGGAGTGCCGTCAACGCGAGGATGCCGCCCTCCCCCTGGTTGTCCGCACGCATCACGATCGCGATGTATTTGATTGAAATCACGATGAAGAGTGCGTACAGCACGAGCGACAGGACTCCGAGGACATTTTCCGGGGTGACATCGACTGCGTGCGATCCGTAAAAACATTCGCGGATGGTGTAGAGCGGGCTCGTCCCGATATCGCCGTACACGACGCCAATCGCCGTCAGCGTCAGTGGTGCCAGACGACCCGGTGACGTCGCTACCGTCCGAGATGCCGATGTCGCCGGCAGCGCGGAAGAGGTCACGCTAAATCTCCACTTGCACGCCCAGTTCAACGACGCGCTCCGGCGGGAGGCGGAAGTAGGCTGTCGCGCGGACGGCGTTCCGGGTCATCAAGACGAACAGCTTCTCGCGCCAGATCGCCATGCCGCGCTTGTAGGTGACGAGAATCGTCTCGCGGCCAAGAAAATAGGTCACGTCGTCGGCGTCGATGTCGAGTCCATGGCTTTGCGCGCCACGCAACGCGTCCGGGACATTCGGGTCCTGCATGAAGCCGTACACCAGCCGCACCATGTAGACCCCAGAACCGAAGTCATCTACGGTGACATGTTCCTCCGCGCCGACATGGGGCACCGATGCGGTGGTGACGGTAAGAATCACCACGTACTCGTGCATGACCTTGTTGTGGCGGAGATTGTGGGCGAGCGCCGGCGGCGTTCCACGCGGCTGCGCAGTCATGAAGACGGCTGTACCCGGAACCCGGACCGGCGGCGAGGCGGTGATGACCGACATGAAATGGTCAATCGGAATCGCGCGCGCGGTGAGTCGTTCGGCAACGATACGCCGGCCCGTCTTCCAGGTGGTCATCACCGTGAACATGCAGCTGCCGATGAGAAGTGGCAGCCATCCACCCTGGAGGACCTTGACGAGGTTAGCGCCAAAGAACATCAGGTCGATTGTCACGAAGAAAGCGCCAATCGCGATGACAGTGCCTGTTCTCCAGTGCCAGCGTTCCACGGCGACCACACACAGCAGAATCGACGTAATCACCATCGTCATCGTCACCGCGATCCCGTAGGCGGCGGCGAGCGCGCTCGACGATCCGAAGCCGATCACGATGATGATCGTCGCAACCATCAGCCCCCAATTCACCTGCGGGACGTAAATCTGTCCCATCTCCGATGAGGATGTGTGTTCGATGTCCAGGCGTGGCACGTAGCCAAGCTGGATCGCCTGCTGTGTAAGCGAAAAGGCGCCTGAGATGAGCGCCTGTGACGCGATGATGGCGGCCGCTGTTGCGATCGCGACCATCGGCAGCAACCCCCACGACGGCACGAGCAGGAAGAACGGCTGGCGTGCCGCGGAGCTGTCCAGAAGGAGCAGTGCGCCCTGGCCGAAGTAATTCAGCACAAGTGCCGGGAACACCAGGATGAACCAGGCAAGTCGAATGGGTTTCTTGCCGAAATGTCCCATGTCGACATACAGCGCTTCCGCGCCTGTCACAGCGAGCACGACGGCACCGAGCACGAGGATTCCGACGACACCATGCTCGGCGAAGAAGCGAACGGCATGAACGGGATTCAGCGCACCGAGCACGGCAGGCGCGCGGACAATCCAGACGATCCCCAGCAGGCCGATCGTCAGAAACCACACCAGCATGACTGGTCCGAAAAGGCCGCCGACGCGGTGCGTGCCAAACTGCTGTAAGACGAACAACAGCAACAGAATTACGACCGCAATCGGTACCAAGTACGGCTCGAACAACGGTGTCTCGACCTGAAGGCCTTCGACCGCCGCGAGGACGCTGATTGCCGGCGTAATGATGCCTTCACCGTACAGCATCGACGCGCCGAAAACACCCAACAGAACCAGTACCGGCGCCGCGCCCCTCACGAACGTACGCGGCGGGATGAGCGCAGTGAGCGCGAGAATCCCACCTTCGCCCTGGTTATCCGCGCGCATGACCAGCGCGATGTATTTGACGGAAATGACGAGTGCAAGTGCGTACAGGATCAGCGACAGGATGCCGAGCACGTTCTCATGCGTCGGCGCGAATCCATGCGGTCCCGAAAAGCACTCGCGGATGGTGTAAAGGGGACTCGTGCCGATGTCGCCGTAAACGACGCCGATCGCGGTCAGTGTCAGGGCAAACAGCCGCTGCGATTCGGGTGCACCGGATCGGCGGATGTTCGAAGAGCCGGTCACAAAACCCCGAGCATAGCACGCATGAGTTCCGCTGCCTCGATGCCGTTCACGTCAGCTCCCTTGCAAGGTTCCGCCTGATTGAAAAACCGACATTGATGCAAGGGAGGGACTGGTCCAATGAGAGTCAATGGTGTTCTCGCACTCGTATGTGCAGTCGCGCTGACCGCAGCATGCAACAACAACCGGGGGGCCAATCGGGAAGCCGGTACAACTGGCACGGCCGGGCCGAGCGTCAGCAACAGCGACAAGAACTTCGTCAGCGATCAGCTCGCGGACGGAACGGCTGAAGTCGACCTGGCGAACGTCGCCAAAGATCACGCCGCGAGCGCAGATGTGAAACAGTTTGCGCAAATGATGATCGACGACCACACGAAGGCGGGCGACGAGCTCAAGCAGATTGCGACAAGCAATTCGATTCCGGTCGACACGACGATCGACAACAAACACAAGGACCTGATGGACAAGCTGTCAAAGCTGAGCGGGGCCGATTTCGACAAGGAATACATGAGCGCCATGGTCGATGACCATCAGGATGCCGTGCGAGACCTCCGGTCGCGCGTGGACGAGAATCGCAGCGCGACGGACCGATTGACAGGGAAGAACCCCGAGAACCCGGCGGCCGTCAAGCCCGAACCGTCGGACGACAAGGTGACGATGAGCATTAACGAATGGGCCGCGAATACGCTGCCGACGATCGAGCAGCACCTCGATCGCGCAAAGGAGATCAAAGACAGCGTCGATCATCCCAATCGGACGGAACGCGGAACAACCGGCACCTCCGACAGAAAATCGAATACGACGCCGAAGGGAGCCTCGAAGTACTGACCTCGGTTCAGCAGTTCACGGGTTGCACCTGCTGGAGGGCCGCTCAGGCGGCCCTTCCCGGCAACCAGATCGACCGCACCGTCAGCTCGCGGTGGTTGAGTCCCGCCGCGTTGTCCAATGTTTGAAGCAAATGAGGGAGTGGCGCGCGGAACCGCCATTGGTCCGTGCGTCCGCCTGCCCGGGCGGCTTGTGAGGCCGCGTCATCCCACCACGGGCTGACCGATCGCGCGATCGGTTCAAGGATCAGCACGCGCACGCCTTGATCTCCGGCCGCGAACAACTGTTCGAGCACGCGTTGTCGCTTTTCCGAGGACAGCTCGTTGAGGACGTAGGCGGCGATGGCAGCGGTTCCGGGATTCAATCGCGGCAGCCGGGCGACGTCGCCCTGGCGGGCTGAGCCCTTCAGCTGAAACATCCGGTAGGTCCATCGCGCTTCATCAGCCGCCCAGGGGTGCCGGTCGATGCCCGTCACTGCTGGCGATCCGCCGCAGGCAAGAGCCCATGCGGCACCGCCGGCGCCAGTACCGCATCCGATGTCCAGCACCGAGGAAGGGGGCGGCGCCACGGCCCCATCCAGCGCGTGAACGACGCAGGTCGTCGTCAGGAAATGAAGCGGCGCATAGAACAGCGCAAAGGCTGCCCGTTTTCCGGCGCTGTCCAGCGGCCCTCCGCGGTCGACTGTGTGGCGCCTCTCGACATATGCGGACGACAAGGCCCGAAGGGCGCGCGTCACCTCGGGAAGCCGGAGGTTGGCCAGATGGCGCCTCTCGAGCGCCGCAACCCAGTCCTCGAGCGTCATGGGCAGAAGGGCATGTTCAAATGACGATACGGTATCCCGCGAGCATCGACGTGCAATGGAATGCGTGATTCTGATCGGCTTGCCCGCATCCGGCAAATCGACGTTCTTCCGCGAACGCTTTGCCGGCACCCACGACCACGTCAGCAAAGACCTCCTGCGCAACAACCGGAAACCGCAGCGGCGGCAGGAACATCTGATCGCTGAATCGCTGGCTTCAGGCCGATCGGTGGTGGTGGACAACACCAATCCAAGTGCAGCCGTGCGGGCGCCGCTCATCGCCATCGCAAGAAAGCATGGCGCTGAGGTGTCGGGATACTTTTTCGTCACCGAGGCCGGCGACGCGCTCAGACGCAACCGTGCCCGTCAGGGGCGGGAACGTGTCCCCGACGTCGCGATCTTTACCGTGCGAAAACGTCTGGAACCTCCGAGTGCGGCTGAAGGATTCGATCGCCTGTTTACGGTGAAGATGAATGAAACTGACCGGACCTTTGAAGTATCGCCGCTATGAGCCGAAACACTGATCGATCGCTCCGTTAGAATAGCCCGCGACAGGAGGACGGCCGATGCGCTCGATGTGTGCTTTTGTAGCAGTGGTTCTTTCCGTTCTGATGGCAGCTCCCCGAATCCAGGCCTCGCCGGGCCCCGGCCAGGCCACGGCGCCGACGCATATTGCAGATCAGGCGATTCTCGACGCAGCCATTCAAGAGCGTGCCCGCGCTACCGATCAGGACCGCGAGACGGTGCGGTTATTCCTCGAGCGCGCTGACGTGCGAGCCATTGCCGGCAAGTACGGTATTGACATGCGTCGTGCCGAGAGCGCGGTTACGGCGATGGACGCCTCCGAAATCGCCAACATCGCAGCCCAGGCTCGCACCACTGAGGGGACGCTTGCGGGTGGCCAGGGGAGCGTGACGATTTCAACGACCGCGATCATCATCGGTCTGCTCGTCCTGATTCTGTTGATCGTCGCATTGCACTAGCCCGTGGAACGCGAGCGGCGAGCCGGTCTTCTCCTCGCGCTCGCGTTGTTCGTCCATCCGTCTTCTCTCCATTCCCAGTCGCTGACGGTTGTCGACGTTCCTTTCATTGCGCAATCCGAGTTGTTGTGCGGCGGCGCCGCGGCCGCGATGGTCATGCGCTACTGGGGCGAACGTGGTGTCGATGCGGAGTCCTTCCGCTCGCTGGTCGATCCGAAAGCCGGCGGCATTCGTACCGATGCCCTCGCGGCGGACCTCCGCGGTCGTGACTGGAACGCAACCGCTCTCGAAGGCTCGTCAGATACCATCGCGGAGGAGCTCCGGCAGGGGCGACCAGTCATCGCGCTCGTAGAGGAGCGTCCGCGCACGTACCACTTTGTTGTCGTGGTAGCGCGCAACGCGGACGGCGTGGTGTTCCACGATCCAGCCCGTGCGCCGTTTCGCGTCATGAGCGCCGCGGACTTCGACAAGCGGTGGGCCGCCGCCAGACGGTGGATGCTGGTCGTGACTCCTCCGGCAGGGTGGGGTCCGCCTGTAGGCGGACCATCTCCGGCTTCGCCGGCGATTTCGTCGCCGGACGAGGGGACGGTATGCGACGCGCAAATCGCGTCCGCCATCCAGCAGGCTCAGCAGAACAGGCTGGAGGAATCGGAACGCACGCTCGTCGGCGCCCTGTCGTGTCCGGGCGCGGCCGTGTTTCGCGAGCTTGCCGGCCTTCGCGTGGTGCAGCGCCGGTGGGCGGAAGCCGCGGATCTGGCGTCGTCGGCGCTCGCGCGTGAGCCCGGAGATGCCTACGCCTTGCGGCTGCTCGCCACGGCACGCTTTATCGGCGACGACCAGCTCGGCGCTCTCGATGCGTGGAATCAGACGCGTGAACCGCGCATCGATCTGGTTCGAATCGACGGCCTCATCCGCACGCGCTACGGCGTCGTCGAGCGGTCTGTCGGTTTGAAGCCCGGCGAGGTGCTGACACGCAGCGCCCTCGTCCGTGCCCGTCGGCGGCTCAACGAGCTGCCTTCCGGCTTCGGCACTATCGACTTCGTTCCCGTGTCGTCAGGGCTGGCGGAGGTCCGAGCAACGGTGGTCGAGCGATCGATTGCCCCGCGCAATGTATTCGACCTCGCTGTCGTTGGCCTCGCGACCGCCGTGACACGGGAACTGGTGGTTCCCATCGTCTCGCCCACGGGCGGTGGCGAGCAGATCACTGCGGATTGGAGGTTCTGGGCGCATAGACCGTTGTATCAGTTGTCGATCGCCGCGCCCGCGCCGTGGGGAGGCATTTGGAGCGTTGGTGTGAGACGTGAACGACAGCCGTTCACCGCAACGTTCTCACCGACCCTTCACGATTCGGTGCAGCTCGACGTTGCCGATTGGATGAATGGAGTTGTTCGGTGGCAGATCGGCGGCGGGATCGACAGATGGAACGAAGGACCGGTTTTTCGGACGGCTGCAGCCACGATGCGCGTGACGTCGACAGGTGATCGGCTCGATGCTCGCGGACAACTCCGCGGCTGGTTCGACGGAGGAAATCGGTTCGGGCAGGCAGCGGTTCGGATTCTGGCGCGCTCCGCCCCGCGTCTCGAGGGTTTCGTCGTCACGGCCGACGCAGGTGTTGCTGGCGTGACCGATTCTGCACCGCCAGATTTGTGGCTCGCTGGAGATACCGGTCGAGCGCGTTCATTGCTGCTGCGCGCGCATCCGATTCTCACCGAAGGCGAACGTTTCTGGACCGAGCGCATGGCCCGGTTTTTTGCCCACGAGTCAACAGAAGTGCAGCGTTGGTGGCGCGTTGGCTCATCCCGGACCGGAATAGCGACGTTTGTTGATACAGGAGTGACCGCGCGCCGGTTGTCAGGCGGTTCGATTACGGATGTGGATGTGGGAATCGGCCTTCGTGGGGCCTACCCGGGCCGCGCTGGCGCGCTTCGTCTCGATATTGCGCGCGGGATCCGCGATGGACACGTCGCTATTTCGGTTGCCTACAGTGCCGATATCACTCACTAGGGCGGTGCAACCCACGCCGTGGCTGCGTGATAAAGTAGCGCTTCTCCACGATCAGCTCAGGGGTGCTCATGTTTCGGTGCGCGACGGTGCTCGTGTGTCTCGCGACGACGCTGCTGATGTGGCCGGGGTCGGCCAAGGCGCAGTACTTTGGCCGCAACAAGGTCCAGAACGCACGTCTCGAATTCCGTACGCTCCGCACCGAGCACTTCGACATCTATTACTACCCTGACGAGGAAAACGTCACCCGCCAGGCCGCGCGTATGGCGGAGCGCTGGTACGCCCGCTACTCGGAGCTGCTGGATCACACGTTCACTCGCCGCCAGCCGATCGTCCTGTACGCAAGTCATCCGGAATTTGCTCAGACCAACGTGAGCCCGGGGACGATCAGCGAAGGCACCGGTGGGTTCACCGAACGGGTACGTTCGCGCATCGTGATGCCCTTCGCGCCCGGTCTCGGTGAGACCGACCACGTGCTGGGCCACGAGCTTGCTCACGCGTTCCAGATCGACATCTCGAAACAGGCG
>DASTZI010000231.1:0-17304 GCA_035764385.1 Vicinamibacterales bacterium
GCTTGTCCGCGAGCTCGTTCTGAATCACGAGGATTTCGAGCCGCGCAAGCCGGTACAGCTTCAGTTCGAGGATGGCGTCGGCCTGCTCGGCGTCGAGGTCGAAACGCTTGATGATCTTTTCCGCTGAATCGGCCTTGCCTTCGGACTTGCGAATGATCCGGATGATTTCGTCCAGCGCATCGAAGACCTTTTCGAATCCTTCGAGGATATGGATCCGCGTCTTCAGCGACTCGAGCTCGTGCTCGAGTCGACTCGTGACCACCTGCAGCCGGAACTGCAGGAAATACATGAGCGCCGTGTGGAGATCGAGGCGTTCCGGACGGCCGACCTCCGGATTCTCGGTCGGGATCAGGCACGTGAAGTTGACGATGAAATTGGTTTGAAGAGGCGTGTTCTTGAAGAGATACGCCATCACCATCTTCGGGTCCGCGTCTTTCTTGATCTCGAGCGCAATCCGCACGTCGTCGGTGGACACATCCTTGACGTCGAGAAGCGGCGGCAGCTTGCGCGACAGGACGACGTCGGCAATCCGCTCGACGAGCGCGGCCTTGTTCACCGCGTACGGAATGCTGGTGATGTAGAGCGTTCGCCCTCCACGCGTCGATGAACTTTCTTCCCACGTCGCACGCAACCGAATCGTCCCCGAACCGGTCTTGTAGATCTCCTTGATTTCCTCGGCGGAATTCAGAATCTGCCCACCGGTCGGAAAATCGGGTCCTTTGACGTAGCGGCACAGCTGGGCGCTGCTCAAGTTCGGGTTGTCGAGCAGTTTGACGAGCGCCGTACAGATCTCGGTCAGGTTGTGCGGCGGAATGTTAGTCGCCATTCCGACCGCGATCCCCGTCGTGCCGTTGATGAACAGATTCGGAATGCGCGCCGGCAGGACGACCGGCTCGGTCTTCGTGCCGTCGTAATTCGGCCGGAAGTGAACCGTGCGCTGCTCGATCTCCGCCAGCATTTCGTCGGCGATGCGTGCGAGCCGGCACTCCGTGTAGCGCATAGCGGCGGCGCTATCGCCGTCAAGCGATCCGAAATTGCCCGACCCGTCGATGAGCGGGTAGCGAAGCGAGAAGGGCTGCGCCATCCGCACCAGCGTCTCGTAGAGCGCCGCGTCGCCATGCGGGTGGTAACTGCCCATCACATCGCCGACGACCTTCGCGCACTTGCGGTGTTTGGTGTCAGCCGTCAGGTTCTGCTGCCACATCGTGTAGAGGATGCGGCGCTGAACAGGCTTGAGACCGTCGCGCACGTCGGGCAGCGCGCGCGACGTGATCACCGACAGCGCGTAGTTCAGATACCGGCTTTGCGCGGCTTCGTGGAGCGGGACGGCTTCAGGTCCGCCGGGCGGTACGGGTGGAGGCGATGTGCTTTCGGGGAGATCGAAGAGAGTCGGTCCGGACTTTCGCTTGGCCAACTAGGCTCCAGAAATTGACTGGTTACGTTTCAATCATCTTACCCGGGTTCATACGATTTTCCGGGTCGAGCGCGCGTTTGATCGCCCTCATCACGTCGAGTGACGCTCCGTGTTCCGCTTCAAGATAGGGCATCTTGCCGACGCCGACACCATGCTCGCCGCTGCAGGTGCCGCCCATCGCAAGCGCACGCGCGACGAGCCGGGCGTTCACCTCCTTGGCTTTCAGCAGCTCGGTCGGGTCATCGGGATCCATCGGAAAGATCAGATGGAAGTTCCCGTCGCCGACATGACCCACGAGCGGCGCAAGCACGCCTGCCTTCTGCACGTCGGCGCGCGTTTCGAGAATGCACTCCGCAAGTCGTGAAATCGGAACGCAGACGTCAGTCGTCCACGGCTTGCACCCGGGTCGCAGCGCCACCGCGGCATAGAACGCGTTGTGCCGTGCCGCCCACAACCGTGACCGCTCTTCAGGCGTGGTCGCCCATTGAAAATCAGGGCCGCCGTGTTCAGCGGCGATCTCCTGCACCGCCGCGGCGCTGTCGGACACCTCCCGCTGGCTCGTGCCGTGGAATTCGAAAAACAACGTTGGCTTCAGCGCGCAGTTCAATTTCGAATACCGATTGACGGCTTCGAGCTGTGCCTCGTCGAGCAACTCGATGCGGGCGACGGGAATCCCAAGCTGGATGGTCGTGATGACCGTCTGCACCGCGCCTTCCATGGTGGCGAACGGACAGACCGCGGCGGAAATCGCTTCGGGAAGCCCGAACAGACGCACGGTAATCTCTGTGATTACTCCGAGGGTGCCTTCCGAACCAACGAATAGCCTCGTCAGGTCGTAGCCGGCAGAGGACTTTCGCGCGCGGCTGCCCGTGTGAATGATTCGGCCGTCGGCCAGCACGACTTTCAATGCCAGGACCGCTTCGCGCATCGTGCCGTATCGGACCGCGGTCGTTCCCGATGCGCGCGTTGCCGCCATACCCCCAATGGTCGCGTCAGCGCCCGGATCGACCCAGAACGCGAGTCCTGTATTGTTTAACGCCTTGTTCAACTGACGATGGGTGACGCCGGCTTCGACGGTGGCATCGAGATCGTCCGCGTTGACCTGCAGCACGCGATTCATCCGTGAGAAATCGATCGAGATGCCTCCGCTGAAGGCGTTCACGTGTCCTTCGAGCGACGACCCGATGCCGAACGGAATCACGGGCGCGCGATGCCGGGCGGCTACCTTCATCAGGGCGCTGACTTCATCGCTGCTCGTCGGAAATACGACGACATCTGGCGGCGCGTGGTCGTGCCATGATTCACCGTGACTGTGATGCTCGAGCTGGGTCGGATTTGTCGTCGCGCGATCGCCAATGATCACGCGAAGATCCGCGACGAGCGCCTCGCGCACCGGCGCGGGGAGAACCGAGGTCATCGAGGGATTGTATTATTTGTGATTTGCGATTAGTGATTTGTGATTGCGATTGGCAACGGCCAACGTACAAATCTCAAATCGCAATCACAACTCGCAAATCACAAATCGTGAATGGAGACCTGAGATGAATTGCTATGGAAGCAAGGATCTCGCGCGCGCGTATCGCACCGTGCGGGACAACACCATCAAGATCGCCGAAGAGATTCCCGAGTCCGGCTACGATTTCGCCGCGGCGCCGGGAATTCGTACGGTGCGCCAGATGCTGACGCACATCGCACTTCTGGATAGCTTCGCGACGTTCCACAAAGACAAGCGGACCAGCTTCGACGGCGTCAACTTCCCCGCACTGGTCGCACAGATGCAGGCCGAGGAGGCCAAGCCACGGACCAAGGCCGAAGTGATTGCACTGCTGAAGCAGCGTGGCGACGAAACCGCGCAGTGGCTCGAGTCGCTCAGCGACGATTTCCTGGCCGAGCAGTTCACCCAGCCCGCAGGGCCACCCCCGACAAAGAGCCGCTTCGAGATGATCATGGCCATGAAAGAGCACGAGATGCACCATCGCGGACAGTTGATGCTCATCGAACGGATGCTCGGCATCACGCCGCACCTCACGCGACAGATGCAGGAGCGGTTTGCCGCGGCACAGGCTCGCGGATAAGTGGCGACGCCGTTCACTCGAAAAACACTCGCCTTCCTGCGAGCGCTCAAACGGAACAACGATCGGGAGTGGTTCCGCGCGCGCAAGGACGACTACGAGCAGCACGTTCGAACACCGATGGTGGCGTTGCTGCAGCAGCTCGCGCGGGACCTTCCGGCGTTTGCGCCGGACCTCGTGTCCGATCCGCGTGTGTGCCTGTTCCGCATCTACCGAGACACGCGGTTCAGCAGCGACAAGCGGCCCCTCAAGACCAACGTCGCGGCGCATTTTCCGTCGAGGAAGTTCCCAAAGGGGGAGGGGGCCGGCCTCTATATCGAGGTCGCGCCGCAATGGGTGTGGATGGGTGGCGGCATCTACATGCCCTCGTCCGACGAGCTGAACGCGATTCGCGCGGCCATCGCCGACGATCATCGGCGGTTTCGCCGCGTCGTCACGGCACCCGCATTTCGTCGGGCCGTCGGTGAGCTGAGCGGTGAACGGCTGACGCGCGTGCCGCGCGGCTATCTCAACGATCACCCGGCGGCCGAGTACTTGCGCCACCGGCAGTTCATCGGCGGGCGCGAATTTCCTGCGGACTTCGCCATGAGTCCACGTTTCTATTCGCAACTGCTCACGGTCTTCCGTGGCATTGCGCCGCTGGTCGGCTTTCTGAACCACGCCATCGTCACCAGGACCAACGACACCCGCGAATTCCTGCGCTCGCTGGCGGGATAATCGGCGCGATGAGTCACGCGCCGGCGGACGAGTATCGCGCACGTCTCTCCGCCCGGCGCGCGACGCACATGGCGCTCACGCGCGGCGACGAGCGAATGAGTTACATGCGCCTTGCCGTCTTTGCGGCAGGCGCAATCATCCTCGTCGCAGCGTGGCGAGGCTGGTTGCCAGCATGGTGGATCGCGCTGCCCGGCGTTGCCTTCCTCATGCTCGTCGTCCGACACGACCGCATCATCCGCGCGCGTGACGCGGCGGCGCGCGCAATCGGACTGTACGAGCGCGGTCTCTCACGCATTGAAGATCGTTGGGCCGGTGGCGGCGAGCAGGGAGAGCGGTTCAACGATGCCGACCATCTGTATGCGAACGATTTGGACTTGTTCGGACCGGCGTCGCTCTTCGAGCTGTTGTCGAGCGCACGCACCCGCGCCGGCGAAGAAACGCTGGCCGCTTGGCTGCTCGCGCCGGCCGACGCCGCGGAGGTCTCTGAGCGGCAGGCCGCTGTCGCGGATTTGACGGACCGTCTCGATCTTCGAGAGGCGATCTCGCTGGCGGGCTCGGACGTGCGCGCCGGCGTCAACACGGACGCACTGGTCGCGTGGGCCGAAGCGCCGCCAGTGCTTGGTGACGGCTGGCTCCGTCCGGCGGCGCTCGCCTTGACCGCCGCCGCCATCGTGACCGCGTCGGTCTGGCTCATCACCGGGAATTCAGCGCCGTTCGTTCTCACGATCGTTCTGGAGATCGCCTTCTCACTGCCGCTGCGGCCTCGCATCATGAAAGCGCTCCACGGCGCCGATCAGGCCGTGCGCGACCTCGACGTGCTGGCGGTCGTCCTTGCGCGGATTGAGCAGGAATCGTTCGCCGCGCCCCGGCTTGGTTCGTTGCAGCGGTCGCTGACCGATACCGACGCGAGGCGCAGGATCGCAGCATCCGTTTCGATTCATCGCCTGCACTGGCTGGTCGAACTGCACGACTGGCAGCACAACGCAATCTTTGCGGTGCTCGCGGCCATTGTGCTGTGGGGCACGCATCTGGCGCTGTCGATCGAAGCGTGGCGCCGCGCGCACGGCCGGCACGTCCGCGAATGGCTTCGGATATCGGGCGAGTTCGAAGCGCTCGCTTCGTTTTCAGCGTACCGATACGAGCACCCCGGCGATCCGTTTCCTGAACTGACGGCTGATTACCAGCGGCCGCCGTTGTTCGAGGGTGTGCGGCTTGGTCATCCGCTGATTCCAGCGGCACGAATGGTCCGCAACGACGTCGAGCTCGGAGACGGCACCCAGTTGCTGGTCGTCAGCGGCTCGAACATGTCGGGGAAGAGCACCCTGCTGCGGACAGTCGGCGTCAACGCCGTCCTCGCCTTCGCGGGGGCGCCGGTACGCGCCGAGCGCCTGCGCATTTCGCCGCTTCGCATCGGCGCCACGCTGCGCATCCAGGACTCGCTTCAGGAGGGACGTTCGCGCTTCTACGCGGAGATCAGCCGCATCCGTCAGGTGGCGGATCTGGCGGCTGGACCGGCGCCGGCGCTGTTCCTGCTCGACGAACTGCTGCACGGCACCAACTCGCACGATCGCGCGGTCGGGGCCGCAGGGGTGCTTCGCGCGCTCGTCGAACGCGGCGCGATCGGTCTAGTGACGACGCACGATTTGGCGTTGACGGCGATTGCCGACCAGTTCGGAGGACGCGCGGCGAACGTGCATTTCGACGACCAGTTCGAAGGCGGCACCATCGCCTTTGACTACGTCATGAAGCCGGGACCGGTGACCCACAGCAACGCGCTGGCGCTGATGCGCGCCGTCGGTCTCGACGTGTCCCTCGACGTCGCTCAGGGCAAAGTGCAGGAGTGAGATGGCCGAGACGAATGCGGCGGTGACCTACGGCAACTATCTGAAGATCGACGAGCTGCTCTCGCTGCAGCAGCCGAGATCCGAAGGGCCGGAGCACGATGAGCTGCTCTTCATCATCATCCACCAGGTCTACGAACTGTGGTTCAAGGAGCTGCTGCACGAATTCGATCGCGTGAGCGCGCTGCTGACCGCCGACGAAACGCATCGCGCGCAGCACACGCTGAAGCGCATCCTCACCATCCTCAAGGTCATGGTTGCGCAGCTCGACATTCTCGAGACGATGACGCCGCTGGAGTTTCTGAGTTTTCGAGCAAGGCTCGAGGCAGCAAGCGGATTTCAATCCGATCAATTCCGGCAGATCGAATTCGTGCTCGGCGCAAAGAGTGAAGGGGCGGTTGCTCGTTTTCCCGACCGAAGCCGTGCGCGCGAAGCGTTGAGCCGCCGGTATCACGCGCCAAGCGTGTGGGACGCGTTTCTGCACTACCTGTCGCGTGAAGGCTATCCGGTTCCCCAAATGCAGCTCTCGCGAGACGTCACGCGTCCGCCGCAGCAATCATCTGACGTGCAGCGGATTCTCGTCGACATCTACCGTCGCGACGCGAAGAACGCGGAGCTGTGTGAACGGCTCGTCGACCTCGACGAAGGCCTGCAGGAGTGGCGCTATCGCCACGTCAAGATGGTGGAGCGGACGATCGGCATGAAGCCGGGGACCGGTGGGTCGAGCGGCGCGGCGTACCTGGCAACGACCGTCGGCAAGCCGCTGTTTCCGGATCTCTGGGAGATCCGCGCGCAGCTGTAGTTATCGGCCGCCCGGACGATCTCAGATTTCTCTACATCGCACTAAGGTCCGCATGTGAAATGAAATATCTGGTGGGTCTTGCAAGTGATCTCGAGTTCGTATCGGGCACTGCTATCAACCTGTTGGCAGACCGCTGCGATCACGTCGTCCGTCAGATGGAACGCTTAGTGGAAGGCGTGGAGGCCCTGCTCGCGAGCGACGCTCACGCAGGCGAGCGCGGCGCACGGCGGTTGTCGCCGGCCGCCGGAAGCCGGTAGCCTGAAGCCTGAGTGCAAAATCCGCTCGCGCCACACTACTCCCGCTTCCGAGTCACGGAACGCATCCTCCTCACAGGGCACTCACATCAGGCCTGGCCTGACGTCGCGTTCGAGGCACAGCAGCGCGCGTGGCTCGATGCCGCGGAGCTGGTCGATGGCAAATGGGATCGTGCGTTCGAGCAGGCGGCGCGTGTACGTGCTGGATTCGCGCGGCTGCTCGGCGACGTACCGGAGAACATTGCACTCGGCCAGAACACGCATGAACTGGTCACGCGCTGGCTGTCGGCGCTTCCGTTCACGATGCGGCGCCGCATCGTGACAACGAGCGGCGAGTTTCACACCATCCGCAGGCAACTTGACCGGCTTGCCGAAGAAGGCCTCGAGATCGTCCGAGTGCCGGCGCGACCCGTGGAGGAGCTGGCCGCGCGAGTAGCGCGCGAGGTGGACGATCGGACGCTTGCGGTCATGGTGTCGTCCGTGCTGTTCGAAACCGCGGAAATTGTTCCCGGCCTGTATGGCATCGCGGCGGCGTGCGAGACCCACGGCGTGCCGCTGCTGGTCGATGCATATCACCATCTCAACGTGGTTCCCTTCGATGTGCGCGCGATGGGGCTTGAAGGCGCGTTCGTCACGGGCGGCGGCTACAAGTACTGCCAGCTTGGCGAAGGAAATTGTTTTCTGCGTGTGCCGCCCGGTACGCGACTGAGACCCGTGCTCACGGGGTGGTTCGCCGAATTCCAGGCACTCGAAACTGCGAACCGTAGGCCGGGCGAGGTGACATATCCTGCAGGTGCGGCGGCGTTCGCCGGCGCAACCTACGATCCGACGTCTCACTATCGAGCGGCGGCGGTGTTCGACTTTCACGCGGCACAGGGACTCACCCCCGACCGTCTTCGCGCCGTCAGCATGCATCAAGTCGGCGTGCTGAACAACGCCATCGCAGCGCTCGATCTCGATCCGTCCAGAGCGCGCGTGGTGGACATGCCCGCCGATCGCCGCGCTGGCTTTCTCGCGGTCCGATCGCCACACGCGAGCGATTTGGTACGGGCTCTGCGCCAGGCCGCAGTTTCTGCCGATTCACGCGGTGAGATCCTGCGGCTCGGGCCGGCCCCTTACGTCAGCGATGAACAGCTCCTCGACGCCGTCGCAAAGTTGAGTCGCGTCATCACCGGGGTCTGACCCCGTTCACGACCTATCACCGGGGTCTGACCCCCGCACAGCGCGTCACCAGGGTCTGACCCCGCCGGCCGGTGTAGCATCCGGCTATGTGGCGGCGAATTCCGGCGGGCGCATGGGCGACGATTGCCGGCGGAGTTGCGGCAACGTCGCTGCTGATGGCGAGGCCTGTGCACCCGCGCCTGACCGCCTCGATCGACGGATTCACCACGGCCCACGCTGGCGCACAGCAGGCAGTCGAACGCACCATCGCGCGCTTCCCCTCGACGCGGCGTCTCGAAGCCGACCATCGATTCCTGACCGCCGAGCCACACGCCGCCGGATCGTCGCGCGATCGTGCGCTTGCGGAGTGGACGCGGGATGAGTGGCTCACGGCAGGCCTGGACGAGGTGCAGATTGTCGAGCACCGAGTGCTGCTGCCGACCGGACGCGATGCGAGCGTCGAAATGGTGGCCCCGCATCGCTGGACGGCGACGCTGCGCGAACGTCCGGACGATCCGCTCGCATTCCACGCCTACGGCGCAAGCGGCGATGTCACGGCGCCCGTCGTTGACGCCGGCGTCGGCGCTCCTTTGGATTTCGACCGGCTCGCCGCGCGCGGGATAGACGTGCGCGGAAAGATCGTACTCGTCCGCCACGCTGTCCCGTACACCTATCGCGGCTACGTCGTATATGTCGCGCAACAACGCGGCGCGGTGGCAGTGCTGATGTATGCGGACGCATCGGACGGTGGCAGCCTGCGTGGGCCCGCCTATCCTGCTGGACCGTGGGCGCCCGATGAGCGCATTCAACGCGGCAGCGTGGGATTCGATTTCCTTGCACCAGGAGATCCGCTCACGCCGGGCCGGCCGTCACAAGCCGGTGTCCCGCGCGGATCCACGCATGACGCCACCACGGTGCCGTCGATCATGAGCGTCCCGATTTCGACGCGCGACGCGCGCACGATCGTCGACGCACTCCGCGCCGGCGAAGTCACACTGCACGTGCGCGTGGTGAATGACGAGCCGATCCAGCCGATCTGGACGGTGATTGGGCGCATCAACGGCTCGGTCTTCCCTGATGAATGGGTGCTCGCGGGCAATCATCGGGATGCGTGGCTGTACGGCGGCGTCGATCCGTCGAGCGGATCGGCCGTGATGATGGAAATGGCGCGGGCCCTCGGCTCACTCGCCCGCGACGGCATGCGTCCGAAGCGGACCATCATCCTGGCCAGCTGGGACGCTGAAGAGTTCGCGCTGGCATCTTCGACGGAATGGGGCGAAGAGCACGTGCGTGAACTGCGTGACAAGGCGATCGCCTATCTGAACGTCGATGCAGCGGTGTCGGGGCCCGACTTCTTCGCTCGCGCGGTTCCTTCGCTGGCTCACGTGGTGGCAGAGTCCGCTGGTGTGCCGGACTCGGCAATCGACACGCGTATCGGCGCCGGCTCCGACTACACGGTGTTTCTGAACTTCGTCGGTATTCCGGTCGTCGACATGCGATTTCAGGGACCCTACGGTGTGTACCACACCGCATTCGACACGCACGAGTGGGTATCGCGATTCGCGGATCCAGGCTACCTTCGCCATGCTGCGTTGACACGTATCTGGGCGACGCTGACGCTGCGTCTGGCGAACGCGGATCTCCTGCCGCTGGATCCGATGCGCTACGCGGCGCGGATCGGCGAGTTTCTGGACGAAGTCACAGGACGAGTGGGCGTGCGGCTTGACCGAGCCGTTGCTGCCCTCGGTCGCTTCCAGGCGGCGGCGCGCGCGCACGCAGCCACGTCACATAAGGCGCTCGATGGGAATGATGTCGATACGCTCGACTCGGCGAACCGGGCGCTGATGAGTGTGGAACCAGCCTTCCTCGACAGTGCCGGCCTATCCGACCGGCCATGGTACCGCCACCTGATTTACGCCCCGGCGTTCACATATGAACCGCAGGTCCTCCCGGGAATTTCCGATGCGATTGAGGCCCACGTTCCGGCACGCCTGGCCGACGAAGAGCGCCGCCTGGCGGCCGCACTGGATCGCGCCGCCCAGGCTCTCGCCCCCGCGCCTTAAACTCTTCACAACTTTCAGCGCCGACCGGACGTCATAATTTCGCCATGAACTACCCAGCAGCTCGGCTCATTTCCCCTCTCCTCATACTTGCCGTAACCGCGTGGTTGCCGTCCTCCTCGCTCGTGGCGCAGGGACGGCAAGGAGGAGGCGCAGGGGCGGGAGCGCAGGGAGGCACGTTCGGTCAGGGAGGCCGCGGACAGCTGCCCCCACGCGATGCGACCGGCGGAAACCTTAGCGGCGATCAGGCCGCAGGCAGTGCGGTGATTCGTGGCCGCGTCGTGTCCGCGGACAATGGGACGCCGATTCGGCGCGCGCAAGTCCGCGCCCAGGCAGGCGAGCTGCGGGCCAATCGTCTGGTCAGCACCGACGCGCAGGGGCGCTTCGAGTTCAAGGATCTGCCGGCGGGGCGCTGGAACCTGACTGCGTCAAAAGCCGGTTACATGACGCTTCGCTACGGTCAGAAGCGTTCCTTTGAGGCCGGCTCGCCGATTGAGATTGCGGACGCGCAGGTCATGGAGCGCGCCGATTTTGCGTTGCCGCGCGGCGCGGCGATTACGGGACGGATTTTCGACGAGTACGGTGACGCGGTCGCGAATGCCCGCGTGCAGGTGCTGCGGTATCAGACAGTCCAGGGGCAGCGGCGCCTGACGCCGGCCGGCGGCGGCGATCAGACCGACGACACCGGTTCGTATCGCATCTACGGGCTCGCGCCTGGCGACTACTACATCAGCGCGACACTTCGAGGCGGCATTGGGCCGTTCTTCGACGACAACAACGACACGACGAGCTACGCGGCAACGTATTACCCCGGCAGCGGCAACGTGGCGGAAGCGCAGCGGGTCACGCTTGGCGTCGGTCAGGAACAACCGAATGTGAACTTCGCGCTACAGCCCGTAAGAACGGTGAAGATCACCGGCACCGCGTTGAACTCGATGGGTACGGCGCTGTCGAACGGCATGGTCACGCTGATGCCCGCTGACGGCGCCGGCCCCGGCGGTGGGCCGGCGATTTTCGCGTTCGGCGGAGGCAACGGCCGCGTGCGTCCTGACGGCACCTTTTCGATCGCGAATGTCGCACCGGGCAACTACACACTGATGGCGGTTGCGGGTCCTGGCGGAGGACGTGGCGGCGGCTTCGCTTTTCGGATCGGAGGGCCGGGCGGCGGTGGCTTGGACGAGATCGAGATGGCCACCCTGCCACTCAGCGTCGGCAACGAGGACGTCACTGGTCTGACCGTCGTCGCGTCCCGCGGCGCAAGTCTCAGCGGCACCGTCGTCGCGGCCGAAGGCTCCGTTGCCAAGCTGAGCACGAATCAGATTCAGATTGTGGCGCAGGGAGCCAACGGTCAGTTCCTGCCTGGCCCTCTCGGAAACCGTCCTGCACTGGTTGAAGCCGACGGCACGTTCGTGCTCACCGGATTGACGGGACAGAAGTTCATCCGCGTGAACGGACTACCGCAGGAGTGGACGTTGAAGGCCGTCATCTTCAATGGTGTCGACGTCACCGATTCAGCGCTGGAGTTCCGCGGCACGACCGAAAATTCCGGCCTGCAGGTCGTCGTGACTGACAAGGTCAGCGATCTGAACGGGAAGGTCACCACAGCGAAGGGCGAAATCACCCGCGACTACACCGTCGTGGTCTTCCCCGACGATCCTGTGAAATGGACGTTCCCGTCACGCTATGTGAAGACCGCGCGGGCCGACCAGCAGGGGCAGTTCCGCATCAAAGCACTCCCACCGGAAGATCGGTACCTGGCTGTCGCGGTCGATTATCTCGAGGATGGCGAAGGAACCGACCCACAGTTCCTCGACCAGATCAAGAGCCGAGCGACCCACTTTACGATTGCCGACGGCGAGGCGAAGTCGCTCGATCTGAAAATCGTAAACCGGTAGGGCCGACCTTAAGGTCGGCCTCTACGAATGGGCAATGAATCGTTCGTAGTCTTCAGGCGTATCGATATCGATGAACGCACCTTCATCGTCGACATCGACGTTCACTTCCTCGGCTGCGTGTGCGTGAACCACGGGTTTGGCACCCGTTGACGGATCCGAGCGGCGCAGTTCTCCGAAAATGCTGCGGTTGAAGATCACCGGATGCCCGTAGCGCCCTCCGCGTCGAGGGCGCACCAGCGGCGCGCCAGGGTTAGCGAGGAATGTATCCCGCACTGCGCGGACCGTGGCCGCGGAAATCAGCGGCAGGTCCACCAGCGTCATCATCACGGCTTCCACGTTGTCATATCGCTGCTCGACCGCGGCAAGACCGACGAGCAGCGACGACAACTGACCCTCTTCGTACCGCGGATTCTCCACGGCCAATATCTGAGCGTCGTCGCGCGGCAGCGACGCGCGCACGGCCGCGGCATCGCCTCCGATCACTACGACGACGGCATCGGCGCCGCCCTCGCGCAGGACCCGGATGATGCGGTGGAGAAACGTTTCGCCTGAGGAGCCGACCGGCAGCAGCGCTTTGGTTCGCCCCATGCGGGTAGACTTTCCCGCGGCCAGCACGAGGGCTGGGATCATTCCTTTGCGAGCGAGGCCGGGAGCTTTCTCCACTGCAGCGACGCCGCTGCGACGTGGGGAGCTTCCATGCGGCCACGGCGGACCGCGATGAGCTCCGCGAGGATGCTGACGGCGATTTCCTCAGGGGTCACGGCGCCGATGTCGAAGCCGATCGGCGCGTGCACCCGCGAAAGGCACTCGAGCGGCATGCCTTCCTCAATCAGCGCGTCGTAGATCTTCTTGACCTTGGCTTTGCTGCCGATGAGGCCCAGGTACCGCAGGTCGCGCGCAGCAAGCGAACGCAGCGCGTCGAGGTCGTGGCGATGTCCGCGGGTAACCACGACCACATACGCGGTTTGCGGAACATCAGCCTTATGCAGCCAGTCCGGAATTGAATCGACGGTGATCTCGTCGGCGTCCGGGAATCGCTCGGCATTCGCGAACTTCTCGCGGTCGTCGAGGACGTGAATGCGGAAGCCGGCAGGACGCGCGATCTTCGCGAGCTGATGGCCGACATGGCCGGCGCCGACGATGTACAGCTGCGGGGCCGCTTCAACGGGCTCGATGTAGACGGTCATCTGTCCCCCGCAAATGAGACCTGATTCCTCCGCGAAGTCATCGGTGAGATCGTACTTGACCAGTCGCGGCTTGCGCGCGATTAACGCTTCGCGCGCTTTGCCGAGGGCGTCGTTCTCATAGCAGCCGCCGCCAATCGTTCCGGCAATCCGCCCGTCCGGATACACGAGCATCTTCGCGCCCACACGCTGCGGCGTCGACCCTTGCGCGGCGACGATGGTCACAAGCGCCACTTCTTCGCCGCGTTCAAGCGCCTTGACGAGCTCGGTCAGGACTTCCTGGGACATGCTGCTTATCTTATCGGAGGCTACCGGCTCCCGGCTGCCGGTCTCGGGCCGCGACAGGGCCGGCTAAAGCCGGTCCCTACGTACTAAAGTCGGCCCTAGAAATAATCCGATCTCCAATAAAAGACGTCCTCCGCCCGTGACGGGATTCGGACATCGCCAATCGGCCGCAGCATGAACACATCGCGCGCCGGAATCTGGTTCGCCAGGCGCACTTGCGGCGGAACGGACATAGCCGGCGGCCACCATGCGCGGATGAGTGGCGCAGGGCGCGACGGTTCGCGGGCGAGCAGCACCTGAAAGATGGCGCCAAGGCGTGCACCGGCGGGGTCGCGGTCGCCGGCCTCCTCCAGAGTCCATCCTGCAGGCGCCACGGTCAGGACGACATAGGCGACGGCGGACGCCCCTTCCTCCGCCACGAAGAATTCCGTTTGGCGGTGGATGCGCGGACCCGCACCCTGGCCGAGGCCGGCAAGCAGCCGTTTTTTCGCCAGCGCATATTCAATGAGCAGCGGATCTCGGCGCAGCGCAAAACGAACACCGGCACAGCGTGTGGCATGCATCGCCGCAAGCGCCGGCAGATCGCGTTCTTCACCCGACCGGACGAGCATGGCGGGCGCTCCGTCCTTGCGCTCGACCTGCACGTCGACCTCGTTGAGCGGGACGGTTCTGAATCCGAGGCGCTCATAGAACTGTTCGCCAATCTCGGAGAACAGTCCCGCGATCACTGCCCCTTCGCCCCGTGATTGCTCGATCAGACGTTCGATAATCGTCCGGGCGTACCCATGTCCTCGTGCCTCTGGGCGCGTGAACACTGCGCCGATACCGCACATCAGGCCCTCGGCGCCGTCGAGACGTATCGGCCACAGATACCGCTTCGCGCTTGCGACCCACCGGCCACGATCGTCGAGCAGAGCAAATCTCCGCAGATGCTCCGCACCCCAGGTTGTTCGCAGCTGTGCCGCATTCCACCGTGCATAGGCGTTTCGCGTCAGCCCTTCATTCCACACGGGGTAGGTCGCGTCGAGAATCTCTTCCAGAATTGGCCCTTCGGCCACGACGAACTGCATCGAAAGTTGGGAATTGTAATGCCCGCCGCCGGGGCGTTCGTTGTACAAGATGCGCATGACGACTGTCGACCGGCGATACCCGATCGGCGAATTCAAACTGCCGGCCGTGATGACACCGGCCACGCGCAGCGACGCCATCGAAGCCATCGCCGCGCTCCCGGAACGGATGCGGACGGCCGTGAACGGGCTATCCGAATCGCAGCTCGATACACCATATCGGCCTGGCGGATGGACCGTCCGGCAGGTCGTGCATCATGTGCCCGATAGTCACCTCAATGCGTACATCCGGTTGAAGCTGGCCATCACCGAGAACAACCCGACGATCAAACCGTACGATCAGGAGGCGTTTGCGGAGCTGCCGGATCAACGGCTGCCCATCGCGGTGTCGCTCACGATGCTCGACGCGCTCCACGCCCGCTGGACCGCCGTACTGCGCGCATTGACGCCGGATCAATTCGCGCGCCCGTTGGTCCACCCCGAGATTGGTCAGATTACCGTCGATTACCTCGTCCACCATTACGCCTGGCACTCGCGTCATCACGTCGCGCACATCACGCGTCTGCGCGAGCAAGAAGGATGGTAGAGTTAGGCGGGCCTGAAGGCCCGCCTCTACGTCCAATGGGCGACAGAATCTCGTAGAGGCGGACCTTCAGGTTTGCCTACACAATGGCAGATTCCAAGAAATCTTCTCAGGGCAGCGACGAACGCGAAATCGGCGACGCGCTCGGCATGATCGAAACGCGCGGTCTGATCGGGATGATCGAAGCGGCCGACGCGATGCTGAAAACCGCGAACGTTGTGCTCGTCAGCTGGCAGAAGGTCGATGCGGGGCTCGTCACCGCGCTGATTCGCGGCGACGTCGGATCCGTCAAGGCAGCCACAGACGCAGGCGCCGCCGCCGCGCGCCGCGTCGGCGAGCTGATCGGCGTTCACGTCATTGCCCGGCCCGCCGACGACCTCGAGAAGGTGTTTCCGATCCGCTGAGCCGACCAATCCCCGGCTTTCTTCGACGACGTTCTCGCGCCGCGAGCGGCCGGAGCGGCAACTCCTCACCAACCATCATCAACGCCTGCGCCGGTCGATCGAGGTTATAGAGCTGCCCGTCGCCCGTGCGTGCGAACAGCTGGTCGCCTCCGATAAAGAGCGTCAGCGGGCCGCCGTCGCCGATCGCTTCGTAGAGCCGTACGCCGAACACGTCGCGCAGTGCGGATAGAAGCCGCCGCAGCCGCGGAACCGAGAACCCCCGGCGCCGCAGGTCGGCGAGGACTTGAAGTTCGAGCACATCGAGTGGCGTGTATCGTCGCTCGGTAAAGCCGCCCGCTTCGGTTCGCTGCGGCGCAATCGCGGGAAGAAACAGCCGCCGCGCGTCCCACCACTGCAGCTGTCGCGCGGTGAGACCGGTCATCGACGCGACCTCACGCGACGAGTAGTACTTCTTGAGCTTCACACCTGCTCGCGCGCGTGACGGTCGGCCATCTTTGCGCCATCGATGTCTTTGGCCGTGAGTCCACCTTCGTCATGCGTGGACCACGACAGCGTGACGCGTCGATAGTTGATGGTGATGTCCGGATGGTGATCCGCACGCTCGGCGTCAGGAACCAGCCGGTTGACGAAGGCGACCGCGTCGGGAAATCCCTTGAAGGTGTACTGCTTGCGGATGGCGTCGCCGTCGCGCGCCCAGCCATCCAGGGACTTCAGCTGCAGCTCAATTTCCGCGTTGGACAGCAGTGTCATGACAAAAATTCCTCTGCGTCTCTGAGGTCTGCGGGTCGTGACTCCATCACAGGCCAAAGCGATCCGGACGAACGAGCTCCAGATCCGGATCACGCCGACCGTCGAGCACGAGATCCGCCACAAGCTTCGCAGTCAGCGGTGACAGCAGGACACCGTTTCGGTAGTGGCCCGTCGCGTAATAGACGCCCGGCATTGTTGACGATGGGCCAATCAGAGGCAACTCGTCGGGGGTGCCGGGCCGAAGACCAATGCGAACGGTGTCAAAACGCGCCTCTGGCATCGTCGTCAACAGTTCCGCGCTCGATTCAAGTAATCGCGTCACACCAGCGGCAGTAGCGGTCTCGTCGAAGCCCACCTCTTCAACAGTGGCGCCGACGAGCAGTGAACCATCGCGCCATGGGACAAGGTAGCAATCGGTTCCCCACACCACACGCGACAAGGGACGCTTTTGGAAATGGAGCTGAAGGAGCTGACCTCGTACCGGACGCACCGGCGGCGTCAGCGGCGGTACGCGACCGCTCCAACTGCCGGCTGCGACAACAACCGCGTCACTCTCCAGCGGACCGGCCGACGACCGGACGATGCACGATCCGCTGGCCGAACAGATCTCTTCGACACTGCCGACGATCATCTCGGCGCCTTGCTGTATTGCCGCCGTCAGCAGGGCGGACGTCAACTCCGCGGCCCGCACGTATCCGTGGTCGGGCAGCAGGAGTGCCGAGATGATGCGCGGCGACAGCGCACTCTCGAGCCGAAGCGCGTCGTGGGGCGGCATCAACGTGTGGGGCACTCCGGCGTGGGCGAAGCGGCGCGCC
>DASTZI010000232.1:0-14896 GCA_035764385.1 Vicinamibacterales bacterium
GCCGGACCGACGTAGGCGGTCAGCTTGGCGCGACGCGCGCGCCCGGGGAGAGGCGTCGCTCGGAACAACAAGATCTTGATGCGACGCATGATTCCGACTTGCGCGGCGAGCATCGGTATGACGGTGCACATCAGACCGAACCGGAAAGAAAGGCGCGCGACGAACGGGATCACCTGAAACAGCGGCTTGCAGGGCGCATCGCGGCGACGAAATGACTCGCGTTCGCAGAGTCGCGAAATGGGCGTGCTCACACACGCGAAATAGGGAGCAGGCACCTTCGTTGCAGACAACTCGTCGGGAACCGTGCACGCCAAGGCTTCTGAACGTGAACTGATCAATACTCGCGACGAAAAAGACCGGTTCGAGGTGCAGAGAGGTGCGAGCGCCCCCACCGACCGGGACACCGTCGCGGACGAAAATATCCGTGCAGTCGCTCGGCTTCAGGAGAGAGCTGCGGAGCGGCGGACGCCCCTAGAATGCGCCGCTGATCGGATCGTGGCGATCGCGGGTCGTGAATCGACAGTCGCTATCCACGTAATTTTCTTCGCGGTGTGGATCGCCCTCAATGTAGGCGTCCTACGCATTCATCCGTTCGACCCGTTTCCCTTCGTGTTTTTGACGATGATCGTGAGCCTGGAAGCGATCTTTCTGACACTGTTTGTACTCGCCACACAGAACCGGATGACACAAGACGCGGATCGGCGAGCGCACCTGGATCTACAGGTGAACCTGCTCTCCGAACAGGAAATGACGTTGGTGTTGCAGATGCTACGCGAGGTCTGCGAGCATCTCGGACTGCATGAAACGACCGATTCCGCAAAGTTCAAGGAATTGGTTCGACGCACGGATGTCACAGCGTTAGCCGCGCATGTCGAACGCGCAATGGACAACAACGAAAAAGGCGCCTCGCGAGAGGCTGCTGCAGGTTAGACCGCTCACCAAACCACGGATAAACCTCGTCGGCGCAGCCGTTCTCGTGTCCCTTGGCGTAGGAACCGCCTATTCACTGTGCTGGATGAGCGGTGGCGGATCGATGAAGAAGCGGGCGACGACTCGAAGCAGATGGTCCATGTCGAACGGCTTTGACAAGACGTCGTCGACTCCGCCGAGCTGATCGGCGCGCGCGCGCGCGTGCTCGGCCGCCGTCACGACGACGAATCGTGGATCGGATCAGCAGGTTCTACGCAGATCAGCCGGCTCTGATGAAAACATTGGGCGGGCTCGCGCTTACGGTCGCGATGGCCAAAGTCGCGCAACGACAGACCCAAAAGCGCTAGGAGATTCGATTCAATACGCTGCACCGCGGAAACGATGGTCTCTTCTTTGCTCGTTCGCTCAGTCTGCTCCCACCGAGAGAGAAAGAGCGTGTGCGCTGAGCACTGCGCGCGATTCAATGTTATTCGCAGGCAAAGAAGAAGGAGACGACCATGACTGACCCTGGAACTCTGCATGACGCATTCATCGACGAACTGCGTGATGCGTATGACGCCGAAAAGCAGCTGACGAAAGCGCTTCCCAAGATGGCACGAGCGGCAAGCTCACCCGACCTGCGTGCCGCGTTCGAGCACCACCTCGAGGAAACACGAGGACAGATCGAGCGTCTCGAGCAGGTGTTCGAGAGCCTTGATGAGAAAGTACGTGGCAAACACTGTGACGGGATCGCCGGCATCATCGAAGAGGGTAACAACGTCATGCAGGAGAACTTCGACGAGGCCACGATGGATGCGTGCCTGATAGCGGGCGGTCAGCGTGCTGAGCACTACGAGATGGCCGCCTATGGGACGTTGATTGCGTGGGCAGACGCCATGGGCCACACCGAAGCGGTCGATCTCCTCCAGCAGACGCTTGACGAGGAGAAGGCAGCGGACGAGAAGCTCTCGGCGCTCGCCGAGGCGGGCATCAACCAGAGTGCTGCGGACGCTGCCCATTCGGAGGAGGATGAAGAAAGCGACGACGAGCCCGCAGCCGTCGGTGCTGGCGTGAAGCACAGACCGGCGTCGAAAGCCAAGGCTGGTTCCCGCCGGTAACACGATGGCAGCACTCGACACGAGTCGTGGTGCTGACCCGCTTGCTCCTGCGACGACGTTCCGCCCGGAACGACGTCGCAGGACGCCACGTCCGATCGTGCGCTGGAGATTGCGTCAACAACCCGCTTCCGTCTGGGAGCGCGTGTGGCATCACGCTTGCTGACACTGAGTCCAGCCACGCTCGGTAGCCGCTCTGAGCCGCCGACAAACGTCTCACCACCCTGACGGGGGCCTTCGAGTCCCCGATCGTCATGTACGGTGCCGAGCTGGCGGCTAGGCGGTCGACTCGGTACGCCGTGTGCTCTATCACCGTCGAACGCCGCCATCGGCGGCGAGGAGGAATGAAATGCTATTCACATTGGCGGTGATCCTATTGATCGCGTGGCTGCTTGGCGTAGTGGGCACCTACACGATTGGTGCGTTCGTTCACGTGCTTCTCGTGATTGCCATCGTCTTGTTCATCGTGGGCATGTTGACTCGGCGTAGGGCTCTTTAGATACGGAGGTCGCGCCCCTTGGACGTTTTGGCACTCGTCGGGATTCTGGCTCTCTCTTTGGCCGTCGGCTTACTCGCCGCGTGGACGGTGCTGACGTTGGTGATGGTTGTGATGATGCGACACCGGACGCTTGCCTACTTTGAGCCTCCACCCGCCTTGCTCTCCGACAAACTCCTTCAAGAGCTCGCAACGCTTAGCGCCCGCTGAGCAGCGCCTCATCTCTTTGTTGGCGCAGACGCGCTTGGATCGCGTTTCGACCGAGCGGGCTCGCCGGAGACGGGGTGTCCCGCAGTCGACGGTGTAACCGCTTGGTTTGCCGCCGTCGGCGGGACGATCAGTGGTTCCGCTGGCTTCAGAAAATCTGCGACTAACCCCGCGCTCCCTCGGTACTCGAGCCAGTGGCGGTGCATCACCGAAAGCACGGCCACGACTGGAATTGCCAGAAAAATGCCCGCCACGCCCGCCAACTCCGCCCCGCAAAGAATAGCCAGGATGACCGCCAGCGGGTGCATGTGAATCCCGCGGCCGATGAGGCGGGGATAGATCACATAGTCCTGAGCGACGCGGAGGATGCCGAGGAAGAAGAGTACGGCAGCCGCCTGACCGACTGAGTGAAAGCTGGCGACCAGGGTTGCGCCCAACGCGACCACCAACGGGCCGATTAACGGAATGAATTCCAGCAACCCGGCGAGCGCCCCGAGTAGCAACGCGTACGGGAGACCAATGATCATGAAGGCCAGGGTGCAGACGACACCAATCAACAAACAACCCAACAACGCGGCGCGGATATAGGCGGCGAGGGTGTTGTTGATGTCTTCGAACAGCTCGGCCCCACGCCCGCGTAGGTGACCGATGGGAAGAGTCCGCAATGCAGCGCGTCTAAAGTCGTCTGCATCCTTGAGCAGGAAAAACGCGAGAATCGGGATGAGGACGAGCCAGGGCAGATAGCTCAGGAATGCGAGCAGACTTGTCAGCGCGTACGTCAAAGAACCTTCCAGCGTCTCCGTCGATCGCGCAACCATCTTGTCGACCGCGTCGCGAATCGCCGACGGAAAAGAATCTGGATTGACAAAGAATCGCCACGCTTGCAGCCGGTCACGCGCAGCGGTCATGTACGTTGGGGCTTGCTGCCCAAACAACGTGATCTGGGCGCCCAATTGAGGCATCAGTAGGTAGCTGGTCGTGCCGATCGACCCGAAGAGCAGAAGATAGACGAGGCCGATCGCGACGGCGCGGGGGATGACCCGTCCACGAATGCGCTGCGCGATGAACCTGTGAAACACATCCACGACAGGCGCAATCAAGTACGCGAAAAACATCGCGAGCACGACGAGGAGAATGACGCTCTTGAGCATGTACAGCGTCCAGAGGCCGGCCGCGACCACGAGCACTAGGAGAATGACGCCCAAGATCGCACGCGTCTGTGTCCACGTCGCTCGAACCGCGTCTACTGTTGCGGGCTCTGCCGTTCTGTTGATGTTGTCGGGGGACAACGGCGGTTCGGCCATGCGCGAGATCCCTGGTTCCAGAGAATCGTCAATCTGCTACGCGACCGTGTAGCGCAGCACGAGCACGGTCACATCGTCGTACTGGGGCGCCTCCGATGCAAAGCTGCGCACCGCGGTCAGGAGACGCTCCAGCAGCTCCGCGGGCGAACACCGTCGGTTCGCCTCGAGACAGGTGCGGAGCCGCTCCTCGCCGAACTGATCGCCCGCCGCATTGAACGCCTCGGTCACACCATCACTGAACATGACGAGCAGGTCGCCTGGTTCGAGTGTAAGCGTCTCCTGAGCGTAGATCGCCTGCGGGAACACTCCCAGGACGAGGCCGCCGGTCTCTAGCCGGCGGATGCCGTCGCGCGCGATGAGGAGCGGCGGATTGTGGCCCGCGTTGCAATACGTCAGCCGACCGTCGCCCGCAAGTGTGCCGTACACGCACGTGGCAAATCGCGATTGCAGAGACCGGCGAATCAAGCCTTCATTGACCGACGTGATCAACGCGGCGGCCGAGTCCGCCGTGCTGATCTGAGCCGCAAAGATTCCCTGAATCATCGCGGTCAGCAGCGCCGCCGATGGTCCCTTTCCGGCCACGTCGCCGAGAGCGAATCCAAACGCTCCGCCGGGCAGATCGAAGTAGTCATAAAAGTCTCCACCGATGGCCCGACACGGAATCGAACGGGACGCCACTTCGAAGTGGCTGCCCGACCGGCAGGCCTCAGGCAACAGCGCACGCTGAATCTCGGCAGCGAGTTGCAGCTCGCCTTCGAGACGCGCCTTTTCGGCTGACTCTCGGTACAAGCGCGCACTATCGATAGCGGCCGCAGCCTCCGTCACGAAGGCCTCGAGTGCATGGCGGGTCCCTACCGACAGCAACGGTCCCTCTTCGCGGCTGTCGAGATACACCACGCCGATCGGCCGGTGCTTCGGTGGCGCGCCCGGCCGGTCAACATAATGCACAACGCGGAGCGGCGTGCACAGGACCTGTCGAATGCCGAGCGCCACCGTGTCCTCGTGCTGCCCGGCGAGGATGCCGTCCATCAGATTCGCGAGGATTTGTTCCTGACCTGTGGCGAATACCTGGCGCGGAATCTTATGGCTAGTCTCGAACAGCTGCCCGGATAGCGTCACGCGGCCGCGCGCCCGTCCAATCGTGAATTCGAGCTCACCCGCCGGGCTTGCCAGCATGATAAACCCGCGTTCGGCACCGGTCAGCTCGATCGCCGAGTCCATCACGAGTGCCAATACTTCGTCGAGGACGCGCGCCGATCCCAGCGCTCGTAGGCCGTCGAGCAACGACGCAATTTGTCGGAAGTCGACGCTCGCCGGCGCTTCGGTAATCCACGTCAGCTGGCTCTTCAGATCGCTCGCGCTCTGGAACCGCTCGTCGGGATCGTTGGCAAGGCAGGTTTTGACCGCATAATCGAGCACGGGCGGTGCAAGTTCTTGCCTCACGGCGATCGGTGCGGGATCAGCGGTGGTAATCGCGCGCTCCGTCCGAGATCCGTCTGACCCGACACCCACGCGGCGTACGCGGCAACCGTGGCCAGACGGGTGGCGCTCCACTTCTGACCGCATCGTGCACATTGCCAGTCGGTGCCGTTCCCGAGCGCGTCATACGTCATGGTCGCCTCGGTGGTGCGGCACGACGGGCATGTCGCGAACCCGAGCAGCTCATGCGTCGTCTCAGCAGCGCGAAGCCTCATGTTCGGTGGACCTCCGTCGCATGAATCGGTCCGGATACTGTCGGCAGAGGGGAAGACGACGTCATAGAACCCTTTCGAGAGGGCTTTGATGAGTGCTGATCACAAGGAATGGGCGGAACGATCAGGACCCGGAAAGCGATGCCCTTTCAGCCTACGCCCATCACCCGCGTCGCGATGTTCTCTTGTGTACAGCTAGTGTCCGGCTGCGGGATGACGTTCTGAGGCAGGCTGGTTCAGGCGAGAACACGGCCGCGGCCGCTCCGTCCTTCGGAAACCCAAGGCGCGCAAATTCTCGCGGACATACGGCCCAATGCTGTTCTCTGCTCGGTGGTCCCGGATCAGCGAGGCAGCATCAGTCCGCCCAACTGTCCTTGGAGCATGTGCAGCGCCACCCCGCTGAGGTCGGGAATAACTTGAGGATTCGACGTCGTTCCCTCGACGAGGAACGGAATGCGTTGAGTGTTGCCCTGGCTAGTTGCGCCTGGTTCGTGGCCTTTCGGCGCCTTAGGCAAACCATCCCCGATGAGCGTGCCGAACAGGCCGCCGATAGCGCCGCCGACCGTGCCTATCGCCTTGCCCGCCGCTCCGCCTGCGGTACCCAACGGATTCAGCAGCGCCGGGTTCGCCACCGTCGCGACCATGCCGAAATGCAGATTGTTCCGCGCATCGATCGTTCCGGCGCCGGTGATATGACCGATCGACGCGAGGTCGGCGTTGAAGTGATCGAATCGCAGCCCGTCCGCTGCCATGCGCGTATTGGTGGTCAGACCATCGATATTGAGGTCGCTGCCGGTGTGGAGTCCGGTGAATGCCGATATCGCCTGCATCTTCGATCCGAGATCGAATCCGGTCAACCTCGCCTTGGAGAGACCGACATTGCCTGTTGCGACCAGTCGACCAATCGCGCCCGCGACATTCAGATTCGCCTCGATCGTGCCGGCAGCCAGATGAGCGCCTTGAGGAAGATGGATGCCGAGAGCCGGCAGGAACGCTTCGAGTTCTGGGGCCGACATGCGCCCGCCAGCAACCTTGATATTGACGACCGTCGTTTCACCGCGCGCGTCGTAGGTCCCGGCGAGTCGAGCGGAGGCTCCGCCCATCTTCAGTGAGGATGGATTCAGCGTTCCCCTATGGGTGCGGAGGTCATACCTCGAATCGAACGAAACGGCGACCGGTCGAGATGCGGGTGAGCCGCCGGCCACGAGCAGCGCTTTCGACAGCGTCGCGTTGCCCACAACGGTGGCCACGCCGCCTTTTGACGCGATCGTCGCCTTCAGGTCAAGCAGGCCGCGGTTGGACGGATTGAGGAAACCGGTCTTCGCGAGGTCGAGCCCGGCGATCGCGACCTTGCCATCGAGCGGCGTCAGCGTTGCGTCGGTCCGGTCCATTGGGCCAACGTCGCCGGTCAGGCTGAACGTGCCACCGCCAGGCAACAACGCGGTTGCGATGACTGGCCAACGGGAAGCCGGCGACACATTTGACGCGGTGACAGTGACGTGACCGTATGCGCGCTTCTGAGTCCCCGTTGCGACAACGACCCGGCCGTCGCGCAATTCGAGCGTGCTGAGTGCGAAGTTCCCCGAGGTGTCTAACGCGTTGGCGAGCGACGCGTAGTTCCAACGGCCGGCGCCATTTCGAAACAGCGTCACCACGGGCTGTTCAATCCTGATGTTCGTGACGTTGAGCGATTGCGACATGATCAGCGGCCAGAGCCTGACGCCGACCGTGACGGACTTCGCAGTGAGAAATGGCGACGCGCTGAACGCCGGATCGTCGGCGATGGTCAGCGTCTCGGCTGAGAGCGACTGGTTAAGCAGCGACATGCGCAGTTGGCCGACTGAGACGTCGCGGCCAAGTGCCGCCGACGCGGTTCGCTCGATGGTCGGACGGAAGCGATTCGTAGGCATCACGAACAGTGCCACCACCAGCAGCACGACGACCGCGCCGCCGACGGCGAGACTGATTCGAACGGTTCGCACGGTTTTGTATTCCATAGCGTCCCTCCCCAACACATGTCGAACGCGGCTCCACACACTCGCCGCGGCGCCAATTGTGGGGCTCACAAGCGCGAACTTGTAGGGTTCTCGTCACGCTGGCGCTGGAAGCCCACGAGCCAATCGGGCCGCCGGCAGAGCGGTCCTGGTTTGCACCTGGCGACGTGCCGGATTCAGCACTGGGATATCGCACGTCAGCAACCCAGGCGCGATCGCCTTCGCACATTTCGAGCAGTCATCGGAACGTCCTATCTCTCGAATGGAGTGGAGCAACAAGAGAACCGGTGAACGCCAGCCACGGAGGGGCCGAGTCCCCGCCCGTTTCTCGCCCTTTTGGCGCGTTGCACGAGCGGCCCCGCTTCACGGAGCTAGACGGTTGGGCCTCGCGCGCCTCTCACCAATCGCCGCGCACGACGGCTAATTGTCAGGTTGGCTACGCAATAACTGTCTGGTCACGTCGCCTATAAGATGAGCCGCTGCAAGGGATGAGCGTCGCTCCTCCGGTGCGCCTTTTCTGCAGCACCTCGTGCCGCGCGCTCTATTTGAAGTTGACTTGGAAGGACAAAAGTGGAGATCGGAGGCGAGTAAAGACGCGCAGTATCTCGAGACCCTTTTCGAGCATCCGAGCTAGCAGTTAGCCGCGTCCACTACGTCTGCCCATCTTGAAGCTCTTTTGCCCCATTTGTTTGCCTCTCGGTTCCCCCATCCGCTTGTCAATTCGTTCTTGAGGCTGGGGCTTCCGATGACGTTTCCCAGGGGCATCGACTGGTCCTCGGTTACGGCGCGTGACCGTGGCTGCTGTCGGCGAGACCGGCGTTTCTCGCTGTGACGTATCTTCTTGAGTCAGCCGAGTCAACAAGTCGACGGCGCTATCTCGAATGCGGCCCAGTTCGGCGGCCAGTACGATGCGGTCAAGCGAACTCTCGCCTCTGGCACGGACTGTCCCGACGAACACACCGAGCTGGTCTGCAAACGCGACAAGCCGTTGTTCGATAAGATCTCGTCTCGATTGTTGTTTCGGTGTGGCCTTGGCCATTGTCATGACTCGTTGAGAAGCGGATCGATCAATCCGCGCGTTGGAATAACGGTATTAGTCCCTCGGCGCGTCGCCGATGCAGTAGAGCATATTCCATCGCGGAGGGGCGTCAGATTACCCGCTGTTGAGTCGTCAGCAGCCGACCGTCGCCGCTAGTTGCGGTCGATCATCGTGACGTCCTTGACCGCACGGAGTTCCCTCCGAAGGTCCTCCACCACTCTCATTTGATCGATCGACGCGCTTAGCGCATCGGCGGTCGCGCGCACGGCGTCCACGATGGCTTGCCGCGCCGCATCGGTGGCAGCCCGTGCCTCCTCCCCTGCGGCGCGCGCTGTCTCGGCTGCGATCCGCGCCTCCTCGCTGGCGACGCGCGCCGTCTCGGCGGCGTCCCTGAACTGCTCTCGTTCCCGGCGGACCGTTTCGAGCGTCTCGCGGTGATGGTCGCGAACCTCACGTACTTCTTCCGCCAGTTGCCTGAAGTGCTCCGCCTCATTTCTGGCAGCCTCCGCGGAGATGCGGTGCGCTTCCGCAAGCCTGGGGACCTCGGTATCGTCATGGCTGGCATTCATCACGGGCCTGCCAGTTGCGCCAGCGGATTTCCGGTTCCACGACCGGGATGACCGCAGTCTGATTCGGCATCGGAGTACCTCCTGAACGCGGTACACACCGCCGAGACCCAGACGGTGACAATGGCGGCCTGGATGGATTCGAGTTCCATGTTGCAAGTGTACGGAGCGGCGCTGAACGGCGCTGTTCCCGAATGCACAGGCACACCGAATGCAATGCATCGGTGCCCCTCTGAGCACAGCCGAGAGGCTAAGAACAAGCGCCTCGCAAGTCGTGCGCTGAACAGCGCGCAGCACGCGGGTCGACGCTGTGCAATGCGGCACAGACAGGTACCAACGATTGTGTCACGCTGTAGTTGCGCCAAGGATCGTAGCGGTACATGAACATTGTTGACCAACTCTGAGGCTACTCCCATGACGCCTCTCTCTTCAGAAGAACCGCAGGTGACAGCAGCAGTGCTCGACGATGAACAGTACGCTCCGCGATTCCCGACCTGTCCGCTGTGCCATACGCCTACGTCTCTGACGCAGAATGCAATCGACGCTGGCGCCGACTGGCGGTGCGTCACGTGCGGCCAGCGCTGGGATGCAGCGCGGCTGTCGGCCGTGGCCGCGTACGCCGCCTGGGTCGTTGAGCGCGCTGTCATCGGCCCCAAAGAGTTATGAGATCCTGCCGGGGAACCCGCAACATTTGCGACAATCCGGTATTGCTGTCACGCTGAGGCGGATGGCGGTCAATGGGGGGGCGTAAGCTCCAGCCGGGGGAACCGTCCGTCGGTAGCAGGAAGAACGTGAGCAGGTCGAAGCACGCGCCGGCGACGACACCCCCTGCGGTCATCGAGTGGGTCGACGTGCGAGTGCAGCGCGTCGATTACGATGTCAAGACAACGATCTTCGCTCAGGGCGATCCGGCGACTAGCGTCATGTACGTCGAGCGAGGCACCGTGCGCCTTTCCGTGTTGTCACACGCCGGAAAAGAGGCGGTGATCGCCGTATTGGAGGCTGGTCATTTTTTTGGTGAGGGCTGTCTGGTCGGACAGACACAACGGATGGCGACGGCTTCGGCCATGTCTGCGTGCACGATTATCGTCGTCGAAAAGGAAGAGATGGTGCGGCAGCTCCACGCTCAGCCGGCCTTCGCTGATCGGTTCTTGACGCACATGCTGACGAGAAACATCCGCATCGAAGAAGACCTCATCGACCAGCTCTTCAACTCCAGCGAGAAGCGTCTCGCGCGCACGCTCTTGCTCCTGGCACGTTACGGTGAGCCCGAGGCCTCCCACCGCGTTCTGCCGAGAGTGTCACAGGAAACGTTGGCGGAGATGGTGGGGACCACGCGCTCGCGCGTCAACTTCTTCCTGAACAAGTTCCGGAAGCTCGGCTTCATTGAGTACAACGGCGGCTTGAAGATCAACAACTCTCTCCTCAGCGTTGTGCTGCGGGATTGATCGCGGCGACGCAGCGCGGCCAACGCCCACGGACCGCGACGCCGTCGTAAGTCCATGTTGGCCAAGGATTGTCCATGTCGCTGATGCATCGCCCCACGTACATTCGGCGGCCGAGGGACGGCGACTACCTGATGCGGTTCACGGGCTTGACGTGGAGCATTCTCCGCAGGACAGGTGAAGAGGGTGCCTTCATTCTTTCGACGGGTCATCGAGACCGGAAAGCGGCTCTGGTGCAGGTGCAATCGCTCACCGAACGCGACCACTCCGACGGGTGGGAGCCCGATGGTCCCGACCGGTTCCGGCAGGTCACACGCTTCAGGACGTGATTGAACGAGTCGGCGCAGGGTTGAAACTGACGCGACCAGATCAGTTCGCTGCGACCCGGACGACCGTCTGGTCTTCCAGCGGCCGGGCGTGGACCACGAACCGCTTGGGCGCGGAGCCGACGAAGTAAAAGGGATAACACGTGATCAACGTGAGCTCGCGGCGGCCGCGCGACTCCATCACTCGCGTTTCGTGAGGATCGACGACTTCGGTCGACTCGACGATGTACTCATGGCGCCAGGTGGCTGTGTCGATCTGAATGCGGTCACCGGGAACCACGCGCTCCAGCGTGCGGAAGAAGGTGTCGCGATGCGCGGCGATGACAACGTTGCCGTCGCTACCCGGAGACGGGGTGCCGGGGACATGTCCGGCACCGGCGACGAGCGTCCTATCCTCGACCCCCTGCAACACCATCACGGAGATGCGAAGGCGCGGCACCTCGAGGCGGCCAACCAGGTCGCCCTCAGCGAGATCGGGGTGGCGGGTGGCGGCGATCACGTCGCGACCGAAGCTCCGCGAGGCCTCCATCTGCGAGACGCGTCCATAGACGAGCGACCCGCCGGCGTACATCAGCATCGCTGCGCCAAGACAGAGGAGGGTCCGCTGCACCGCCTGCCGCGTCGGGAAATGCACGTGGCTAGGCGCGACGGCCCAGCGTGTTGAGCGCCACGGCCGCCGTCATGAAGAACAGTCCGATAACGAAGATGAACGGCACGTTGCTGGCGGTCTTCGGCAGCCCGGCGACGACCTTCGGCGGGGATGCGACGACGTCCGCGAGCGCGACGTCCTGACCCGCGGGTGAAACGGCCTTCAGCGGCGCTTCCTTCAAGGCGACGACCGGCGCGTCGTCCGCCGTCTTGACGGGTGCGACGATGCTCGGCGCCACTTCGTCGGGGATATAGAGAACGGGGAGGTTCGTCCGCTTTGCGAGCTCGAGAGCCCTCGACTTCGGATAAACGAATTCCTGGCCCCAGTTGTCGCCCGGGTAAAACCAAGCCTTAATGGCTTGCGGCTCGCCGGCCGCGCGCTCGGCAAAGGTGATCACGGTCTTGTCGGTTGCGCGCAGGCGAAAGTTCGAAATGGCGAGAATGGTCGCGTAGATATGCGATTCGTCCTTGTTGAACACCTGCACGATGTTGCGGTCCGAGAGCGAATCCAGCAGCCTGAATACATAAACGCCTGCGGGCAATACCTGGGCGCTTGCGCCCGGAATCTCCACGGGCACGTTGAACGTCACCGTTGTCTTCTTGCTCAACGTCTGCGCGGAGGGAGTGCCAGCGCAGAAGATGGCAACGGTTGCGATACCGAGTGCATACGCAACCGCGCGGCTGACACCCTTCGACACCTTTCGATCAAACATAGCGGCTCCTGACGGTGAAACGGGGTCGACCCCGGAAACGGTGACGACCAGGAACATCGTAGAGACGCGAGCGGGTTTCGTCTGTCCTGTTGTGCACACGATGCTGGATGGTGTTCCTCTCTCTTTCTCCAGCAGCTCGAGCAGACGCTTCGACTCCACTTGCCCGACACGGCATCGGGTGCCGACGCGATCAGCGAGACAGCAATGCGGCACGGCGCGGAGCTGTTCGGAGCCGGCTTCACGCTCTCGCAGGTGGTGCACGACGACGGCGACATCTGTCAGGCGATTACCGCGCTGGCGGAGGCGTGTCGATTCTCGAGGTCGAAGACGAATGTGGCATGCCGATGAGCGTAGCCAAGCGGCTTGGCGAGCGGGCCGGCCTGTTGTTTCCTTCGTGTCGGCCAGGAGCGACGACTGGAAGATCGGGATCGCGAAGGCGATCACGCGACGCGCGGCAATCAGAATTCACATCACTGGTACGTCACGATGCGGTTCGGGTCTCGGAATGTCTTCGACGTCCTCGCCGGTAAACGGCGGCGATTCCGGATCTCTCCGCACATGGTCGTCGAACTCCGGGAGGTCGGCGTCAGGTGGTCGTTTAATGTCGGGCTTGTCGCTGGGCTCCGGCTCCTGAGCGCCCACGCGGGGCCCCGTTCGTAGCCTGCGCATGTCGTCCTCTGCCTACATCGTTATGCGCCGAGCATCTCCCTGGTGTTCGGCAGGTGTCGTGACAGGCGTATCAAAACCCTTTGGTTTGTCGTCAGGCGGCGTCTCATCCGATGATTCGTTCAGGTTCTTATCTTCGTCGCCGCGCTCGTGCGGCTCAGGGTCAACATCAAACCTGTTCCGTTTCTTGTTCATCACCTACCTCGCGTTGATTGGGCAGCAAGGCGGGTACCGGCAATGGTCTAGGCGCGAACGCAGCGTCCGCGTGACGGGAATCCCAGCGACGCGGTCTGCGGACGCGCCAACGTTTTTCTCCCACGCCTCGAAGTCGACGGTGCCTGGATAGGGCGTCAGCATGACGAACTGCGCGAAGGCCACTTCCGCGCGCTCTGCGACATCTGCTGTCGCGTCGAAGGTCGAAGGCCGATCGCCGATCCACCAACGCCTCGCCCGCTTCGTTGAAGTTCTGGTAGACGTCCTTCAACCCTTCGGGCGTCACGGCTTCGACGCCCACGAGCGCGCCCTTGATATCGGCACGTCGCATGGCGTCGAGAAACGACTCGTCCTCGGCGGCTTCCATGGTGATTTGTGTATCCGTTGGAAGCACAGGCAAGGGCGACGATCGCGGCGGCATTAATCGTCAGAGGCGCCGTCGAGATCCCGACGATGCCATCTCCTGGTCAAGCGGATGCCCGACGCGGCTGGACTGCGGCTGCGCGAACTTACCGACCACGTTTATCGGCTCGTCACGGCCGATGAACCGCATGAGTCGGAATGAGCGTTTCGCTGCCGCGTGAATCGACGGCAGCATTGGTCGCCGACACCAGTGTGATACGCTGGCGGCACTTTCCTGAGACAGCCCACATCCTGTGGACTCCCTCACTAAAGCAGAGGGGGACTCACGATGGGCACCATTCCCACGCTTGAGCATGAAACCGCCGCGCCGCGGTTAGTAGACGAAGTGCACGCGCCGCGCATGGTGTCGCTTGCTCCCTGCGAGAACTGCGGATCGCCGGACGTGTTCGCGACGCTGGTGACCAGCGTCGCCATTTACTGGCGGTGCCAGAAGTGCAACGAAGTCTCGGTGACCAAAAAAGATCTCCTCTGACCGAATGCTGACGATCGCCTTCCCGCTCTGATACACGTCGAACTCGTCCCGTTCACCACGCGCTGCAGAGGAGACAATGACGATACCTGACTCACCCTCCGCTGAGGGCGGCGCGCAACCGGCCAGCTGCCCTTTCTGCCACGGCAAGGGCGTCGACACGCGGGCAACAACCATCACTGTGGCGACGTCGTATTGGCGCTGTCTCGAATGCGATCGGACGTGGACGATCCCGAGCCACGCCCCAAAAACACGCCGCCTCGATGTGGAGTCTCGAGGTTGACATCAATGAAGTCTGCGAACCCGCCGCCGGAGGTACCCTGCTCCTCACTGCCGTCGAAGAGATGCCGGTTCACCAACGCCCTTTCACCGTAGACGGTGAAGTTGATCACAGAACCTCGTCATGCGACCTTCACCTGATCGCGTCCTCCGGCCTTCGCGGCGTACAGCGCCTTGTCTGCTGTTTGCAGCAACGACTCGGGGCTGTTGAGGTGACGTGGATCGGGCAAAACCACGGCGACGCCGATCGATGCGGAAATAGCATCCTGAGGCGAACGTGCGCTCCCTTTCAGCCGAGCCAGGAGGCGGTTCGCCAGCCGCTCCGCGGCCTCGCGTGAGGTTTCGGGCGCGAGGATGACGAATTCATCGCCGCCCCAACGAGCCCCGACGTCA
>DASTZI010000233.1:0-10927 GCA_035764385.1 Vicinamibacterales bacterium
AGGAAATCCCAAATCCCAAATCCCAAAACCCAAATCCAAAAAAAATCCCAACCGTCTCCGAAACAGTTGGGATTTGGAGCTTGGGATTTGGGATTTGGGATTTACCGCTTGTACTCGCGGCCGCCCTTCTCGACCTGCGTCCAATCGAGATAGTCGCCCGAGCAGGAGATCTCACCGAGCTCCCAGTTTGGCCGGTTCTCGTAATAGAAGGTCGTCTCCCACGGCTTGGCAAGCGCCTTGGGATCGTCCATCTTGATGTCGACCTCGAGGTGATCGCGATCGATACGGCGGAAGCGTTCGGTCACCTTCAAGTCCGGGGTGTGAGCGTGACCGAGTCGATCGAGCCATGTCTTCTCGTTGAAACCGACCGTCTGTACTTCGAAGGCGTGATCGTCCACCCACCGGCCGACGGACGTGCCCATCCAGAGCTGATCGGGGTCGGTCGGCAGGGCGCGGCCATCGGTGTGAACGCGCCGCATCCAGTGGTCGTACTCGTAGACCAATAACGTCTGCTTCGGCGTCTGGATGACCTCGAACGGGTAGGGATGGAAGTACACGCGCGGCACACCAGGCGGATAGCACTTGGTGAGCACTGGATCGTTGGTTTCGTCGAGCGTGTAGTTGCCGCCGTTGGAGTCTCTGGCTTTCTTGAATTCCGCCTCACCCCACGCCGTCAGCGATGGCGGGCTCTTCATCGGATCGGTATACGTGAAGTTCGTCCAAGGACCGTTCTTGCCCGGAGGATTGCGCATCATCCAGACGCCGGTGAGATCCTTGGCCGGTGCCGGCGCCGACGGTGCAGCGGCAGCGGCGGCGCCACCACGCGCGCCGCCGCGCGCCCCTTGACCGGCGGGCGCGGCCTGCGAAAAGAGCGTCGCGGTCGCGGCAACCGCAAAGGCCGCCGCCAGCATCGAGCTGATGATGCGCGTGCGCATGGTCTTCGATCTCCTCGTGAAGGCGGACAGGTGCGCCTATTGCTCGAAGGTCGGCAGGTCGCCTTCGGGTCCCGCGATCTTGCGGATCTGGAGGACCGGGCTGCCGTTCTTCTGCTGATTACCGACGACGGTCAAGTTGTCACCAGGCTTCAGCGTGTTCTTGGTCCAGCCCGCGCGCTGCAGCTTGTTGGGTGCCGTCAGCCACCCCGACCACTTCGTCGACGTGCCATCGGCGTTCTTCACGTCGAACCACACGACGACGTGCGGGTTGACGAAATCCAACTGTGTGACCGTCCCCTGCAGCGTCTGCTGCTTGGTCTGGTCGAACGCCGCACCACCGTGGTGCGCAAGCGCCGGCGCCGCAATCGCGAGCGCCGCAATGAAGGCCAGCAGCGCGAATAAGAGATTTCGACTCATTTCAGATTTCTCCTCGGAACTATTTGAGCTCCAGTTGGCGTGGCGAGTCTAGTGGTGCCAAAAAGTTGTGTCAATAAACGGCCAGCATCCGGCACGGGTTTCGGGCGTACACTGGCCTATGCGGTCAATTCCGGCGCTGACAGTCGCGATCGCGCTCCAGGTGGCCGGCTCGCCCGCACTGGCGCAGCGGCTGCCCTTTCAGAAATCATTCGACGCAGCGGGCGTGACAACGCTGGACGTCTCCACGATACGCGGAAAAATCAACGTGGTCTCCGGCGAAACCGGCCGCATCCAGATCGGCGGGGCTGTGACCATCCGCATCGGTATTGACGTCCCCGAAAGCCCGCTGGAGATCGCGCAACGGATCGCGGCCAATCCACCGATCGAACGCGTCGGCGACACGATACGTTTGCGACCGCCAGCAGACACGAGGGACCAAAAGGCGGTCACGGTCAACTATGACGTCCGCGTTCCAGCAAACACAAAAATACTGACCGTCAGCGATTCCGGCGAAACCACCCTCGCCGGGCTTACTGGCGCCGTCGATGTCCGGACTCAATCGGGTGCGATTGGGCTGCAGCGCCTCGGAGGCGCAACGACTGTCTCCACGGGATCTGGTGCTGTGCTCGTCGAAGGGACCACTGGGCCCCTTACCGTCAGGACGGGCAGCAGCGCCTTCACGGGGCGAGCACTTGCCGGCAGCCTGCACGTTCGGACGATGAGCGGAGCGGTCAATGCAGGCCTTGAAGGCGCCGGTGACGTCGATGTTGAGACCGGATCCAGCGCGATTCAACTACGCGGTGTGCGTGGTGCGCTGACCGCCGCAACTCAAAGCGGTCGAATTACGGTGGACGGGAAGCCAGACCGGCAATGGGCTGCATCAACTGGCTCCGGCAGCATCGACGTCGCCATCGCAAGTCCACCAATCACGCTCGACGCCACCACTGGATCGGGATCGGTCCGCGTCGATGGAGCCGCGGTCAATGGCTCCGTGTCCAAACGCGCGGTTAACGGCACGATTGGAAGCGGTGGTCCGGCAGTCCGGATATCCACGCGTAGCGGTTCGATCCGTCTTGCGATCGGACGTTGAGCGACGCTGATCGTCGCGTCAGACGACGATCAGCGGCCGCATCATGTCATGTTCCTCATGCTCGAGAATGTGGCAATGCCAGACGTACTCGTGTCCCCCGGTGCGCGGGCTGGGGGGAACGACGAATGGCGTGGCCGGCAGATTGAATTTCATGATCACGGTGGTGCATTCGCCCGGATTCATCCTGACCGTCTCCTTCCAACCGCCTTCGTTGGGATCCGGCAGCCTGGGGGGGCCGAGGACTCGCAACGGCTGTTGCGGATGGATTTTCTGCCGCGACACGATCTGGACGTTCACCAGGTGGAAATGAATCGGATGCGTATCGCCTGACAGGTTGAAGATTCGCCATGCCTCGATGGCGCCGGCAGAGGGCGTCTCGGTCGGTGGATCTTCGTAGTTTCGTGCAAAGGTCCCCTCGTACAGCGGCTCACTCGTTCCCAGCCGCTGAATCAACCTGCCGAACTCGTCGAAGTCTTCGTTCAACGTCAGATCTCGAACGGGCACGCCCGGTGGCAGCTCTGTCACGCCTTCAGGAACCAGCAGCGGCGGATCGACCGGAGGCAGCCTCAGCGGTGAGTGCGGATCGTTCGCTCCGACTCGACGTCCAACCACAATCTGCAGCAGCGTCCGTGTGTTCGGTCCGAAACCAGGCACCGGACGAGGAGAAATCTCGTGCGATTCGGGATGGAAGTCAGTAGCACGATCCCCTGAAGGAAACGGCGCAGGAGCGTCGTTATACAGAATCAGAATCGATCCTGCGGGGACGCCCGAGAAGTCGACAATGAGATCGGCGCGTTCCGCCGGAGCCAGCAACAGCGTTGCGTCCCTGCTGCCATCGAGCAGCACGGGTCTCGGGAGGAAACCTCCTTCGGCGGCAATCTGTACGAATGGTGGACCAGCCTGTTGGAGGTTGGGCTCGGTCGAATCGGGAAACGTCGTCCCCCTCGCGTAAAAGAGCCTCAGCGTGCAGAAGCGCGCGTTGCACGCGTTCAGCACACGCAGCCTGTACCTCCGCTGCTCGACCTGTGCGGTCGGATACACGAGACCGTTCACGAGCATCGTGTCGCCGAAGAACTCAGGGACGCACGAAGGGGACGGCAGCAACTCGGTCGCGGGCCCGAGATCCGCCGGATTGTATTCGCTCGGATACCAGAGATCGCCGGGCGAACCCCACTGATCTGCAACCGACTTGAAGATCTTGTCCTGAATGACAATCGGGATCTCGCTCGAGGGGATCGCGCCGGATGCGATCAACGCCGCCTCGCTGAGATCGCGGATGATGTAGGCGGACGCCAGACCTGCATAGGCGTTTAATCGAGTAATCCCCAGCGCGTGATCGTGGTACCAGACCATCCGAGCGCTCTGGTCGTTCGGATAGAAGTAATTGAAGCTCCCCGCTGGCGGCACTCCCATATCGGGCACAGAGACCGCACTTGGGCCGTATGTGCCGTCCGCGCCAAACCACGAGTACGGACCGCCGTCGCTTAGCCATGGCGTGAGGCCGCCGTGCACGTGAAGCGCGATTCGGTTCTGCGCCAACTCTGCACCTGGAAGCGAGGTGTCAACGGGCAGCGGATGCACGGGTGGCAGGAAGTTCGTCAACGTCAGCCGAACAGGCTTCCCTCTCTGGGCGACAATCACAGGACCGAGATGACGATGCACCCCGGTCGTCGCATCCGCATAGCCCCATAAGTTTGTCGGTTTAGGTAGGTCGGGATGCAACAGCTGCGTGTACTCGCCTGCGTTCAGCTGGTAGTAGTCCGCTCCCATGAAGGGAACCGACTTGGCGACAGGAATCCCTGCGCCGAGCGCGGGCAGCGGTTGAATGAATTTTCTCAGCGCTGGACTCTGGACCGACGCCAGGAGCCGTTGCCACGGTATTACCGCCGCGATTCCTGTCGCTGCGGCGTACCTCAGAAATTCGCGTCGGGTGGGATTCATACGTCCCTTCCAATCCGCTGTGGTTTGTACGTTAGGCGGGAAGAGATGTGCGACGTGGGGAGCTTCCCGTCGCGTGTCCGCTTGGCAAACTGCACGCCATCGACAACATCAACAGGCGCGCCGTGAGATCGGTCGGGAATGGAAAGCGATTCGGGAAGTCAGCCCGAAGGGTGACTGGAATAGAGCGAACTAATTCGCGACGGTCGAGAAATTCCGCCGACACCTGCGGTCCGTACTGGCGGGCCGCTACGAACGGGGTTTGCCAGGCCCCTTTCGTCGGCGGTAGTTGGCGAGCTTTTCGATGACCGCGCAGACCGCGCCTGTGTCCTGCATTGGATCGGTGGTCATCGCAGCAAGGTAGAGCGGCGCGGTGGCCGCGAAGAGCGGCGTCGGACAGCCATTCGCCTTCGCAAAGTCCGCAATCACGTTCATGTCCTTCTGCCACACCCCAAGCTTCATCGTCACATCCGACGAATAGTCGCCCTTGACCATCATGGGGCCGCGAACCTGGAACATACGCGAGTTGCCCGCACCGTCGGTGAGCACCTTGTAGGACAGCGCCGGGTCGAGGCCCGACTTCATCGCGAGCACCATCGCCTCGGCCGCCGCGACGTTGTGAATCGCGACGAGCAGATTCGCCGCGAACTTCATCTTCGATCCGTTGCCGAACGGTCCCACGTAGTAGTTGACGCGCGAGAACGCTTCGAGGACGGGCACGATCGAGCGGCACACGGCTGGGTCGCCGCTCGCATAGACCGCGATGTCCTTGGTGCGTGCCTGCGAGCCGGTGCCGCTCAACGGGCAGTCGAGCAGCGTCGCGCCACGTCGCGCCAACGCAGCTCGCGCCTGCTCCTTCACGTCGATCGGCAGCGTGCTCGTCTCGATGACCACGACCTTGCGGCCGAATTGCGCGAGCTCGGTCGCAACCTGAATCAGCGCGTTCGCCGACGGCAGTGACGTGATGATGGTCGTCGCGGCGTCCGCGACGGCGCGGACGTCGTTGACCGATTCGCCGCCTTCGCGCTTCAGCCGTCGTCCGGCTTCCGGCAGCACGTCGTAGCCGACGACTCGATATCCAGCTCGGACGAGGTTAGCGGCCATCGCCGACCCCATGATGCCGAGACCGATGACGCCGATAGGCTCGCGCCGCGTGTTCTTACTTTTTTGCGGCGAGCGCAGAGCCTGCCGCGCCGAAGCTCGCCTAGCTCTTTGCCGCGAGCGTAGGCCGGGCGTAGAAGTAGCCATTGTCTTCCTCGAGCACGATCGGCGCATCGAACAGATCGCTGATGCGCGCGGACGTCAGGATGTCTCTCTTCGGACCGGCCGCTGCAATCCGGCCGTGATTCACCAGCACGATCCGCTGAATCTCTGGAACGATTTCCTCGATGTGATGCGTGATCAGGATGATCGTGGTTCCGGCGCGTGCCACCTGCCTGACGCGCTCGGTGAAATCGTGGCGCGCCACCATGTCGAGTCCGGTCGTCGGTTCATCGAGAATCAACGCCCGCGGAGCGGTGACCAGCGCCCGTGCAAGCAGCACACGCCGCGCTTCGCCAGTCGACATCTCGTCGAGGCGGCGCTTCGCCAGATGCGCCACACCCATCCGCGTCAACGCGTCGGTCGCGCGGCCGCGCATGTCGGAGGTCACGCCGCCGTAGCGCAGGATCCCCTGTGTCGCGAGAAAACCTGACAGCACGGCCGCTTCACCCGTGACACGTCCTTCGTTGTTGCCGAGCACAAATCGATGATGCAGGTCGGCTGAAATAATCCCGAGCTGAGCCCGCAGGTCGAAGACGTTCCACCGGCTTTCGCCGAAGACGAGCACCGAGGGCGAGTCGTCTTCGTGCCGCAGCGGCCGATCGTCGTGTGTCAGCAGGCTGACGAGCGCCGACTTCCCTGCGCCGTTCGGGCCGATGATGGCGGTGTGCTCTCCCTCGGCAATCGTCAGCGTCAGGCTGTCGAGGATGCGGCGGTCGTTCTTGACGACGCTCGCGTCGCGTAGCTCTAAAACGGGGGTCACGCTGGGAGCGGCTCGCCCTTGGTTTCTTTCGCGGCGGGCAGCACCAGCAGGCCAATGACGAAAGCGGCGGCCGTGAGGGCCACCGGCACGCCCAGCGAGCCATAACGCTGAATGCCGGCACCGACGAGAAACACCATCGCCACGCCGACAAACCGGCCGACCGAGCTGGTGAACCCGATCGCGCTGCCGCGGCAGTCGGTCGTGTACTGCTCGGGAATCCAGAGCGTGTAGAGGGCGAAATTGGCGCCGCCGAGTCCCAGCACGAAGATCAGGAAGAAGAACGGCATCAGCGCGTCCTGCATGTAGAACACGCGGCCGAAGCCGACCCCGATGCCGATGAACATCAGGACGAAGTAGATCGCCATCGCCGGCCGACGCCCCACGCGTTCTGCGATGACAGGCGCAAGGAGGCATCCGATGATGGTGCCGATCGAAAGGACCGCGCCCGCGTACGATGCAAACCGTGCCGCTTCCGCGGCCGTGTGCCCCTGGCGCAGGGCGATTTGCGTGATTGCCGTCGGCACGTAGATCGACCCGGCCCACAAACCGATGATCGACACCGTGAAGAGCAGCGACATCGTGACTGTCCGCCTCGAGAACCGGTTGCTGAACAGCGCCGCAAACGAATCGCGCATGCGCGGACGTGCCGCCGGATTTTCGAACTTCGCCTTCCAGGCGGCAGACTCGTGGACGCCGCTCTGAATCCACCCGACCAGCAGCGCCGGCGTCCCGCCGAGGATGAACATCCACCGCCATCCGAAGTTCGCGCCAATGAAGTAATTGGCGAGTGCGGCAAGGAAGAACCCGAAGTAGTACCCGGTGTGCATGTAACCCGCGCCCATCTTGCGACGATCCTCCGGCCACTCCTCAGCGATGAAGGTGCCGCCGATCGGCTGCTCGCCGCCGAGCCCGATCCCGCAGAACACGCGCAGCACGGCGAGCTGCCATACGTTCTGCACGATGCCGCACGCGAAGGTGAAAAACGAATACATCAGGATCGTCATCATCAGCGCCTTCACGCGTCCGAAGCGATCCGCGATCGGCCCCCACACCATCGACATGCCCCATCCGGCAAGGAACAGCGCGAACAGGACGCTGCCGTAGAACCCGATGTTGCCCGGCGTCGCCGCGATGCCGGACTTCGGCAGGAGCTCGGTCAACGCGGGCACGAGCACCAGCGAGTAGATGAAGGCGTCCATCCCATCGAGACACCATCCGCCCCAGGCCGCCCAGAAGCCCTTAATCTGGTTGGAATTCAGTTTCGTGCGGGTCGCCAGGCGCGGCGCAGCGGTCGCGGTCGCCGTCGCGGGAGTAGCAGCCATCCACGTCCTTTGCTGTGAGGGTGGTGAAGCCGAGGAATCTTACTGGGGAAAATCCCAAACCCCAAATCCCAAAACCCAAATCCAAAGCCCAAATGCAAACCCTCACAGCTCAAAACGCAAACCCGAAACACGAGCCGCAGAGACGCAGAGACTCAGAGGATTTTTGTTTTCTGTTTATCGATTGGGAATTGGGGATTGGATGTGCGACTGGCCGGAGACCGGGATTCGGCTCTCTGGGCGGTGGATGCCCAGAGAGCCATGATGAGAACCCGCTCGGGCTAGAACGTGAACCGGAAGCCGAGCTGAGCCGTGCGCACCTGCGCCGAGGTGTGCTGCAGGAACTGCGATGCCGTGCTCTCCTGCGTGCCGATGCCCCAGTTCGGGCGGTTGAACAAGTTGAACACGTCAGCCATCAAGTCGAACGAACGACGGTTGCCGAGCGGAATCCGCTGCTGCACCCGGAAGTCGGTCCGATTCTGTGGCGGCGCGAGCAGATCGTTGCGCGGAACGATCGTGCCGTCCGGACGCAGGCGCTGGCTGAAGTTCGCGCCAGTGCCGCGCACGTCGCCGCCGTAGGTATGGGCAAGGCGAATACCCGCGGCGAAGAAATGCAGCGCGCTCAACTGGAAGCCATGGCCAACCTGCCAGATGCCGTTCAGCACCAGACGGTGGCGCTGATCGTCCGCTGAGATGCCCCATTCGCCGCCAAGATCCGGCTGCGTCGCAAATGGAACCGGCTCGAGACCGCTGAACGGGTGCGTGTCAGCGTTATACAGCCGCGACAGCGTATACGTCGCTGCGCCCTGCCAGCGATTACTGAAGCGCTTGGTCACCGACGTTTGCAGCGCGTGATACGCCGAGCGCCCAAGGTGCGTGTTCATCGAAACCACGCCCCAGTCCGGGTACGGCCGCGTTGCGCGATTCGAGAACGGGAAGTTAACACCCGTCGCCGGATTGAACGTCAGGTTGATGTTGTCGACGACGTCCTTCTCGTGATCGCCCTTGCTGTAGACGTAATCGATCGTGAACGCCGACACCGATCCGATTTGGCGCTCGATGCCGATTGACGTCTGGAACGTGCGCGGCAGATGGACGTATTTCGGCAGACCGACGAACTCCTGCAGGTCGCGCGTCAGACACGGCGCGGTGCCCGTGTAGTTGGTCGCCTTCCACGCGTTGAACGCCGCGGGATTGCCCGAGCAGAGACGCGTCTGCGCCTGTTCGAAGGTCGGCAGCGGCTGGCCGCCGGTCGGGTTGGCGGCGAAGTCCGGACGACCATCGTTGGTGTACTGGATGACCACGACCTGCCGGTTGCCTGTCGCGAATGACTGGTCGGCCCCGAGTGCGTCGCCGTAGTAGAGACCCGAGCCACCGCGCAGAGCCGTGACGTCATTCAGCCGGTAGTTGAAGCCGACGCGCGGCTGGAAGTTCGTCTTGTCAGCCGGACGCCCTGCCTGCTGGAACGGCTGCACTTCGACGTCGTTCGCAAAGGCGCCGAGTTCGAGGTCATAGCGAAGGCCGAGGTTCAACGTAAGCCGGTTGCTGATCGCCCAGTCGTCCTGCACCCAGCTCGCGACCTTCTTAGAGTAGAGGTGCACGTTGAAGTCGCCGACGCCGATCGAGTACGTGCTCACCCACGGCGAAATCGCCGCGAGGTTCCAGGTGTCCACATTGAACGGATCCGGGAACCAGGCCTGCATCTGTGCGGGGGTGGGGATCGCCGTTCCGCCCGCAGGCGTCACGTTGGCGCGCATGTCGCCGCTGCACTGCCGGCAGTTCGCCTGAATCTGATGCCGGTTCAGGAATTCGCCGCCGAGCCGCAGGTCATGACGCCCTTTCGCGTCGTACGAGTATGTGAAGTCGTCGCGTCCACTCCAGACCCACTGATCCTGGTGACGCGGGTAGTTCTGGTTGGGCGCGATGGCGAAACCGGTAAAGGCAATACGCGGCGAGCCGATCGTGATGCCATTCACCTTCTGCCAGTGGTTCGACCACGTCGTGAGGTTCTGATTCGCGAGACCGAACACGGCCTGGCCGACCTTCACCTCGTTGACCGCGCGGTTGCTCAGCACGGTCGTCAACTGGCCGAGCGACTCGCGGTTGTACTCCTTGTTGGTACCCGTCGAGCCCGAGAAGCCGGTGTTGCCAGCGCCGAAGGGTTCGAAGATTTCCGCGCGCGAGAACTTGCCCATCACGCGGGTCCGGGAGGACAGCTGGTAATCGAGACGAACGCCGCCCTTCTTCTGCGTGTTCTTGCCGGTGAGATTGACGTTGAACACCGGGTACGGCGAGTTGAAGATGCTGGTGCGCGGCTCGCGCTCGTACTCGTAGTTGCCGAAGAAGTGCAGCTTGTCCCTGACGATCGGGCCGCCAAGGGTCGTGCTGTACTGCTGGTTGTTGACCGGCTCGACGACGTGGAGGACGGGGTTCTCGGCGTTGAACTTGTCGTCGCGGAAGTTGCCGCGGAACAAGCCCGACAGCTGGTTGCTTCCCGACTTGGTAATCGCGTTCACCTGCACACCGGTCGACCGGCCCATCGTCGCGTCGAAGCGATTGGCGACGAACTGGAACTCGGCGATCGAGTCCTGGCTGAACTTCGCCTGACCGCCGGTGCCGATGTCGGCCGAGACCTGCTGGCCGTCGACGTTCAGCTGGAACTCACGCGCCTCGCCACCGTTCCGGTCTGGCAACGGGATCTGCGCGGCGGTGCCGGTGGCGCCTGCCTGGGTGCGGCTGCCCGGGGCGAGAAGCGCCAGCGCCATCCAGTTGCGGCCGTTGACCGGCAGCTCCTGAACCTGGCGGCCGTCGATATTGCCACCGAGCGATGAGTTTTTCAGGTCAATGAGTGGCGCTTCGCCGGTGACCGTGACGGTTTCCTGGACGGTTGACGGCGCCATTTGCAGATTCAGCGTAGCGGTCTGGCCGACGAGCAGCTGGACGTCGCTCCGCATCGCGGTCGCGAAACCCTGCAGCTCGCTCGTGACCTTGTAATTGCCGATTCGCACTGGAATGCGATAAATGCCGCGCTCGTCGGTGACGCCGACAAACGTATTACCCGTCGCTTCGTTGGAAGCCGTCACGGTGACGCCCGGCAATACCGCGCCGGTCGAATCAGTTACGGTGCCGGTCAACACCGCTTCCTGCGCGAACGCCGCGACAGGGAGCAGGAGGATGACACCGATCGCAAGTACCCGCCTGGCCA
>DASTZI010000234.1:0-2092 GCA_035764385.1 Vicinamibacterales bacterium
GGATGCGGGCGGCAGCCTATCCCAGTAGCTGCTGAAGCGAGAGCTTTCCGCCGGCGCGTCCGCAGAAGACAGGCGGACGCGCCGCTCACGTTCCTCCTAGATCACTGCTTCTCGACGCGCTTTACCTCAGCCCTGCGCCAGCAGCCCGTGGTACAAGTCGATATCTTCATTGGACTGATGCGGCGACGAAAGATCCCAACGATGGACGGTCCGATCGCGCGTGATCGCGGCGTCCCGCCCCGATAGCTGTTAGAGCGTCGTCAATGACTAGCCACAAGACCACGATCATCGTGCGGAGCGCCACGGCGCGGCCCTGGAGGCCACGCGGCGTGCCGACACCGAAGAGCGTCCGCATCCAGAGACCGAGATTGAATGCGCCGGCATGAACGAACAACCGTTTGAGCACGTTCTCGTGTCCGCGCACGTGTGCGCGCCGCAGGCCACCCGTCTCGTAGAGATGCGCACACGGTCGCTCGAGCAATTCGCCGCGTCTGCGGAGGAGCCGCTTTCCGCGGTCGCCGCGGATGCGCCGTCGATTCGCATAGACCGCGTCCCGTTCGGCGTCTTGGTCCGTCCACGACTGGCGGCCGCGATCCGGTTCGCTGATGTAGGTGCGAATCTCCAACGTTTCCAGATCGTGCACCGTAGTGCGGCTGTGATAACCCTTGTCGGCGACGACTTCCTCGATCACCACGACCGGGCGGTCCGTGACCACGGCGACCGCCTCGAGTTGTTCGGCGGCTTCCGGCACCGTCTCCTGAATTGTCGTGGTGTCGCCCTCGTCCGCGCTTTGCACGGTGACGCCGACGATCGCGCCGGTGTCGAGGTCGATGGCGTGCTCGGCCTTGTGCGCCAAATGCGTTCGGCCGTCCTTCATCTTCGTGATCTTGGCGTCGGGATCGTGCGGATGCGTCCAGTCGTCATTCGAGCCCTTCTTCTTTCGCTTCCGATCGATCCGTGCCAAATCGGCGCGAGTCGGCGTCCCGATGCCCGAGGCCTTCGCGAGCGTGGTCAGAAACTCCTCATAGCTCTCGCCGCCGTCTCGTCGCACGATGCTCCGCAAGGCCGCGTTCGCTTCAAGAGTCGTGGCGTCGATGCCGATCGTCTTCCCTTTGACCAAGCCGGCCGTACTCAGGCACTGCAGCACCCAAGTAAAGACGGCGCGATGCGTTTCGAGATCGATCAACCGACGTGTCCGCGAAATCGTCGAGTGATCGGGCGGCGCGCTGTCCAGTCCGACGCCAAGAAAATCACGCAAGGCAAACGAGTCCGTCGCACGCCATGCGATGCCGCGCTCCGAGTCGATGCCCTCGAAGTAGCCAATCAACAGCAGCCGGAAATAGATGCCTGGCGGCAGACCTGGCCGACCCATGGTGTCGGCGTAGAACGGCGCACACTGGCCTTCCGCGAAGTCATCGAACCCATGGTCACGCAGCAGCTGATTCAATCGGGTGTAGAACGGGTGACTCGCCGCCGTCGGGAAATCCGTGGTCGCGACCCACATGTTCGGCTGTCGGTTGCGTTTCCGTTTGCCCATCGCCATGGGCAGAGTGTAGTACATGGTGATCGAATCTGACGACGAATCGTCATCAGGAGCGCACGGTGGTCGACGGAGATTCCCAGGGTAATCAATTGGTCCAATATGTCGAAACCGGGGGACTCCGGTGGGGACAGAGCTTTTGGAGAGGGGCGAACGCGACATGGCCATTTGCCAGAATTCGCGTGTCGGCCGATCGCCTTCACATCAACGTCACCGTTTGGAACATCTGGAAACGCTCGTTCGAATTCGAGCGTGTCGAAGTGCGACAGATTCGAAGAAAACGTGGGCTCTTCAGCGTGGGCGTTGTCGTTGAGCACGTGAAGCCCGAATATCCACCGTTCATCTTGTTTTGGACGTTCAGATACAAGATTCTCAGTGGGGCGCTGCGGCGCCTCGGCTACAACGTGATCGAGACTTCAGCTTGACCACAATCCCAGGTCTTGCGATCAAACGACTCAAGTCAGGTGACGGTGTGTCCCATGCCGCATTCTCCGCACCAACGGGGACTTTAACCACGGGCTGCTAGCGTCCCGCAGCGGCGGCGTCGAGCTG
>DASTZI010000235.1:0-3924 GCA_035764385.1 Vicinamibacterales bacterium
CGAAATCATCACCCGCACTTCGTCAGCGGACGCGGGGCCGGGCAGCAGCACAGCGAGCGCTCCGAGGGCGGCCAGACAGCGAGTGAGCGACCGTACTCTCATCGGACTCCTCGAGTTGAATCGACGGACGTGTGTCCGACGCGCGAGGGCTCGATTGTGCTGTATGTGTCGCGGGCGAGTCCACCGATCCGGCGACGGTTCGAGCTCCAGCTTGATCATACGTAGATGTTCAATGTATAAGACTGCCAGGTATGGATCTTGGCAAGGATCTCGTCGCCGCCTCGGCGACGCCGCTCGTTCTTGCCATCCTGGCGGAAGGTGAGAGCTACGGCTACGCCATTCTCAAGCGTGTAGCCGAACTGTCGGGCGGACATCTTCAATGGACCGACGGGATGCTGTATCCGGTGCTGCATCGGCTCGAACGGCAGCGACTCGTCGCTGCCAAGTGGGGAACCGCGGAGAACGGTCGCCGGCGCCGGTACTACCGGATCACAAAGGACGGACGAACCCAGCTCGCCGCGCAGCGGCGGCAGTGGCAGGTAGTCGACGACACCCTGCGCGGCATCTGGATGAAGGTACAGCCCGCATGAGCGCCACGCCTATGCCGGCGACGATGGAGGACCAGATTGCGCAGTGGCGCCAGTTCCTGCGCCGCCGCCGCGCGATCGAGAGCGGCGACATCGAGGAGCTCGAGGACCACCTGCGAAACCAGGTGACGTTGCTGAGCGATGCCGGCCTCGCCGGCGATGAGGCGTTCCTCGTGGCCGTCAAGCGCATGGGAAGCCTGGACGAGTTGTCACGCGAGTTTGCTCGCGAGCATTCGGAGCGGCTCTGGAAGCAGTTGGTGATCGGCGAGGGTGCGGCGGCCCAGGCCTCGCTGCGCTCGGACGCGTTTGTGGCGCTCGGCCTCGCGGTGGCGGCTGCGCTCTCGATGAAGGCGCCTGCGCTGTTTGGACACGAGTTCGACGAGCAGGCGACGTTTTACCCTCGCAACGCCAGTCTGCTGATCCTGCCGTACCTGGTCGGCTATTTTGCTTGGAAGCGCGGACTGAGCGTTACGCGCACGCTGCTGCTCCTCCTGCCATTTGCGGTCGGGGCCGTCTTCGCCAACATTTACCCATTCGCTGTCCCACGCAGTTACACCGGCACGCTGACCGCGCTCCACCTGCCCATCGCGCTCTGGCTGGTAGTCGGCGTCAGCTACGCCGCCGGGCAATGGTTCCGCGGCAACGCGCGTATGGACTTCGTCCGCTTCTCGGGCGAGTTGTTCATCTACTACGTCCTGCTCGCGCTGGGCGGCGGCGTATTCATCATGTTCACGGTGCTGATGTTCAATGCGATCGGCATCAACGCCGAGACGCTCGTCGCCAAGTGGCTGCTACCGTGCGGCATCGCCGGCGCGTTGCTCGTCGGTTCCTGGCTGGTCGAAGCGAAACAGAGCGTGATCGAGAACATGGCACCCGTGCTCACGCGGGTCTTCACGCCCTTCTTCACGATTCTCCTGCTCACGTTCCTGGCGACGATGGCGTGGACCGGCAAGCCCATCGACGTGCAGCGCAACGTGCTTATTGCGTTCGATCTGCTGCTCGTCCTGGTCGTCGGCCTCGTACTCTATGCCGCCTCAGCGCGCGACCTGCATGCGCCACCCAACCTGTTTGACCGCCTGCAACTACTGCTCATCGTCAGCGCGCTGCTGGTCGACGTGCTCGCGCTCGCCGCTATCGCCGCGCGCATTTCGGACTTTGGCTTCACGCCAAATCGCGTCGCCGCGCTCGGCGAGAATGTCATCCTGCTTGTGAACCTTGCGTGGTCCGCCGTTGTGTACGTGCGGTTTCTTTCGGGCCACGGTTCTTTTGCCGCGCTCGAGCGTTGGCAGACTGCGTACCTGCCGGTCTACTCCGCGTGGGCCGCGTTTGTCGTCATCGCGTTCCCGCCGCTCTTCTCCTACGTTTGAACGTCCGTCACGGAAACGCACCATTCGAGCCGCCGGCCCGCAGCCATGCAGTCCGCGACCTGCGATGATTGGTTGCTGAAGCATGCTTCACATCGATTCCGCGCTGCTGGATCTCACGGAGCGGCTGTGCCGCCGGTTTCAGGTGCTCACTGGCCGGACCAACGTGTGGTTGGCCTTCCAATTGACCAACTTCAGCATCGTCGTGTTCTTCGTCTGGGCAGGGATGCATTTCGAGATTGGAGGCCGGCTGTTCCGGATTGCACTGGCGGCGTTCTGCGCGGGTCTGCTTTACCTCCTCACCCAGACCCTTTTCAAAGTGCCGGTGGAGACCTACGAGAACAGTGCATATCGCCGCGTGTCGCGAGGACTCCGCAATCCCAGGCGCATGCGCGACGCGCCGCTCCGAATCGCGTTCCTCACGTTCTCGCTGATGCTTTTCTTTCCGGTACTGTTCCTCTATCAATATCCGCAGGTGCTCGCCATTCTCAATCTGGGCGTCAGCAGCTTCATCCTTGCGCACGGACTTACGGTGCTGACGACGGTCATGCTGTATCTGCTGGCGTGCGATCCACTTCCGCCATGTCAGGGGAAGGTGCGCGAGTGGCTGCGCTCGCTCGTTCCCGCGCGACGTGTACCGGCTGCAGTGCCGGAAGACTAGCCTACTTCCGGGGTACGAGCCGCTTCAGTTCTTCCACCCAGCGTTCGATTTTCATCGACGACGCTCGCGCCGATGCCGCGTATGTGAGGGACCAGATCCTTCGGCGGGCAGGTCACAACTAGTTGTACGATGCTCACATGCGGCGGGCATCGGCTCGATGGATGCGGTTCGCACTGCCGTTTGCGCTGGCGCTAGGCGGAGCCGTCATGAGTGCCGCGGCGCAGCGGTCCACCATCCTGACGAACGGACGGAACCTCCAGATACCGATCAACCACGGACTCCCCGACAAGCCGCTCGGCTTCACGTTCTGCCGCCTGCGGTATCAGAACATCCGCAGGGCGAGAAAGTCCGGGTGGGGCGACGACTACCCGCAAGCGGACTACAACTTCCTGGTGCGGCTCTCCGAGCTCACCACGGCGAAGATCAGCCGATGGAACAATGGCGACCCCGGCTTTGCGAACGTCACCGTCATGGATCCCGATCTCTTCCAGTGTCCGTACTTGCGCATGCAGAATGCGGCCAACTACGACTTCACACCCGAAGAGACCACCCGCATGCACGAGTACCTGCTGAAGGGCGGCTTTCTCTGGATCGACGACAACTGGGATCCGGACTTCGAGTACATCCGTCCGAATCTGCTTCGAATCCTGCCCGGCGCACGGATCGTCGACCTCCCGGTCGACTATCCGATGTTCTCGCTTCTCTATCAGGTCAACACGCTCCCGCAGATCCCGTCGCTGGGTTCGTGGCTGCGTAACGGTGAGGATTCTGAGATTGGGCCTTCAACCGTCCACTACTACGGTGTATTCGACGACCACGATAGGCTGGTTGTGCTTGTCAGCATGAACTCGGATGTTTCAGATAGTTGGGAGCGGGAAGGCGACAACCAGGACTACTTTCACACCTATGGGGGAAAAGGCTATACCCTCGGTGTGAACGTGGCCATTTGGATCTTGACCCACTAACGTCGCTTCGTCGCATCAGCGTCGCTGACGCTTGCGTGAACTACGGGGTTTGTGCTCCCCGTCCCCCCGCTGCTCCCCGTCCGCCGCGCTGAACTGTTCCCTGTCGCGCCGGCGACGCCTCAGGAATGCCGTACCTGTCCAGGTAGTTGTCGGGGTATCGCAGGTGGCGTGATCGACGGCGCCAAGCACATCGTACTTCCACGCGCCGATACCCTGTGCCGCCGAATCAGCGCCGCCGATCGCGGCGGTGCACTGGCTTTGCGGCTGACCCGGTCCGCAATTCAGCGCCTTGGCCATCTCGGTGTGGACACGTTCGGCCTGCGTATAGTCGACGAAGGTGACCGAGT
>DASTZI010000236.1:0-5314 GCA_035764385.1 Vicinamibacterales bacterium
ATCCTTTGCCGAGAGCGGGACGTTTCTCGATCATGTTCACTCCGGATCGATCACGCGGCGTGGTCCGCGTGGCGTGAAAGCATTTCTCTCGCGAGGGCGATGTAGGCCGCGGCACCGCGCGATTTCGTGTCATATAGAACGCCGGGCATCCCGTGACTCGGCGCCTCACCGAGGCGAACATTGCGCGGGATGATCGTGTTGAACACCTTGTCCTTGAAGAAGTCGCGGACGTCGCGTGCAACGAGTTGACCGAGGTTCGTGCGATCGTCGTACATCGTCAGCAGCACGCCTTCGATATCGAGTGACGGATTCAGCACGCCTCGCACGCGGCGCATGGTGCCGACGAGATCGGCAAGTCCTTCGAGTGCGAAGTACTCACAATGAAGCGGGATCAGCACGGCGTCGGCGGCCACCAGCGCATTCAATGTCAGCAAGCCGAGCGACGGCGGGCAGTCGATGAAAATGAATTCGAAGCGCGAACGCAGCGGCTCTAGCACACGCTGCAGCCGTCGCTCGCGCGCGAGCATCGGTACCATTTCGATCTCGGCGCCGGTGAGATTCCGATCCGCGGGAATCAGCGAAAGGTGTTCGACGCGGGTCGCGACGACAAACGATTCGGACGGCCCGTCGGTCATGAGCGCTTCGTACGTCGTGCCGCCCGACGCCCGTTGACCCTTGAAGCCGAGGCCGCTGGTCAGGTTCGCCTGCGGGTCGACGTCAACGACGAGCACCTCACGGCCGTCGAGCGCCAGCGAGGTCGCCACGTTGATGGCGGTCGTGGTCTTCCCAACCCCGCCCTTCTGGTTCGCGACGGCGACGACTCTCCCGTGAATTGGATGAGCTCTGTTCTTTGGTTGTTCTTCTGGTATATGCCCCACCAACATCTTGTGGTCAGGAAGAATGTAGTACGCAGCTAATCGCGTGTCAACCCTTTTGTTTCACGTGGAACAAGACGCTGCTGCCCGACTGGACGCTTTTCGAGGACAACCAGCCGGCTTCGCAACGACTCGAGCAACGGATAGGTGGCCGACCACGCGAGCGGCGGTGGAACCGTTTCCGACGGGTCGGCCGTCGTTGCACCGCGAAACAGGAACAGGAGCCCACGCGTCTTCAGGAACGCCTGGAGGTTGGAAAGCACGCGCGGCTCGATGCGAACCGCGCGAATCGTGACCAGGTCGTGCGCTTCGTGCAGCTCCGGACGCGTCAGCAATTCTTCGAACCGCGAGGCGGCGACGTCGCCCCCTTCGAGCTCCACCGCACGAATCGCTTCGCGAAGAAACACGGACTTGCGCGTTTTCGATTCGACCATCAGCAGCCGGACCGACGGCAACGCAAGCGCAATTGGGAGTGCCGGCGACCCTCCGCCGCTGCCGACGTCGAGCATTCGCGTAACCCCGGTGGGGATATGCCTCGCCGCGACGAGCGGCTCGATGAGGAGGCGATCGAGCGTCTCTGGGGTCGCTTCCGCGAGGTTCAGCCCAGTCAGATTAATCTTGCGATTCCAGGTTTCGAGAAGCCGGAAATAGATTTCGAGACGCGAGGCCAGTTTCGGCGGGAGGTTCACGCCGGCCCGTTTCGCGCGGCGTCCGAGTCGGTCGTGGAACTCGCGGCTCGTCACGAATTGGCGGACATCCGTCCGAGGAACACGCTGAGCACGGCGACCGCCGCCGGCGTCATACCAGGAATTCTCGAGGCCTGGCCGAGGGTTTCCGGCCGCACCTGCGACAGGCGATGGACGACTTCGCGTGACAAGCCCGGCACGCGGCCGAATGGAAAATCCAATGGAATGCGGCGTCGCTCATCGCGCCTCGCGCGCTCAGCCCGCGCCTGCTCTTGTTTCAGGTAGCCATCGTATTTCAGCGTCGTCTCGACGCTGGCGACATCGATCGCGCGAGTCTCCTCCGCGATCGACAGCGCGACGTGCTTCTCCTCGATGAGCCACTCGAGGCGAACAGCTGGCTGCTTCAGCAGCCGTGCCGCGCTGACTCGGGCGCCGCCGTCGTTGCGAACGTCGGTGCGCTGCAGAACATCGAGATTCGTTTCGTATCGTCGGCGCCGCGCCTCGAATCGTTCCCACCGCTCGTCGGTAATCAGACCGGCAGAACGTCCAATCGGCGTCAGGCGCAGGTCGGCATTGTCGACGCGCAGCAGCAGTCGATGTTCGGCGCGCGAGGTGAACATCCGGTACGGCTCGAGGCAACCGCGGGTGACGAGGTCGTCGACGAGAACGCCGATGTACGCCTCATCCCTCCGGAGAATGACCGGTGATGCACGACGAACGGCCCTGGCCGCGTTCAGGCCCGCAACGATTCCTTGTCCAGCGGCTTCTTCGTACCCGGACGTCCCGTTGATTTGTCCGGCGAAGAACAGGCGCCCTACGCGATGCGTTTCAAGCGTCGATCGCAGCTCTGTCGGCTGTACGAAGTCGTACTCGATCGCGTAGGCGGGGCGCAGCATCACGGCGTCGCTCAGCCCTGGCAGCGCATGAACGAGATCGAGTTGAACGTCTCGAGGTAACGACATCGAGAAACCGTTGACATAGATCTCGTCAACGTCGAGTCCTTCGGGCTCCAGGTAGATTTGATGGCGCTCCCGATCGGGGAAGCGCATGATCTTGTCCTCGAGCGACGGACAATATCGCGGCCCGATTCCCCGAATTTGCCCGTTGAACAACGGACTTCGGTCGATGTTGCCGCGAACGATTTCGCGGACGCGCTCGTTGGTGTGAATCACCCAGCAGCGCACCTGATTCCGAAGGGGCTCGGTCGTGTCGAACGAGAACGGAACCGGCGCCGCGTCGCCGGGCTCCTCGACAAACGCACCGTCGCGAATACGTGCGGCGAAATCGATGCTCTTACGATCGAGCCGAGGAGGCGTACCCGTCTTGAGCCGGCCCATCTCGAAGCCGAACGAGCGAATCGACTCCGCGAGGTCACGCGACGGCGGCTCACCATGTCGGCCGGCAGCCTGTTGTTCGCAACCGATATGAATAAGCCCATTTAAAAATGTACCGGTCGTCACGACGATCGCGTCGCAATCGAACTCGTCGCCGCCCTCCATCGCGAGGCCGACAACGCTTCCGTGCGCCGTCAGGATTCGTCCGGCCTTGCCCAGCAACCATGTGATGTTCGGTTCTGCTGACAGCGCAGCGGCAACCCACGCCGCATAGCGCTTCTTATCTGCCTGCGCCCGCGGCGACCACACAGCCGGGCCGCGGCTGCGATTGAGCAGTTTGAACTGGATGCCGGTCGCATCGATCGCGCGACCCATCAACCCGCCGAGCGCATCAATCTCTCGAACGAGATGCCCCTTCGCCGTGCCGCCCACCGCGGGATTGCAGGGCATGTGCGCGACGGTTTCCTTCGAGAGCGTGCAAAGCCCGACGCTGCATCCGAGTCGGGCCGCGGCATAGGCCGCTTCGACCCCCGCGTGCCCGGCACCGATGACGATGACGTCGAATCGCATCCTACTTGCCTATGCAGAACCGCTCGAAGATGTGGCGCAACACATCTTCGCTCGTGCGGCGGCCGACGATCTCGTCCAGGCATGCGCGGGAAGCTTGCAGATCGGTCAGCAGGAATTCTTCTGGAACGTTCGCGGCTGTGGCCGCCTCCCGTGCGGCGACGAGCGAGACGCGGCACCGTTCGAGCAACGTGATGTGTCGCGCGTTCGAGATGGCGGCGACGTCGCGCAATCGCTCTTCTCCAACGAGCGCGACCGAGATTGTTTGACGCAATTTGTCGAAGCCGTCGCCGGTGAGCGCACTCACCGGGACACTTGCCGGAAGAACTTCGAAGCCGCGCTCCGCGATTGCTTGATATCTTCCCAAGTCCGTCTTATTCAACACAACGATCCGATTGATCGCTGCGGTCTCCGCAAGGAGCTGTTCGTCTCCGGGAGTGAGCGGTTCACCGCTGTCAAGTATCAGTAGTACGAGATCGGCAATCCGTCGCGCCTGATTACCGCGCGAAACGCCCTCCGACTCAATGACGTCGACCGTTTCCCGCCAGCCAGCCGTATCGACGAGCGTAATGGCGATGCCACCGATGTTCACGTTCTCGGTTACGAGATCGCGCGTTGTGCCTGGAATTGGTGTCACGATTGCGCGCGCAGATCCTACCAACTTATTGAATACACTTGACTTACCTGCGTTAGGCCGTCCGGCGATCACCACCGTAGCGCCCTCGCGAATCATGCGTCCGGCCCGCGCGCCAATGAGCAGATGGTCGAGCGCGGCAATCACCTCATCGATCTCGGCCGCAGCGCGCGCCGGCTCGACAAAGTGAAACCCTTCGTCAGGAAAGTCGAGAGAAGCCTCGAGTCTCGCGATGAGATCGAATAACTGCGCGTCGATCATCGCGATGCGTTCGGTGAGCGTCCCTTCGAGCTGATCGAAAGCGATTCGCGCTTGCAGGGGGGTCGCGGCGTCGATCAGATCCGCGACGGCTTCAGACTGGACCAGGTCGCGTTTGCCATTCAGGAACGACCGGAGTGTGAATTCGCCAGGTTCGGCAAGCCGGGCGCCGGTCGTCACCGCGCGTGCGACCATCGCCTGCAGTAGCACCGGACTTCCATGGCCGGTGATCTCAACGACATGCTCTCCGGTATACGAATGTGGCGCGGGAAAAAACGTCGCGACCACTTCGTCCACGGAGCTGGCGCCGTCGTCGGAGACGACTCGTGTGAGCGTCGCATGCCGCGGCTGCAGCGCCGCGCCGCATGCGAGCAGCGCCCCCGCGAAGTCCAGAGCTCGTGAACCGCTGAGCCTGATTACACCGAGTGCGCCTCGTCCTGCGGGTGTCGCAATGGCAACGATGGTGTCATCGGTCGCAAACATGAAACATGGTTGGTGGTTAGTAGTTGGTGGTTAGTGGGACCACGAACCACTAACCACCAACCACAAACTATCGTTTGGTAGAGATGATGACGGTCTTCAGAAACGCGTCGCCGATGCTTTCCGATGACACGGTCGGGTCTTCCGCAATGGCCAGATGCACAATGCGGCGTTCGTACGGGTTGAGCGGACCCATTTCCTGCGGCATGCCACTCGAGCGCGCCTTCTCCGCAACGAATCGCGCCATCTGACGCAGCTCCGCGTCCTTGTCTTTCCGGAAGCCGTTGCAGTCAATCACAATGCGATTGTCGTCACCGAGCTGCTTGCGAAATGTGGTGGCGACGATGTGCTGCAGCGCCTGCAGGCCTTCACCGCCGCGTCGGACGAGAACGCCGCCGTCCTCTCCTTCGAGGTTGATGCGCGTGCCTTCTGCCGTTTCCTCGACACTGACGGTCAATGCCACGCCCATTGCATTGACAA
>DASTZI010000237.1:0-9717 GCA_035764385.1 Vicinamibacterales bacterium
AAGTGGAAAAGTTGAAAAGTGGAAAAGTAAGTTCAAAGTGGAAAAGTGGTTCACAACACCCACTCAACTGCATCTCCAACGGATATATCCCCGCCCTCAATGACCTCGGCGTACGCGCCACCACCCCAGCGTTCACGCATGGCCGCTTGCAGCCCTGGGAGCGCCTCTTCCATCCGCTCGCAGGGGCGCGTCTCACCGAGGACGTGCAGGCGAGCACTGCCGATGCGCAGCGTCTTGCCTCTCGAATCGAACAAATCGAGCGAGTCGATCACCAGATTCGCGCGTCGCGCACCCGTCTCCAGATCCGCCCCAAGAAGATCCATCAGCTCGCGCCACCGTTCGAGATCGATCAGCGTGACCTGACGACGGCCTCCCTGATCTGCGTTTGCGGCGATGCCGCGGCCAGGGACGAGCGTCGCGCGGACGGCGGCGTCCATGGGCCCGCGATGCGCGCGCTTGATCCAAATTTGGTGCAGCACAGCCATTGCTCTTCAGCTTAATCCCGGCTGGGCACTCAGTTTGAGTACATCCGATGAGCCATGGACACGCTCATGCGTACACACCTGCGGATTGCCGCGATGGGCGACCTGCACGTGACGAAGACTTCCCAGGGGGCTTTTCAACCGCTCTTTGCGCAGGTCAACCAATCAGCGGATGTGCTGCTGCTCTGCGGCGATTTCACCGACTACGGACTGCCGGATGAGGCTCGTGTTCTGGCCCGCGAGCTTGCCGTCGTCAAGATTCCGGTCATCGCAGTGCTCGGCAACCACGACTATGAAGGTGGCAAGCCGCACGAAATCCGTCAGATTCTCATCGATGCCGGTGTGCATGCACTTGATGGCGAAGCCACGGAAGTTCATGGCGTGGGCTTCGCCGGTGTGAAGGGATTTGCGGGCGGCTTCGGTCGCGGTGCGCTCGGGCCATGGGGCGAGCACGCGATCAAGGCGTTCGTGCAGGAAGCCGTGGACGAGGCGCTGAAACTCGAGACTGCGCTGGCGCGGTTACGGACGCAGAAGCGTGTGGCCCTGCTGCATTACTCGCCGATTCGAGGCACCGTCGAAGGGGAGCCGCCGGAGATCTTCGCGTTTCTCGGTTCCAGCCGCCTGGAAGAACCCATCAATCGGTATCGCGTGAACGCTGTGTTTCACGGGCACGCGCATCGCGGAACACCTGAAGGGCGCACCTCCACCGGCGTGCCCGTCCATAACGTCTCGATGCCCCTGCTGACCAGAGTGAATCCAAACCGTCCCCCGTTTCTCATCGTCGAAGTCCCGCGTGAGGTGACTGACACCGCTGCCGCAGTCGAGCCGCGCGGAGAACCACTCGTGAAATCTGCGTAACGACGGCGTGAATCCTGCACAGCCATGCGCACAGAGACTGATCGCGTGATAGACACCGACGTTCCGCTGCTCACCTCGCCCGACACAGCGCAGCTATATCGAGATGCGCTCGAGATGTTGAACCGGTGCGGCGTGCCGTACCTTGTCGGCGGCACCTATGCGTTTCAGTACTACGCGGGCATCTGCCGCGAGACGAAGGATTTCGACATTTTCGCCAGACCGCGCGATCTACGTCGCGTGCTCGAGGTGCTGACGCGCTGCGGATTCAGAACGGAGATCGCGTTCCATCACTGGCTCGCCAAGGCCCATCACGGCGAGAAGTTCATTGATGTGATCTATAACTCCGGCAACGGGCTGGCAGAAGTCGACGACGAGTGGTTTGCGCATGCCGTGGACGAGACTGTCCTCGGCGTCGCCGTCAAGCTGGTGCCGGCCGAAGAGATGATTTGGACCAAGGCGCTCATCATGGAACGCGAGCGGTACGACGGCGCCGATGTCGCACATCTGCTCCGCCATTGTGCGGGCCTGGTGAACTGGGATCGGCTCGTCCGCCGTTTTGGTCCGCACTGGCGCGTCCTCTTGAGCCATCTCATTCTGTTCGGCTTCATCTACCCCGGCGAACGCTCGCTGATTCCTTCAGCGCTGATCAAAGAGCTGTTGAACCGCGTACAGGCCGAACTCGATGTGCCCACCCGTGACAGCAAGGTGTGCCAGGGAACGCTGCTGTCACGCGCGCAATATCTCGTTGACGTCGAAGAGTGGGGTTATGAGGATGCGCGTCTACAGCCGCGCGGCTCGATGACACCCGAACAGATTGCAGAGTGGACCGCTGGAATCGATAAGTCGCATTGAGGATTTGTGATTTGCGATTTGTGATTGAAACCTTCGAATCACAAATCACAAGTCACAAATCGCAAGTCACCATCCCCCTGTCGGGGTTCCGTCACCAGTCACCATGATCCCCTGCTCGGTCTGCGATCGGACCGAACTGTTCGACAGGACCTGCGCGCGAAGCGTGTATTCGCCGGCCGCCAGGTTCTTGAACTGAATGTTGTGGAGGCGCTGTTCCTTGTCGCCCTGCAATGGAACCTCGGTCGCGCAGAACATGTTGTCGCCGTCGGCTTCCACGCGGAGTACGCGGTTCTCGGCATTGGGTTCAACGGCGATGATCATCTGAACAGTCGCCGGTTCAGCGAAGAAGCGACCCGACACTCTGATCTCGACGTTGTCCTTGGCGCCGACGGTTCCTGAGAGGGCTGCCAATGGAAGGATTAATGCGCTGAAGCGAATGATGTTTCGAACCACGGTCGTAAACCTCTAGCGGCCGTGGAGCAACGAGCGTACCAGGTTCACACGTTCGGCAAGTTGCAGGCAGGAAAGGAAGTCGGAGGCCTCTGCACCAAGTGGGGCAGGCGACTCGACGGCGAACGCTCGCTACTGTTGGCGCTCCAGAATCCAGCAAACCGGCTCGACGAGCTTCTCGAGCGCGGACCGGCGTCCCCATTCTTCCACCGTAATCTCGTTGCACGCCGCGAGATCCGCTTCGAAATCGCGCCGCAGCCGCCCAGTCACGGCTGCCTCCCGAAACGCAATGTTGACTTCGTCGTTGTGCTCGAATGAGCGGTTGTCGACGTTGGTCGTTCCGATCACCGCCCATGCATCGTCGACCATCAGCGCTTTCACATGTGTCATCGACGGACGATATTCGTATAAGCGGATTCCTCCGTGAAGCAGCTCGCGGTACATCCGGCGGCTCGCAAGCCGCACAAGCCGTTGATCGCTGTACTTCCCGGGGACGATGACGCGCACTTTGACACCGCGGCGGGCTGCGCGGATCAACGCCCGCCGCAGCGCCTTGTCGGGAAGGAAATAGGGAGTCTGGATGTCAACGCTGCTGACCGCTCCCTCAATCAGCATCTGAAACACCACGCGGGATGCCGTCGAGCGATCAGACGGCGAGCTTTTGACCAGCATCGCCTCGGTCGGCCCAGCGCTCTGCAACGGCGGCCAATGGCGTGGTGACGTCAGAATTTCACCGCAGCACTCGAGCCAGTTCTCGGCAAACACTCCTTGCAACGCCGCCACGATCGGACCTTCGATCCGTGCCATCGTGTCACGCCAGGCAGCCCGACGGTGATGCGGATGGAGCCACTGATCAGCAACACCGGCCCCGCCAGTAAACGCAACCCGACCATCGATGACCAGCAGCTCGCGGTGCGTGCGGTTGTTCATGCGATGAAACCGGTACCACCTCAGCCCCTGGTAGAACTGAACGTTGCAGCCCGCGTCGCGGAGTTGCCGGAGCGGCGTCCCGAAAATCATCATGAGGCTGCCAACCCAGTCGAGCGTCAGCCGCACCTCGACGCCGGCGCGCGCACGATCGACCATCGCCTCAACGAGCATCTTCGCCGCCTCGCCCTTCTCGAAGATGTACGCCTCCATATTCACGGAAGACTCCGCCGCGAGGATGGCATCGCGCATCGCCGGGTAGAACTGCGCACCGTTGGTGAGAACCTCGACTTTGTTATGGAAATGGATGGCAGCCTGACAGGTCGCCTCGAGGACGTGGAGGAATTCGTCGCTGTTCGGCCGGGTGGGGTGCGAGACCTTGTAGTCGATGCGGGGCGTGAAGAAGAGAACGAGTACGAACCACACGATGAAGCCGAGGCCGATGATGGTCCAGCCCACGGCTACGCCGCCTCCAGGAACGCGATCGGGAACTGCGCGAATACATCCGCGGCGCGGATCCACTTCCGTCCGCCCTGTTCGCTGACCGCGGCGCACGCACCGGTGAAGACCTGACGGTAACAGCGCGGCGCCTCCTCAGGAACGGAAATTCGCGTATCACCCCAGACGTCGCCGATCGGCGGGTTGCCGTCGGGGGTGAGCGTCGCAATCAGCCGCGGTGTGCACACGAGCACCTGCCGCGGACCGAGGACGCGTCCGAACGCGAACAGGTGCTCGCGTGCCGCGCCTTCGACTGCCAGCGGCTCATATCGGCCGCAGCGGAACACGTCGTCCGCTGCCCGTCGCGCGCGCAGCATGGTTGTCGTGGCAAAGAGCTTCATGCGGTCGTCTTCGGGATGCTGAAGCAGTTCCGACGCCAGCGACGTCCGGTCGCCGACCGCGACGTCGACACGATCGAGCAGTTCGCGGCGCTCGCCGTAGTCCACAGGCCTTCGATTGTCGGGATCAACAAGGCTGAAATTCCACAGCTCGGTGCCCTGGTAGAAATCCGGGACACCAGGCGCCCCGATTTTGATGGCGAGCTGCGCAAGCGAATTGTAGATGCCGAGCCTGGTGACGCGCCGGACGAATTCACCAAAGTCGTCCCGGAATGCCACATGGGCAGGCGAGAGCACCATCGCGACGAAGCGGGCCATTGCGTTCTCGTGCGGTTCGCTGGGGTTCAGCCAGCTCGTGAAGACTTTCGCCTCGCGCATCGTCTTCAACATGTAGTCGTGAATTCGTTCGTGATACTCACGTTCCTGGTCCGGCGTCATCGCACCGAGCGGCCACGTTCCCACCAATGTCTGATACAGCAGGTACTCTTCGTTGCGGCTCGGGTATGACTCGCCGTTAATCAACGAACGTGCCTTCCGGTTCATGCGCGCCCAGCGCTGCGTAGCCGGACGCCACTCGCCGGCCAGCTCTGACAGCACATTGATGCGCGCGCGAACGTCTTCGCTGCGTTTGGTGTCGTGCGTCGAAGAGGCCGACAAGGCATGCGGCCATTTGGCGGCTCGGTCGGCCAGCCACGCATGCAGCGCGTCGGGTGCGACTCCGAACTTGTCGGGCTCGCCTCCAACCTCATTGAGCGACACGAGCCGGTTGTAGAGATAGAGCGCCGTGTCCTCGATGCCTTTGGCGGTAACCGGACTGGTCACCTGCTGGAACTTGCCGACGAACTTCATGTGCTCGCCCCGTTCGTCTTCGGGGATGTAGTCCGCCTTTTTGACCAGCAGTCCGCGGACGAACTCGAACACAACGGCTGGATACTGCGGGTTGCGCCGCTTGGCTTCATTGACCGCGTGGTCGATGTAGCGGCGATCGTGCGCCGTGACGTCGGACTCACGCGCATTGACATAAGTGCGGTACACCGGAAACGACGCGATGATCTCCCGCATGGCGTGGAGCAGCAGATTCAGCGTGAAATCGCGGAAGTGGCGATTTCGCTCTGAAAAACGCGTCAGGTCGTGCGCGAGCACCTGCAGTTCGCTCGCCATGCTCATGCGCAGAATCAGCTGTTTGCTGCGGTACGCGAATTCACGAAACGGCGCCCGCAGCCGCGTGAACCGCTCAAACGCTTCGTTGACCGCTCGCTCGTTCGCGGGATTGACGAACAGCCCGTTCACACGAACGAGAAATTCATAGCCGGTCGTTCCTTCGACCGGCCACGACGGCAACCATTCGTCCGAACCCAGAATCTTTTCCACGACCAGATAGAGGCGGCGATCGCCGGAAAACAAATCGGGTCGCACGTGCTGCGCCCGCAACTGCAGCCGCTCGAGGTAGTCGCCCGGATCGTACAGACCATCGACGTGGTCAATCCGCATCCCGTCGATGCACCCTTCGCGCAGCAGCTCAAACGCAAACGCGTGCGTGTGTTCGAACACGTCTGGGTCTTCCATCCGAACCGCCGCGAGCTCGTTGACGTCGAAGAACCGCCGATAATTGATTTCTTCTGCCGCCACACGCCAGTAGGCCAGCCTGTACGGCTGCGCGGACAGCAGCGCATCGAGGCGGTCGAAACTTCGTGGATTGCGCGGCTTGCCGTTCAGCGTCGTGACGGCGCGTTCGATGTGCGCCATGACCGCGGGCGACTCCGCGGTCAGACGCGCCAGACGCCGCTTGATGACTTCCTTCTCGCGGGTTCGCTCTGTGCGCAATTCCGGCGTTTGCGCCCCGCGGCCAGGGAGATTCCTGACGGCCGTGAGGATGCTGAGAAACTCCATTTCGGCATCGCTATCCTCAAGCTCGACGAGCAGTTGCTCGACATCGATGCCGAGGATGCGATCGTACGTGCCCGGCGCAATCGGCAGCACCGTTTCGAAGTAGCGTGCCCGGAACGCTCCGGCGACGTATTCCACGGTGATGTGCTGGCGTTCGAGCACGGCACCGTACGAATCGCCGAGGATTGGCAGCAACACCTTGTTTTCGAGTTCCGGCTTGAGCGGATGCCAGTCGATGTCGAAAAACGATGCGTACTGCGAGCTGGGGCCGTTCTCAAGGACGTCCTGCCACCATGGATTCGCCGACTTGGCGATGCCCATGTGGTTCGGCACCAAATCCACGATGTGGCCCATCCCGTGTTCGCGCAGTGTTTCAATCCAGTGGTTGTAGCTCGCCCGATCACCAATCTCCGGGTTCAGCTGCGTCGGATCGGCAACGTCGTATCCATGCGTGCTTCCCGGCACCGCTTTGAAGTAGCTCGACGCATAACAATGAGAAATGCCCAGCCGATCGAGGTACCCGACGATCTCCGTGGCATCGTCGAAGGTGAAGGTCTTGTTGAATTGCAGCCGGTACGTTGCGGTGGGAACGGAGGAGGGAACCATTCGGTAGAGGTACGAAACCAAACTGAGTGCCAGCGTAGGTGTTGGAACACGGCTTGCTGACGAGGTCGCGTGCGTCCGCACCCGATCTCAGCCGTAGTCGCGGCCCTCATTGGCGCGTCCGCATGCGGCGGCGCAATTGCCATTCAACCGCCAGCCCAACCGCCGACCGCGAACGCCATCAAACAGCTCTGGGTCGATCCGGGGAGTGAACCGCGCGACCTGTTCTGGGGAATCGGCGGCCAGAAAAACGCACCCAAGCCGGACGCCATCTATCCACTCAAGGAGCTCGACGCTGCGGGGTTCAGCACGAAGTACGTCGTCAAGGGGCCTGACGGTACCGAGTGGAACGCGAAAATCGGTCCTGAGGCGCAGACGGAGGTCGTCCTCTCGCGCATCCTGTGGGGACTCGGGTTCCACCAGGAGCCGATCTACTACCTACCCTCGTGGACCCTGGAGGAAAGCGGGGTCACGTCCACGATCAGCGAGGCGCGATTCCGGCCAAAGCTGAAGGAATTCGAGCGGCTCGATGAGTATTGGTGGTGGCAGCAAAATCCATTCGTGGGCACACGCGAATTGAGCGGCCTCCTCGTCGTCATGTTGATGTTCAACAGCACGGATCTGAAGAACGACAACAACAGCTTCTACACGTTCAAGGAACCAGTCGAAGGCGCGACGCGGTGGTTTGTCGTCCGCGATCTCGGCGCCGCGCTCGGCGAGACAGGGAAGCTCTATCCGAAACGCAATTGTCTCGAGTGTTTCGAGCGGCACGGGTTCATCACCGCGGTCAATGGCGACAGAATCGAATTCGATTATTCCGGACGACACCAGGAGTTGGTTTCGATGATTCGGCCCGCTGATGTGCGGTGGGCCGCCGAGCGCATGGCGCGCCTGACGGACAAGCAGTGGCACGATGCGTTCCGGGCGGCCAATTATGCCGACGCCGACGCGCAGCGCTTCATCGACAGGCTCAAGGAGAAGATTGACGACGCGTTTGCGCTTCGCGCGAGACCCATCGAGCAGGCGACGCGCTGAACCACCCCGCCCGACACGACCGACATGCAACCGCCACCTCCCGAGTTCGCGCAATCGCTGCCGCAGATACTCGAGTCGCATTTCGACATGGTGGAACGCGCCGTCTTGGCGCTGCCCGTCGCGACGGTGCTGGGCGCGGCGTTAGCGTTCCGGCCGCGCCGCCGCGGCACACCGCCCCGATCGGCGCCGGTCATCCAAACGCAAATCGTGCTCGCGGTGGTTGGCGCAACCGTCATGCTGGTTGTCGGATCGAGTCTCGCTCGCGCCTTCGGCATCGTCGGCGCAGCGAACCTGATTCGCTATCGAGCCAAGATCGATGATCCGAAGGACGCGGTGGTCATGCTGTCGACATTGAGCATCGGGCTGTGTTGCGGCGTCGAACTGTACGGCCTCGCGCTGTTTGCCACCGTGTTCCTGCTCGGTGTACTGTGGGCCGTCGAATCGATCGAGCCGGAGCTCACCAAGCACTTCGAGTTGAAGGTATCGACGCCCGATCCGCCGGCCCTCCGGACCGACATCGAGGGAATCCTCCGCCGCTACCATGTGAAGTTCGAACTCCGCTCGGTCGGTCAGAAGGAAATCGTCTACGACTCGGAGCTGCCGCTCAATACGCGGACCGACCGGATTGCGAATGCCATTCTCGCCATGGGCAAGAACGGCGATACCGAAGTGGCGTGGGACGAGAAAAAGTCGAAGCGGTAGGCCGACCTTACGGTTGGCCCCTACCCGCGATAGTTGCCGAACTGCAGAGCGACGCCAAAGTCCTGCTCCCGCAGCAGTCGCATCACTTCCTGCAGATCGTCTTTGGACCCGGAACTGATCCGCAGCTGATCCCCTTGAATCGCCGCCTGGACCTTCCTGAGCTTCGAATCCTTGATGAATTTGACGATATCCCGCGCCTTTTCCGTCGGGATGCCCTGCTGCAGCGCGATTTCCTGACGGACCGTGCTGTTGGCGGCTGGCTGCGCCGAGCCTCGCGTCAGGTTTTTCACAGGGACATTGCGCCGGACCAGACGGGTGGACACGATTTCCCAGAGGGCGTTCAGCTTGAAGTCGTCGTCGGCGACGAGTACCAGTTTTGAATCCTTCTGGTCGAAGTCGATTGACGCCTTGGAACCCTTGAAGTCGTACCGCTGCGCGACTTCCTTCCGCGCCTGGTTCAGGGCGTTGTCCACTTCCTGGAGATCGACGTTGGAGGTGACGTCGAACGAACACTGGGTGGCCATGCGCTCCCAATGCTAGCGCAGAGCTGAGTTCTGGATGTCTTTCGATACCTATCCGGCGAGCGTATGACGCGCAATCATGGATGAGCCGGGGCGTCGATCTGCTCTCATCTATCTTGGTCCGTTGTACTTCGCCGGGATATACTTCGGCGGTTCGCGTGAGCTTCGTGCCGGGCATCCTGCCTGCAATCGCGCGACGAGAGGCCAGCCCATCACGCGATCCGCATGCCGACCGACCTGACAGGCAGTCCAAACCGCGGCAGTGCCGGGCTGGTCGACATTCTCGATCGTGTGCTCGACAAGGGCCTGGTCGTCGCGGGCGACATCAAGGTGTCGCTGGCCGAAGTCGAGCTCCTGACGATTCGCATCCGCTTGATGATCTGCTCGATCGACAAGGCAGAGGAGATCGGTCTGGATTGGTGGAAGTACGACCGCCATCTCTCGCCGGGTCGCGAGCAGGTGCTGCAGGAAAACCTGGAACTTCGGGAGCAGCTCCGGCTGCTCGAGCGGCGGGTCGCGTCGTTGACGCGCGATTCCGGCCGGCGCACGCGCGCACGCGTGTCC
>DASTZI010000238.1:0-2360 GCA_035764385.1 Vicinamibacterales bacterium
GGCGCCGGCCTCGATCGCGGCCTCCAACATGGCATCGGCGCTTGCAACCTTGGCGTCGTACTCGACCACGCCGACACGGTCGAACATGAAGGAGACCGCGCCGGTCTCGGCCAGGTGGCCTCCGGACTTGGTGAAGGTCGCCCGCACTTCGCCCGCGGTGCGGTTGCGATTGTCGGTCAAGACCTCGACGATGACGGCCACGCCGCCCGGCCCGTAGCCCTCGTAGCGGATCTCGTCATAGCTCTCCGCTTCGCCGCCGGCGGCTTTCTTGATCGCGCGGTCAATATTGTCCTTGGGCATGTTCTCCGCGCGGGCGGCGATGACTGCTGCGCGCAGGCGCGGATTCATGGCGGGGTCGGGCAGCCCCATTTTGGCCGAGACGGTGATTTCGCGCGCGAGCTTTCCGAACAGCTTGGATTTCGCCTTATCCTGCCGCCCCTTGCGGTGCATGATGTTCTTGAACTGGGAATGGCCGGCCATGGTTTGCTCCTCGACCGCCCGCGCCCGCGCAAGACGAAAAGCGCGATCGGCGAAGTCATGGAAAAATGGATTGATGTCCGGCGCGTTATAGAACGCGCCGCCGCCGAAATCCAGAACCGGTTGCTCAGCCGCGCAGCGGCGCGCTTAATCTTACGCCATCAACGAACGCCGCCGGTATTGCGGATCGGACCGATCGCGGCCGCGAACCTATTGCGCAGATCGGCGAGCAAGCGGTCGTTGGTCACGAAATCCCGATAGTCGTTGGCCACGCCGTATGAGAATAGCGGCTTTAGTCCGGCCGGCGGCGGAACGTCGCCGCGCGAAGAGAACGTTCCGATGCGGCGCTGCTGTTCGGGCGCCAGAACCCAAGTCAGGTAAAGCTTCGCGACGTTGGGGTGCGGCGCGTCCTTGAAAATGCCGGCGGTGGAGTAGTAGATCGGAATCGGATCCGCCTCCGAGAAGACGAACTCGATCGGCTGGCCGGCCTTCTTCAGATTGAGGATGGTCGAGGTCGTCGCATCGAGCGTGACGACGTTCGTGCCGGCAGCCACCGAGCGCGAGACGCTCAGATGACCCTGCACCCAGTTGGGCCCGTTCGCCAGATACTTGTCGATGTAGTCGGAGCCGTATTTCTTGGCGAGCGTGTGAAACAGATAAAGCGTCGCGTCGTCGTCATGCGGATAGCAGGCGATCATCTTGCCGCGAAATTCCCCCTTGAGGAAATCGAGCGCCGATTTCGGAGCGTTCTCCGCTTTCACCTGCTGCGTATTATAGGCATATGAGAGCGTGCCCACGTACCAGACGATGAACGCGCCGTCGGGATCCTTGAACGACTTGTCGACGGCATCGAAGCCTTCCGGCTTGAAGGCAAGCATTTTTCCTTGCCCCTTCCAGCGCACGAAGTCCTGCGCCGTCTGGAACAGCGCCATATCGGCCTCGAGCCTTTGGTCGCTGAACTGCCGTTCGATTTTCTGATTCAGCACATTGCTGAAGCCGCCTTCGATCGACACGGTCAGGCCCGGAAACTTGCTCTCGAATTCCCGCGCCAAGGGCTCGTAGTTCGACACCGGACCGCCGGCATAGATCACCAGCGACTTTTCGGTCTTGGCTTTAGTGTAGAGCTCGTCGAGCGTCTCGGCGCGCGCGGGCGCGCTGAACAGCCCGACGGCAAGACACAGCGCCCACGCACCGTGCAGGGCAATCCCTCTGATCGCGGCGAACATTCCTTCCTCCCGCAATTAATTCACGCATTTTCCCGCAAGAAGAATGCCAGTCAATCTCCGGGACCGTCCACGTCGGCATCGACGGCCGCGGACACGACTCGATCGTGTCCGCGACCGTTCCAACCGGGCGATAAACCGACGCCTTTCTATAGGACCAGTTGCATCGGCGCCGCGACGTAGTGAAAGCCGTCGCCGCGTTTGGCGAAATGACCGACGCCGGGCCACGGCAGATGATAGACCAGCGCCGGCATACGCTGGCTCGCGAGCATGTCCATAACTTTGATGCGCGTCTCCACCCCCTGCTTGGGATCAGTATCGAACGCGACCTCCATCCGCGGCTTCTCCACCAGGATCACGTGGTGGGTGAGGTCGCCGACGACGAACAGCGACTTGGCGCCCGAATTGATCACGAAGCAGGTATGCCCGACCGTGTGCCCCGGGGTGTGCATCGCCTGCACGCCGGGAATGACCTCCTGGCCGTCTTTGTAGAACACGATGCGATCCCGATTGGGGAGGAGGTTCTTCTTGGCGGCAAGCGCAGAACCTTCCGCGGGGGTGCCGAGCCGCTTGTCGTCGGTCCAGAACTCCAGATCCGCCTGCGCGATGTGGATCTGCGCGTTCGGGAAATTGCGGCTGCCGTCCGCCGACATGATACCG
>DASTZI010000239.1:0-25700 GCA_035764385.1 Vicinamibacterales bacterium
AGCGACGCCACGGCCTCGAGACTTGGCTTCATCGCCGCGACGCTGCGCATCGGTCCATCGAGCTGCGCGACCGAGTTCATCGGCGTCTCGAGGGCGGCCACACGCAGCATTGGTGCGTTGAGTGCGGCAACCGACTGCATCGGCATGTCGAGCGCGGCAACGCGCGTCATCGGATCGCGAAGGGACGCGACGCCCTGCAGCGTGGGGCTCAGGGCAGCGACGGACTCGAGCGGGGCGCGCAGGTTGTTCACCCCCTGCAGCGCCGGGATGAGCGCCGTCGTGCCGCGTGTGGACTCACCAATCGCGGCCGTGTTGGTGCGGATGGTCTCGGAGCTGCCATTGATGGCCGCGGTGTTCTCGCGAATCGTCGTCGCAAACGAGCACCCCGTCATCGCCGCGGCCGCCAGAAGCGCGAACGCCCTTCTCATACTCATATGTGCTCCTTTAGGGGGCAGGTGGCAGTGGGCAGGTGGCAGTGGGCAGGTGGCAGAAGTCGGCAGCAGTCTACTGCCCGCTTCCTGCGACCTGCCTCCTGCCACCAGCCTCCTGATCCGCCGCAATCACATCGGCCGCCTTCTCACCGATCATGTAGACCGCGCTCGCGATGAACAGACCGGGCACACGCGGAAACACCGATGCATCAACAACGCGCAATCCCTCGACGCCGTACACCTTGAAATCTCCGCTCAGTACGCCGCCCCGGTCGCGCGGGCCGATCGGGCAGCTGCAGGATGCGTGATGACCCCAGGCATGGGCGCGGACGAAATCGCGGAGCGATTCTTCGGTCGGATAATCGGCGCCCGGCATTTCCTCGACCAGACCGAGTGTCTGTTGCAGGCCCGCGGTCATGCGACGGACGAGCGACACGCCTTTCACAACCGCCGTCAGGTCATCGCCGGCGGCGTCGGTGCCATCCTCGAAGTAGTTGAAGTTGATGACGGGCCGCACGCGCGGATCGCGTGACGACAGCGTGACCGTGCCCCCCGTGTTGTTCGTGTGGCCTTTCAGGACGACCCACGTCAGGTAGTTGGGACGCTCCCGCACGACCGTTGAGTAGCCCGGTTTGTAGCCGCGGAAGTCGGCCAGCAGCGCATAACAGAAAAGATCCGGCGATGGCTGCCCGGCGGTCGAGCGGGCAATCACGCATAGCGGAACGCCGTTGGTCGTGTAGATACCGCGGCGACTCGACTTCCACTCCTCGTACTGCCTGTCGCTCTCGGTGAACGTCGCGCCGCGCAGCATGTCCCACGGCTGCTCCAGCCGGTTGACCACCGCAACCTCGTAGCGGTCCTGCAGATTCCTGCCGACGCGATCGAGCACCGCGACCGGCGGAATCATGTGACGCCTGAGCTCGGTTTCCGGGCCGATGCCGGACAGCATCAGCAATTGCGGGGTGTTGAAGACTCCGCCGGCCAGAATCACTTCTCGGGTCGCGCGAACCTGCCGCGGCTCGCCGGGCCGTTCGCTCGGCGTCGCGTGCGCCTGATAGAGGCGTTCGCCTTTGAGGTACTCGACACCGACTGCGCGCTTCTGATCGTCGAAGATGACACGCGTTGCCAGGGCGTTGAGCTCGACCGTCAGGCGATCGGGATATCGCCGGCGCACATCGAGAAGACGTTCGCGCGCTCCGACCCGCTGGTAATTTCGAGTCGTCATCGGCGTGTAGCAGGCGCCGAACTCGTTGTCCGAGATGACCCGCCAATCGTTCGGGTCGCCGAGGCTCTCCAGACGCGCCAGCGACGGCATTCCCACTTCTTTCATCGCGTTGCGAATCGACGCGGCAAACAGCCGGCGGATCTTGCCGTCGCGGATCGCCTCCGCGGGGGCGGCCTTTTCGACAGACAACCATCCGTCGAACCCGTGGCGGCTCGGGTTGACTCCCAACTTGTGGCGGAAACGCGCGACCCGGCGATGCCGGCAGTCCTCGAGACGCTCGAAATACGCTCGCATCTTCTCGGCGCGCCACGATGCATCGCCGGTCAAGTCGGCGAGCTGATTCCAGTCGTTATTCGACGGGTAAACAAAGATCAGCGCGTTGTGCGAGGTACAGCCGCCGAGCGTGCCCGCGCGGGGATACCACACACCGCCTTTGTCTGTCAGGTACTTCGGATCGTTCCGCTCTTTCACCGGATCGCCGTAATGGTGAACGAAGAAATCCCATCGCATCGCCTCGTGTTCGGTCGCAAACGGATGGAACGCGGGCACATCGTAGGGGACCGATGGCGGATCGCCTCCCGCCTCGAGCACGATCACCGAATATCCGGCTTCGACGAGTCGCGCCGCGACGGTTCCTCCGCCCGCGCCAGAGCCGACGACCACGAAATCGGCGGAGGTGCGAGGCGGATCGTCGCTGACTTGCACGCGCGGCGCGGACGATGTTCCAAGCGGCGCGGACCTTCCCAGGTCCGCGGATCGCGGAATCCGCAGCGCCGGCAACGCGAGCGCCGCCTTGAGCAGGTCGCGACGCTTCACGCGAAAGGCATCCTGCGGCGCATCAGAAGGTCTTCAGAAATCCAATCAATGCACGTTTGTCGTCATCGTTGAGCCCCGGTTCCTCGGCGAAGTACGACGTACCGAAATAGTGCCCCTTGTTGACGACGAGGTCCTTGCATTTGCTGACGGCGAGCATCTCGTCCGAAAGATTGCCGAGGATGGTCGGCAGGTCGCTGTGCGATTTCAGCTCTTCGCGGGTGCGGTTGATCAGCGTGAGGATCCTCTTGCGATGCTCGTCGCGTTCGGCCGGCGGCAGTTCGGCGCCAAGCATGTCCATGTTCGTGATGAGACCGATCGGCATCCCCTTCGGGAACGGGCCCACATGAATCGAGTAGTCGCTCCCCGCCACGAACGGAAACAGCTTCCGAGCGACGCCGACAAGCGGCATCAGGTAATCGGGTATGTAACCTTCGGCGACATCCAGATAACTGTCGACCGTGATGCGGTCGATGATGCCGACGCCCGGGCCCGATTCGTTGGCAAAGAGCGCGTCCTTCGGACGGCGTTCGGGCCAGAGCATCTGTTCGATTGAGTCCTCGAACGACCGCATCCGCGATTCGACATCCGGCTGCGGCTCGAAGCGGCCGACCGTGTTGTTCTGGAGAAACGGCGCCGTGGACCAGAGGCTCACGAGCGACGCCGGGCGGATGAAGCCACGGCCACCGGCCGGCAGTGGATAGTCGTACTCCGCGCCCGTGAACGGATGCCGCACCTTGATTGATCCCGCCGACGGAAGCTGTTTGTACGACTGCGACGAGAAGTTGTCCCAGATGTTGCCCGCGATGGCGTTGGTCGCCAGCGGACTGCACGCGTTGATGCCGAGCAGCGTGATCGGGACGCGCAGCTCGTTCGAGAGGTAGTTCTCCTCCAGGAAGTGGTCGTCCATGACCTGCCGGCGCATCTCTGTCTTGAACGCGTCGGTCTTCGTCCAGTTCCAGTACTGGTTCCACGCCGTCAGGTAGTCGGGCCCATTGGCACGTTCGAGGTCGAGGCCGGCGGGCAGCGCCGGCAGCTTGCTCGAATGGCAGCGCGCACACCGATCCGCGAACACTTCCTTGCCGCGCGTGACGACGGCCTGGCCCTCGGTCAGGTACTGCGCGGCACCGGGTGCATCGCGCAGGTGATGGGGCTCCGTACTGGCGAGGAAAAACCGCGCCATGTCGGGCGTCCGCAGCTCGGTCGCGCGCCAGTACACGGAATTCTTCGCCGCGGTTTCGATCGGAATCGGTGTAATGGGCTTCCCGCCGATCACCGCACGGAAATGCAGCAGCCACTCTTCGCTGAATAATCCGATGTTCAGATACACACGATTCAGCGCGCCGAGCGCACCGACAGAATCAGATCCGTCCTTGAGCACCCTCGGTGTCCAGACGGTTCCCGGCCAGGCGAAGAATTGCGACAGTGGATCATTCGGCCTGACGAAGTCGTTGAACTGCTTGTTCAGCCGCTCGCCGCCCAGGATCGATTCACGTCCCCACTTCCGCGCCAGCCCCATCCGCGGCGCGAGGTAGTACACCGCATTCATCGTCCGCGGATTGTTGATGTTGTCCGTCGAGACGAGCGAGGTGTCGAGGGTGCCGGGACGGGAGACATGGAGCGCCTGGAAAAAGACGCTCGCCTCGTTGTCAGTCCCGCGCCAGTTGAAGACGCGGTCCCACCAGAAGTACTGCGCTCCGACGTTCGAGCTCAGGTTCTCCCACTTCGGCTCGTCGGCGTCGGCCGGCGGCCGAATGGGATTGGGGCCGACATGGCAGAAGGCGCATGACATCCCGACCCGATATGGACGGACCAGATCGCGATCGAAGTAATAGCTCGGATCGTTGTAGAAGCGCTCCGCATCCCAACGCTGCCGCGCCTTCTCGTCGAAATCGGGGTTGGGCAGGAGCCGCAGGCCGACGATGCCGGTCGGCTCACCGTAATAGGAGCCGACGGGGACCGTCTTTCCGCGTGCGCCGATGGCAACTCCAGGGTATTTGACCGGATCCGCGAACGGATCGGGCGGACACGCGGGATCGCGGACGTCGAGCCACAGACCGAATCGGTTCGGATCGGGCCCGGTCGCTTGCTTGAAGCACGGTTCGTTGACCAGACCGAGATATTCCCAGCGATTGTGCCGGCCGTATGCGGCCTTGTAGTCGCTGGTCGGCGGATGCGACGAAATCGTCTTGAGCAGATCGAAGGTGCCCAGGCTATCAACGGTCAGTCGGTCCCACAGGTGATCGTTGCCGCCGGTCCACACCATCCACATGTTCCGCCCTTCGATCTCGGACTGCGAGAGCTTCGGGGGCGGATTGTTGAAGTCCATGTCATGGAAATAGTCGGGCGTCGGCAGCACCAGCTTCTCTGGCGCAACGCCCGCGCGCATGGCTTCGTCTTTGACGGTGCCGGGACGCGGTTCGCGCGGACCGCAACTGAGCACGTTGATGGCGATGACCACCGCGCAGAGTACAGCTGCGCCCCGAACCATTCGATACGCTCCTTCAGAAGGGAGAGGACAACCGTAACGCAACCTCGCGAATTAGGAAAGCGTTCGATGCATCCAATGCACATAATTTCTCGCAACGTGAGTGGAAAGTGTTGTCAGCTCGCAACACAGTCGCTAGCATGCGTTCATGCCTGACATCCTCTTCGAACCACTCGAGTTCAAGAACCTGACCGTCAAGAACCGCATATTTCGATCGAATATCTCGGGTCGCTTCGACAACTACGACGGATCGGGCAACCAGGCACGCATCAACTGGGAAACCAAATTCGCGCGCGGGGGCGTCGGCGCGATCGTGTCGTCGTTTGTGCCGGTTCAGATCCGCGGCCGCATCATGCCCAACTACGCGACGATCGATCGCGATGAACGGATCCCCTTCTGGCGCAAGGTCGGCGAGGCGGTGCACCAGTACGACTGCAAATTCATCATGCAGCTCAGTCACGGAGGGCGGCAGCGGGACGTACCGGGGATCGAATATCCGGGCCCGGGCCTCAGCTCCACCGGCAACGCAGATCCCCTCCACGGGTTCGAATGCACCGCGATGACGCTCGACGACATCCGCGACACCGTGAATGCCTTTGCGGAGGGGGCGCGCCGCGCACGGGACGCGGGGCTTGACGGGGTCGAGCTGCACGGCGCCAACGGTTACCTGATCACGCAGTTCCTCAGCTCGGCGATCAACGACCGGCATGACGACTACGGCGGCACGCTTGCCAACCGCGCCCGGTTCGTCCTCGACATCGTCAAGGCGATTCGCAAGAAGGTCGGCAACGATTTCCACCTGCAGATGAAGATCAGCGCCGAGGAGCACAACAACTCGCTCGCGTTTCTGAAATTCGAGGGCGCCGGCAACACCGTCGAAGATTCCATCCAGGTATGCCGATGGCTTGTGGACGCGGGTGTTGACGCCATCCACGTGTCGACCGGCAGTTCGTTTCCGCACCCGATGAACCCCGCCGGCACCGATCTGCCGCTCGACGTCCTGTCGCAGACCTACGAGCAGCTCGTCTCGAGCGGATCGCACACGTTGCGGAACCTGCTGTTCTTCCGCGGCGCCATCACCGGCCCTCTGTTCAAGCATCAGTGGCTCGCCGCTGGCGTGCCCGCCGACCGCATCGAGGGGCTGAATCTGCCGGATGCCCGAAAAGTCAAGCAGGCGGTGACCGTGCCGGTGCTCTGCACCGGCGGATTTCAGACGGCTTCGGTAATCCGGAACGCCATTACGCGGGGCGACTGCGATGCCGTTTCCATCGCGCGGCCGCTTGTCGCAAACAACGACCTCGTCGAGCAGTTCGAAGCCGGCAAGGATCGCGCGGACAAGCCCTGCACTTACTGCAACAAGTGCCTGGTCCACGTCGTCGAGCACCCGCTCGGCTGCTATGAAGAAAGCCGCTTCGCGAGCCGAGACGAGATGATGGCGCAGGTGATGTCGGTCTTCACGCCGCCGCCATTTTGATGAGGATCCCTTTCTCGATCGACTCCCGCCGCGGCCGTATCGCGATTGGTATCGCGGCGGTCCTCTTCGTCGTCGTGCTTTGGGTGGCGGTCTCGATCGGGACGGACCGTCCAACGACCTACGAGTCGATCACCGATCATTTCAAGTACGGTTCGATCGGTAGCGAACCGGGCGTGTCGCTTCTTCGGCCGGTTGGCGGCGTGCTGCCCCCGCTGTCGGTGTTCACGGCGCTTCCGTCAATCTGTCCCGAAAAGCTGCCCGGCGGCTACGCATCACTTGGGTTCGTGTTCGAGCCGAACCATGCCCTGCCGATCGGCGTCTCACGGCGGCGACGCCTCGGGATCGATCAGGTGGGCCTCAACTGCGCGGTGTGCCACACGGGCACCGTTCGGGATTCTCCAGAGGCGGAGCCGCGGATCGTGCTGGGCATGCCTGCCCATCAGCTCGACCTCCAGCGCTTCGTCGAATTCGTGCTCGAATGCTCGCTCGATAACCGAGTCACGGCCGAGGCCGTGCGCGGCCGGTTGGCGCAGAACGGTGTGTCGATCTCGTTGTTCGAGCGGACCCTGCTGCGATTCGGCCTCGTCGATCGGCTGAAGCTCGTGACGCTGAACCTGCGCAACCGCATCGCCCCGATTCTGGGTACCGCGGTGCCGCGATGGGGTCGCGGCCGGGTGGACACTTTCAATCCCTACAAAGCGATCCAGTTCAACTGGCCGATCGACCGCCTGCCTCACGAGGAGTTAATCGGCGCCTCGGACTTCCCTTCGCTCTGGAACCAGAAACCGCGCGAGGGACTCCACTTGCACTGGGACGGCGACAACGACTCGGTGGATGAACGCAACCTGAGCGCGGCGCTCGGCGCCGGGGTGACACCGGTGACGGTCGATCACGACTCGATCAAGCGCGTACGCGATTGGATCTGGACGCTGCCGCCGCCGAAGTATCCGTACGCCATCGACTCGACCCTGGCGGCACGAGGCGCGTCTCTCTACAGCCAGTCCTGCGTCGCCTGCCACGGCGACGATCGCTTCCGCGACGGGATTCGCGCACCCGAAGCGACGCGCGTGGGACTGGTCGAAGACATCGACCGCATCCGCACGGATCGTCATCGTCTCGATTCGTACACGGATCTCTTCGCCGCGAATCAGTACGCCCTCTATCCGGAATCTGAATACCGGTTCACGCACTTCCGCAAGACGGGTGGGTACGCCAACCATCCGCTCGACGGCATCTGGGCCCGCGCGCCCTATCTGCACAACGGCTCCGTCCCGACGCTGCTCGATCTGATGAACGCTCCGAGCGAACGGCCGAAAACGTTCTATCGGGGCTACGACGTCTATGACCAGACACGCGTCGGCTTCGTGTCGAACGTGCCGGAGGAGAAAGGTCGCATGTTCTTTCAGTACGACACGTCCGTTCCGGGCAATGGCAACGGCGGTCATGAATACGGGACGATGCTGCCCGCGGCAGATAAGGCCGCCATCGTCGAGTATCTGAAGACGTTCTGACATGGCGGCCCACTGGTTTTCACGCGTCGTCTGGCTCGGCATCCTCTGCAACCTGGCGCTCGCACTACCCACCCTCGTCGCGCCTGAGCAGACGATGATGCTGACCGGAATGCCGCCGGCGTCGCCGCTACTGTGGCCACAGTTTTCGGCGCTGCTGCTGATCCTGCTCAGCATCTTCTACATCCCCGCGGCGCTCGACTTCGCGCGCTACCAGATCACGGCCTGGTGCACCGTCGGCTCACGCCTCGCGGGCGTCATCTTCTTCGTCGGATTCCAGCCCCGCGAATATCACGTGCTCGGGTACTTCGATTTGATGTTTTTCATCCCGGAGGCGGTGCTGCTGACGCTGGCCTTCAGACAACTTGATGCCCATGACCGAGCTACTGCAGCCGATCGCCCGTTCGAGCAAATTTAGACGGCTGGCCCCGATTGCGGGCATCGCAGCAGTCCTCCTGTTGATCGGCGGGCTGTTCACCTACACGCATTTCTTCCGCACGGAACCGGCTCCGTTCTTTGCCACGGACGAGGATCACTTCCTGTTCGGATCGATTGGAACGGAGGAAACCGACGGCATTCCCTACTGGATCTGGCTCGTGCTGCCGCGGCTCTTCCCCGAATATCTGCCTGCGCCGGGTGGCTACGCGGCACTCGGGATGCTCTCGAAAGGCGGGCACGAGATGCCGGTCGGCCTCTCAAAGGTTCGGATCGGCTTCGAGCGCGTCGGCATCAACTGCGCCATTTGTCATACGGGCAGCTATCGGCTGCATGCTGGTGATCCGCCGACGATCGTCCCGACCGCGCCGGCGCATCAGATGGCGCCGCAGCTGTACGTGCGGTTCCTCATCGCGTGCGCGTCGGATCCGCGGTTCACCGCCGACAACATCATGGGGGAGATTGCCAAGAACTACTCGCTGTCTGCCGGCGATCGTCTCGCGTACCGCATGATCATCCCGTTCACTCGACGCGCGATCCTTCGGCTGAAGCAACAGGACGCGTGGATGGACAGCCGGCCTGACTGGGGCAAGGGACGCATCGATCCGTTCAATCCAGTCAAGTTCCGGACGCTGCGGCAACCGATCGACGCCACGATCGGCAATTCCGACATGCAGCCCGTGTGGAATCTCAACGCACACGCCGGCTACGTGTATCACTGGGACGGCTTGAACACGAACCTTCAGGAAGTCGTCCTCTCGTCCGCCATCGGCGACGGCGCGACCATGAAATGGGTAGACCGTGATTTCAGCCGGTGGGGCGACACCGACCCGCACACGATGTCGAGTCTGCGCCGCATCCAGAACTACATCGGCACGGTGAACCCGCCCGGCTATCCGCTTCCTGTCGATGCAACGCTCGCGGCCGCGGGTGCGGCGGTATTCCAGGGTGCGTGCGCATCGTGCCATGCGCCTGGCGGCACGCGTACGGGGACACTCATCGACGCGACAGAGGTCGGGACGGACCCGCACCGCATCGCGATGTGGACGGCGCCATCCGCGACCGCCTACAACGCATATGGCGATGGCTACGCCTGGAAGTTCTCGCACTTCCGCAGCACGAAAGGCTACACGTCGGTTCCGCTCGACGGACTATGGATGCGCGCGCCGTACCTCCACAACGGATCGGTGCCGACGCTTGCCGACCTGCTGGAGGCTGTCGACCAGCGGCCGCGTCTTTTCTGGCGCGGCTACGACGTGTTCGATGGAACGCGGGTGGGGTTTGATTCCTTCAGCGCGGAAGCCAAACGGCTCGGGACGCCGTTCGACGTGTCACGACCCGGCAACAGCAACGCCGGCCATACGTACGGCACGACGTTGCCTGCCGACCAGAAACGCGCGCTAGTGGAGTACCTGAAGTCGCTCTGATCGGGCTCGCCTCAAGGCAAACGGCGCGGACCTTTTAGGTCCGCGACCGTCGATTGAACGAAGTGCTCAGAGTCCGCTCATGTTGCGGAACCGCTGCACGCGTTTCCCCTGCACCTCGGCGGTGTAGATGTTCCCCTTGCTGTCGATCGCAAGATTATGGAGATTCATGAACTGTCCGACCTGCAGGCCGACACGCCCGAAGTCGCCCGTGATGGCGCCGTCGCTGCGCCGCACGACATGGAACTCGCCGTTTGGATCGTCCGAGACGATGAAGTAACTCTGCATCGAGTCCGGCCACAGCATGGTCGAACCGACAGAGCCAGGCTGGCCGTCCTTCAACACGATGTATTCGCGCACGAACGTGCCGTCCTTGCGGAACACCTGGGCGCGGTTGTTGCCCCGATCAGAGACGAAGACCAGGCCATCCTTCGTCAAACGGATGCCGTGCACCGGGTTGGCGAACTGCTGCGCCGGTGGCGCCTTTGGATCGTAGGTGAGCTTGTCGTCAGTCGGTGGCTTCCCGTAGGCGCCCCACATCCGCTTGAACGCACCCGTCGCCGCGTCGAAGACGATGACGCGGTGATTGAAATAGCCATCGGCGACGAAGAGCTCGTTGGTCGCAGGATCCACGACCATATCTGCCGCGCGTCCGAGCTGCGTCGTGTCCTTGCTGTCGGTCATCGGGCCCGACTTGCCGATCTGCAGCACGAACTTTCCGGTGCGTGTGAACTTGAGCACCATGCCGTCGGTCATTCCGTTGCCGGCGACCCACACGAAGTTGTTGTGGTCGACATAGACTCCGTGTTCGTTGGCGGGCCAGTTGTAGCCTTCCCCGGGCCCGCCCCACGCCTGGACGACGTTGCCGTCCTGATCGAATTCGATGACCGACGGCGCCGGCTTGCAGCACTTGACGTTCGGCGTCGTCGAGGCGCGCTTTTCGCGCGCGTCGAGCGATCCGGGCCGCTGGTTGATCCAGATGTGATCCTGCGCATCGACGAAGATGCCGCCGATCTGGCCGAGGATCCACTGGTTGGGTAGAGTTTTCGGCCACGAGGGATCAATCTGGAATTTCGGCGTGTCTGCTGTGAAAACCGGTCGCACCAGGACGAGGCCGATGAGACCGATGAGCGCGGATGTGCGGGTGAGCCTTGTCATCTGTGGCTCCTATCTGGCAATTGACGGGACGATTGGGCGGGATTATACGTATCCGGGCGGGTTTCTCGGCAACTGGCTGGAGTCGGCAGTTTTCTTCCTGTCCCCTGCCTCCTGCCCCCTGCCCACTAAGGAGAAGCGATGGCCAACATCACCCTGAGGGTGAACGGGCGCGCACAGACCGTGAACGTGGAACCCTCGACGCCGCTGCTCTACATTCTGCGCAACGACCTCGACCTGCACGGGCCGCGGTTCGGCTGCGGTCTCGGCCAGTGCGGTGCGTGCACGGTCATCATCAACGGCGCTGCCGTACGATCGTGTGTCACGCCGGTCTCCAGCGTGAAGGGCGAGGTCACCACGCTCGAGGGCTTGGCGAAGGACGGCAAGCTGCATCCGCTGCAGCAGGCGTGGATCGACGAGCAGGTGCCGCAGTGCGGCTTCTGCCAGAACGGCCAGATCATGACGGCCAAGGCGCTGCTCGACAAGAACCCGCATCCCACCGACGAGCAGATTCGCGACGGCATGTCGCGGACGCTGTGCCGCTGCATGACGTACTACCGGACTCAGGCCGCCATCAAGCGCGTCGCGGGAGGGAATGTATGAACGTCGAAAAGATCCTCCTCGAAAACAGTGCGTCGCCGAGCCGCCGCGAGTTCCTGAAGACCTCCGGCATGCTCGTCGTCGGCTTCAGCGCTGCCGCCGTCGCGGGGCCGTTTGCTGCGCAGGCGAGCGCGCAGGCCGCGCGTGGCCTCTATCCCGATCCGGACTTCCATCAGCTGGATTCGTGGATCGTCATCCATCAGGACAACACCGCAACCTTCTTCGTCGGCAAGACCGACTGCGGACAGGGAACCGGCACGGCGTTCCGGCAGATGATGTCCGACGAACTCGACATCGCGTTCAAGGACACGACCTGCGTCATGGGAACCACCGACATCACTGTCGATCAGGGCGGGTCGGGCGGCTCCGATGCGATCCAGGTGGACGGCTGGCCGATGCGCCGTGTTGCCGCCGAGGCGCGCCGGGTGCTGCTCGACATGGCGTCCCAGCGCTTCGGGGTACCGGTCGCGGGTCTCGCTGTCAGCAACGCGGTGATCACCGTCAAAGCGGATCCCTCCAAGCGCGTCACCTACGGCGAGCTGATTGGCGGCAAGCGGTTCAACGTTGCGCTGACAGGCGCGAACATCGATGCCACCACCGGCGTTGCGAAAGTGAAGCCGGTGCAGGAACTGAAGATGGTCGGCCAGTCGCCGCAGCGCTACGACATCCCGCCCAAGGTGGATGGCTCAACGAAATGGGCGTCGGATGTGAAGCTGCCGGGTATGGTGCACGCGCGCAACGTGAAACCGCCGTTCGCGGGCGCGACGTTGATGAGCATCGACGAGTCGTCGGTGCGAAGCCTTCCTGGCTTTGTGAAAGTGGTCAGCAAGGGCAATTACGTCGCGGTGGTGTGCGAGCGCGAGGAACAGGCGATTGCGGCAGCGAGGCAGTTGAAGTGCAACTGGCAGAAGCCGGCAACTGCCCCCTTCCCGGCGTCGGCGGACCTCTTTACCTACATGCGTGGTGCGACACCGAAGTCGAGCCAGACACCGATCAACACCGGCAACGTCGACGCGGCGTTCTCCGGTGCGGCGAAGGTCGTCGAAGCGGAATACGACATCCCGTTTCAGGGACATACGTCCATCAGCCCCGCGCATGCGCTGGCGGATCCATCCAACGGCCAGATGACGATCTATTCCAACGACATGAAGTCGTACGGAATGCGCAACGGCGTGGCGACGTTCCTCGGCATGCCTCGCGAGCAGGTGCGCGTCATCTGGATGGAAGGGCCACAGGGTTACGGGCGCACGGCCGCGGACGATGCGGGCTTCGAGGCGGCGTATATCGCGAAGGAGCTCGGCCGTCCGGTCCGCATGCAGTGGATGCGCGCCGAGGAGCAGGGGTGGGACACGAAGGGTCCGGCGTTCACGTTCAAGATCCGCGGCGCGCTTGATGCGAATGGAAACATGACGGGGCTCGATTACGCCGCCCGGTCATGCGACTACAACCATCTTGGATACAACGAGCCCGACACCGTGCTCATCGCGCAGCTGATGGGACAGCGGCGGGCGATGCCAGCCGCCGGCAGTTCCGCGTTTCCGAACGACATGTATGCCATTCCGAACCGGCGCACGCTGCTCGAGGTCGTCGGCCTGCCGCTCGTCTGGGAAACCCCGATTCGCACGGGCAACCTCCGCGATCCGAACGGACCGCAGTCGACGTTCGCGGCCGAATCGTTCATCGACGAGATGGCGGCGGCCGCCAAAGCCGACCCGCTCGAGTTCCGCATGCGGATGCTGACGGCCGGAACCGGCGATGACAACGGCTTCAGGAAGGCCCGATCGATTGCGGTGCTCAAGGCCGCGGCCGAGAAGTACGGCTGGCAGCCGCGTCCTGCGCCGAATCCCACGCGGCGCAACGGCGACATTCTGACGGGACGCGGTGTGGCCTACACCTTCCGCAACCAGACCGTCGTCGCCGAGATCGCGGAAGTCGAAGTCAATCGGAAGACGGGCCGAGTGTGGGTGAAGCGGCTCGTGTGCGCGCACGACTGCGGACTGGTCATCAACCCCGAGGGGCTGCGCCGCACCATCGAAGGCGGCATGCTGCACTCGATCAGCCGCGCCCTGTACGAAGAGGTCGCCTTCGACACCGAGAAGGTCCTCAGCGTGGACTGGGCGTCGCATCCGTCGCTCACGCACCTGGACGCGCCGGCGCAGATCGATATCGTCCAGGTCAACGGCGATCCGAATCCGAACCGGCCGGATCTGCCGCATTACGGCGCCGGCGAAACATCGTGCAAGCCGATGATTGCGGCCGTCGCAAATGCCATCTTCGATGCGACCGGTGTGCGTCTCCGCCGCGTGCCGTTCAGGAAGGAGCGGGTGCTCGCCGCACTGAACGCCGCGAACGTGTGATCTACGGGTTCCTCGATACACCGATCGGACGCCTGCTGCTGGCTCGGGACACGGCAGGCGTCCGGTTGATCCATTTCGGCGGGCCGGCTAAAGCCGGCCCCGACGCACGCCGTCCCGGATGGGAGCGGCACGACGCCGCGTTCGATGATCTCGCTACACAGTTAAGGGAGTATTTCGACGGGCGCCGGCGTGTGTTCGAGCTGACGCTTGCGCCGGAAGGGACGCCATTCCAGCTGCGCGTGTGGAACGCGCTCCTCGAGATTCCCTATGGCGAGACCATTTCCTATGGCGAGCTCGCGGCTCGCATCGGCGATCGGTCAGCCTCACGCGCAGTCGGCCTGGCCAACGGCAGCAACCCGCTGCCGATCGTGATTCCCTGTCATCGCGTGATCGGATCGAACGGAAAGTTGACCGGCTACGGCGGTGGGCTGCCGATCAAGGAGCGTCTACTTACGCTCGAGGGCGCCCTCCCGGCCAGAACGCTTTTCCATCGGTTCTGACAGTCGCCAATCAAACCTGCTCGATTGCTATGCCGGTTGACCTTCGTGGGTGCCGCCGGCTTAGGCTCGCGCCGCACTCGTGATTGCCGCGATGTGCTATTGGTCGGGGTGGCGCTTAGGAGCGGCGTTCAGGGGCGTCCGATAAACGTATCGGAAACTGTATCCGGATCTGACAGACAGGACGAGTGCGGCGTCGACAGATTGAGCTGTGCGAAGAACGAGTATTTTTCGCCCAGACTCTCCTAAACACTCCGGCGTTTATCGGTATCTACCGGCCTGAGCGCGAATTGCGGAGATCAACCTGTCGAACCAGGCAGCACGGGTTGGCTCCTCCACCTGACCGAATTTCCAGCACCGGCAAACGGTTTGCTGCGAATTTGCGCGGAGGACGCGCGTGGAGACACCTACGTTGCAGTATTTCGAAACCGCACAGGTGGCTAGCATCCCAGGCAAAAGCATCACCGTCCGCGTTGCAAACGGCCGCGTGCTCGGCCGCTTTCGTGGATTGATCATCGATCCAATCAACCAGCAACTTCGGTACGTGGTCATACGCGCATCGGGCTGGTTTGGTAAGACGACTCTAGTGCCGGCTTATTCTCCGAGGATCGATTTGGCTGGTCGCGCGATCGAGATCGACGCGAACGATAACGACCTATGGACGGTACATAACTTCACGCTCCAAAAGGCGCTGCGTTTCGGCGTGTGTGCCCGCGCGACCTAGCTTGGCGACTGTCCTCGGTCTCGATTAATCGCAGACAGGCGGAGAGTAGGCACCTGTGAGACGGGCAGGAACCCGAACCAACGTGCGATTAGCTCCTCTCGTCGAGCGGCGTCCTCTTCCTCGAACGGTTCCTCCTCGTGCCGGTCCGAGTCGCGGCCCAACCGATGCGGATCGGTCATACCGTTGTTGTCGTCACCTCGTAACTGATTACCTACTCCACGAAAGTTCGAGTTCAGCGTCGAGGAATCGCGTATAGGCGCGCGCGGCGTCGGCAATCGCCGCAACATGTCGCTTGTCGAGGGACGTGAACGGTGTCAGCGCGATGGTGATGCGATCTCTCCTCTCGATTCGCTTCCATCCACCGACAACCTGCCCGTTGACGATCACCGGCGCGCTGTATGGATCGCGCGACGCGACCTGCGTCCACCGCGATGGGTCGAGCGCGGCGCTGCGATCTCGATAGGCGATGAGGTACTCGTCGTACAACGGCAGCAGATACGCGGCTCCAGGTGCGGTCGGCGTGCGCCGTGACGATGAAAACCAGTACGTCCGGCCGTCAATGATCTCACGCGCAAGTTCGCTCTCGACTGCCACGAGCCCGGCGCGCGCGTCGGTGACGGTCAGACCCGACCACCACGCGAAGTCGTGTACTTGCGCCGGACCGTGGCTGGTGAAATACCGACGTGCGAGCTCGGCACGCGCCTCGTCTCGTGGACGCGGTCGCGACGCCGGAACCCGCTCGTCGAGCAGCGCGTAGGTGAATTGTTTCCCGCGACGCGCACCGCTGCAGATCACGGCATCGAGCTCCGCCTGCATGACGATGAAGGCGAGTTGTATGCCGTCGGCCTCGATGCCGACGCGCTGAAGGACGACTTTCAATTCCTGGCGCGTGAGCTGACGGCCGCCGCGCAGCGCCCGGACCATCGCGCGCTGGCTTCGGCGAAACACGGTCGCATCGAGTTCGAGCCGCCGGTTGTACACCGCGATCGCGGCGCTGACGCGAGGCGCGGTGAGCGCAAGCATCCAGCGGATGTCGTCGGGCGCAACAAAGTGCCACGTCGGCCGCATGACATGGGTGCGCAGGATGCGTCCGTCGCTGAGGGCGGCCTCGATGTCAGCATCCCGGACGCGTTGCATCCGCAGGCCCAGCGCCCATTTCGCGCCGGCGTAGTCCTGTGCCTGCACCGCACCGAGCCAGCGCACGACCTCTTCCGGTCGCTCGAAACGGCCGCCGGACAGGCGCTGGTTCCGCAGGCGCGTGCGTGTGATGTCCAACGCCACGCGTGTGCGTTCGACGATCTATGTAGGGAGTGTCTGCGTGCTATCTAGGGAGCTTCTGCTTGCCCTCGCGGACGTCCGCCGGGCCAGAACTCTTTCCCATCGTCTCGGACCGCTTTCATCCACAGCGCGCCCGGGCGACCGTCTTTCATCGGATGGCCGGTGATCTTCAGTTTCGTCCCAAACTTCAGGTCGCCGGGGCGAACGCCGTTGCGCAGCAGCGTCGTCGGCCCTTCCGCTTCAAATCCCCAGGTCGTCACCGAACCGTCCTTGTTGGCGACATCGACGAGCAACCACGAGTGCGGGTTGGTGTACTGGAACTCCTTGACGGTGCCCTCGACCGTGACTTCCTTCTGGTCGTCGAACATCACCGCCGAGTGGTGCGCCTCGACGCGCAGCGGCGCGGCCACGAGCAGCATCAGCGCAACGCAAGGGGCAATTCGAGCGATCATTTCGCTGGCTCCTTCGGCTTGTCGTCAAACGTGAAGTCCTTGTAATTGGTGCTTCCGTTCGACGTCTTGATCACGTCGTTGTTTGGATTCTCGTTGCAGTTCCAGTAGCGGATGCGGAGGCTGGTGTCCTCGTTCGGCACCTTCGTATACAGGCGCTGGACATACCACGGCTCCGTGTAGATGCCGGGATCGAAAATCCAGACATCCGCTTTGACGGTCGTGGCATTGACGCTCTGCCAGATCTCCACCGTCTCCATCTTGTCGCTCTGTGTCGGCTGGTTGCGCCCCATCGAGCGTTCCATCAACTGGTTGGTATGAATCACGAGCTTCTGTGCGTCCCAGAAGCCGATCGAGTCACCGTAATACAACGGATACCGCTCATCGACCGGTGGGTGATCCCGTCCGTCGGTGTAGATGCGCCGCACGTTGTTCACCGTCTCCGAGGTCAGCCACGTCTCCTCTGGTCGGACGATGAACTCGCGCATGAAAGGTATGACGAGCCAGCGCGGATAGCCAGGCGGTCCGCACTGACTGAGGTTCTCGTCGTATTCGATGCCCTTCGTCTGATTGTCGGCGCCTTGCTTGAGTGCGGCCTGCGCTGCCGCCGTCAGTTTCGGCGCGATGCCGCCCGGTCCTGGGGAAAAGAAGCTTCCACCGGTCGTCGACACGTTGGCAGCGGTCCAGAGCCCCGACCAATCGGGCAACTGGTTGAACGACGGCATCTGGCGGCCGCCGCCCGGCGCGGCCGCTTTGAGCGAGGCGTACAACTCCGATCCCGTACGATATTTGGTGCCCATCGCGAGCATCCGGCGAAACTCGTCGGCCGTCAGGGTAGGACGAGTTCCTTGCGCGAAGCCAGCCGTTACCGTTGCAATCGTGAGCAACCCGGACAAGCTGAGACGAACGAACCTCATTGCCATAAATCGTTGCGAATTATAAGCTACCCGCGGTCAGGCGGACCTAAAGCAGGCCAACCTGAAGGTCGGCCTCTACGATCGTGAACGTAGCGGCGATTGTGAACGTAGCGGCGGACCTTTAGGTCCGCCGAGGAGATCGACATGGCGAAGAACGGATCCGTTGATCGTCGGGATTTCCTGAAGAGCGCAGCGGTCACTGGCGCAGCCCTGGTTGGAGGCGCCACAGGCGCCGCCGCACAAGCCACCCCGCAGGCGCCCGCGGCCGTTGCCCCCGCGAGCGCGCCCGTCGCGCCGCGCGAAACGGACCCCTCGCTCGAAGGCGACATCGTCACCACCGATCGGCCGGGCGGCGATTTCATGGTCGACGTGCTCAAAGCGCTCAACCTGGAGTACGTCGCGGCCAATCCTGGTTCGAGCTTCCGCGGCATCCACGAGTCGATCATCAACTACGGGAACAACACCGCTCCCGAGTTCATCACGTGCTGCCACGAAGAGTCGTCGGTGGCGATGGCGCACGCCTATTCGAAGATCGAAGGCAAGCCGATGGCGGTGCTGGTGCACGGCACCGTCGGCCTGCAGCACGCGTCAATGGCGATCTACAACGCCTACTGCGATCGCGTGCCGCTCATCGTGCTGGCCGGCAACAGCCTCGATGCCACGATGCGACGGCCCGGTGTGGAATGGGCGCACAGCGTCCAGGACGCAGCCGCAATGGTGCGCGACTACATCAAGTGGGACGACCTGCCGTGGTCGCTGCCGCACTTCGCCGAATCGACGGTGCGTGCCTACAAGATCGCCATGACGCCGCCGATGATGCCCGTCATGATCGTGCTCGACGGCGGTCTGCAGGAAGATCCGATCTCCGAAGAAGTGAAACCGCGGTTACGCATCCCGAAGCTGACGCTGACCGCGCCGCCGCAGGGCGACGCGGGCGCGGTGGCCGAAACGGCGAGACTGCTGGTCAACGCACAGAACCCCGTGATCATCGCGGATCGTCTGGCGCGCACGCCGGCAGGCATGGCGCGTCTGGTCGAGCTCGCCGAGCTGCTGCAGGCGCCGGTGATCGATCAGGGCGGCCGCATGAACTTCCCGTCGCAGCATCCGCTCAACATGTCGAACGGCGGACGCGCGCTCCTCGCCAATGCGGACGTCGTCCTCGGGCTCGAGCTGACCGACTTCTGGGGCACCGTTGATTCGTTCCGCGATTCGCTGGTGCGCAGCTCACGGCCACTGACGAAGCCGGGCACGAAACTGGTCAGCATCACGGCCGGCGATCTCTATATGAAGGGCAACTATCAGGACTTCCAGCGCTATCCGGAAGTCGATATCGCGATGGCTGCCGATTCGGAAGCGACGCTGCCGTCACTCATCGAAGCCGTCAAACGCGCGATGACCGCGGATCGCAAGACCGCATTTGAAGCGCGCGGCAAGAAACTCGCCGAGCAGCACGCCAACGCGCTCGATCGGACACGCTCCGACGCGGCGTATGCGTGGGACGCGAGCCCGGTCAGCACCGCACGGCTGACCGCGGAGCTGTACAACGTGATCAAGAACGAAGACTGGTCGCTCGTCTCCGCGAGCGGCAACACGAGCAACTGGGAGCGCCGTCTCTGGAAGTTTGACAAGTCCTACCAGTGGGCCGGCGGCTCCGGCGGCGCGGGTGTGGGATACGGTGCTCCCGCGGCGGTCGGCGGCGCGCTCGCGAACAAGAAGCACGGGCGTATCTCCGTCGCGATTCAGGGCGACGGCGACTTCATGTACGCGCCGGGTGTCTGGTGGACCGCAGCGCATCACAAGATCCCGCTGCTGGCCGTGATGCACAACAACCGCGCGTATCACCAGGAAGTGATGCACGTGCAGCGCATGGGCAACCGGCACAATCGCGGCGTGACGCGCGCGCATATCGGCACGACCCTCGAGGATCCGTTCATCAACTACGCGCAGATCGTCAAAGGGATGGGCGTGTACTCCGAAGGACCGATCAGCAATCCGAACGAGCTCGGCCCGGCGATCAAGCGCGCCCTCGATGTCGTCAAGAAGGGCGAGCCGGCACTCGTCGATGTCGTCACGCAGCCGCGGTAGGTCGATGATGAAGAACCAATTCCTTTTCACCTTTGCTTTTGGGTGGGCCCTGGCAGTTGTATTTGCCTGGGGAATTGCGGTGGCAAGTGCGGCGCAGCAACAGACAGCGCCCGCCCAGCAGCAGAACGCCCCAGCGGGGAACGCGGCCAACGGCCGCAAGCTGTTCGTCAGCTTCGGCTGCTACCAGTGTCACGGCTACGAGGCGCAGGGAGGAAGCGCGGGGCCAAGGCTGGCACCGCGGCCGATCGCCTACGCGCAGTTCATGAAGTACGTCCGGCATCCAACCAACGAGATGCCGCCGTTTACGGAGAAGATCGTCAAGGATTCCGAGCTGACGGATATCCACGCGTTCCTGCGCGCACAGCCGGTGCCGCCGGACGTCGATAAGATTCCGTTGTTGAAATAACTGCCAACTACCAATTTCCAAGTTCCAAGGTTGCCGCCTTGGGAGTTGGAAGTTGGAGGTTGGAAGTTAGCGTGGCGCAGCCACACCCGAAAACCACTTGAAGCCGAGCTCGCGGGCCTTCACGGCATCGTGGTTCCCCTCATAACACGCGTTCTCCCAGTTTTCCTCGTTGCGGCCGCGGCGCAGCGGCAGTCGCATCTTCCATGGCCGCGTATAGACGGTTGGGTCTTCAATGGTGACTTCGTAGTCAATCGTGTTCGCAGCGACGAGCGTGAAGCGTTCGACGACATGCACGTTGTCGCTGAAGAAGTTGCCGACCTGATCAAGCCAGTTCTTACCGCTTATACCTGTCACGTCGACGACGAGCGTATTCCCCTCCCAGCGCCCGCGCGCGTTGCCCATCCACTGCTTGATCGTTGCAGCGACGTGCGGCGTCGTGCTCAGTGGGATGACGCGGAAGTAGTGCGCGAAGTTGAATGCCATGACGACTGTGCCGGGGTTCTGAATGAATTCGAATCCGCCTCTCGTCGTCGCGCGCGGCACGCTGTACAGGCAGAACGTTTGCGGGTCGGTGTAGAGGCGGGTCTTTTCACCCGGCCATCCGCGCGCAAGCCCCGCGCGAATCTCATCGCGTACTGCGAGTGCCCACGAGTGGTAAGGCACCCTGCCGCCCGGCGGATCGGAAATATAGGTCTCTTCGGGCGGGCTGCTGATGTCGACGTAGTCGTGCTCTTCGATGTCGTCGCCGCCGTTCGGGCCCGTCCACCAGCCCTGCAGGTCGGGCGTACCGTCGGCGAGTCGCGGCGGCGTGAATGCCGGAAGCGCCGCGAGCTCCTTCACCCAGGTCGGCGATCCTGGCTGCTTCTTCGCATCGCGAGAGTAGAGGCCCTGTGCGCGAATAGATGGCGGAATCAGGAGGGCCAACGCGAGGATGACTAGCGCCGTCCGCACGCGCCAAAGGATATCTCAGACGAAGCAGAGGCGGACCTTCAGGTCCGCCCCCGCCTGATGCTATTTCTGCGGCTGCGGTGGCGCCGCGGGCGCGCCCTTTCGCTCCGTGCCGCTCGTGCTCGTCGGGGTCGTCGGCGTCGCCTTTCCGGATGTGGCGCGGGCCGCATTCAGTGACGTTTGCGTCTGCTCTGCCATTTTGAGGTGATCCTCGAGCGTTGGCAGCGTCTGCGACGCGAATGACTTCACGTCGGCATCTTTTGCGCTGGTGGACTGTTTGCGGAAGTCCGACACATCCTTGCGATGATCGCGCACCATCAGCTGCATGTACGCCCGATCGAATTGCTCGCCTGAAAGCTTCGCCAGGCGATCGTAGTCGCCCTTGGCCTTGCCGGTGAGCTCGGTGGGAACCTGAACGTTTTTCTGCTGCGCAATCGTCGAGAGCTCCTGGTTCGCCTTGCCGTGGTCATCAACCATGCGCTGGCCGAACTGTTTCACTTCGGGGCTGGATGCTTTCTCTGTCGCGAGCTTCCCAAGCTCCACCTCCATGAGGCCGCCGGTCGCCGCCTCCTTGATGAACGCCTGATCCGCCCCGGCGAGCTGGCTAGTGGCCGCCGAGCGCTGTGCTGATCCCGATGGCGGGGCTGGCCGCGGTTCCGTCGTGCCCTGAGTCGTCTGCCCAGGTTGCGCACCGCGTGTTGTGCCGCTCTGCTGTGCGAAGGCGGAGCCGTTGAAAATCCATGCGGCCGCTGCAAGCAACGCGACTCGAGTGAACTGCTTTCTCATCATGACACCCCCATACTTGGAATACCGTCGGCGATAGGCAAGCAAGGTGCCGTCGGCGACGGATGCCGCGAGTTGTCAGATGAGCCGCGTTTAGGGCGCCAACTCTCGAACGGGCCGTACCTCGACGCTTCCTTCACGCGCCGGCGGAATCTTCGACGCAATCTGGATCGCCTCGTTCAAGTCGTGCGCATCCACGAGGTAGAAGCCCGCCAATTGCTCCTTCGTTTCCGCGAACGGGCCATCAGTCACTAACAGCTTCCCGTTGCGCACGCGGACTGTCGTCGCCGTTTCGATCGGCTCCAGCGCTTCGGCGGCGACGAGCACGCCGCGTTCGCGCAGAAGCTGGCCGCTCATTGCACATTCGCGATCCGGCACCGCGTGCAGTTTGTCGGGCTCGAGATACACAAGGCAGAGATACTTCATGGTTTGATTCACGCTGGATAGTCGATTGGCGCGGCGCTATTTCGACACGTCGGCAAGCCGCCGTTCGATGAGCCTCCGTTCGGGCTCCTGACGTGTGAGCTTGAGCGCGCGCGCGAACGAAACCTGCGCGTCCGCGGTGCGGCCGAGCCGCCGGCACAGTTCGCCCCGTACGGCATGCGCGAGCCGGTAGTCGCGCAACTCGCCGCCCTCGAGGAGCCCGTCGATGATGGCCAGCCCCGCCGCCGGTCCGTCTCGCATCGCGATGGCGACAGCTCGATTCAGCTCGACGATCGGCGACGGCGTCATGCGCATCAACAGGTCGTACAAGCCGACGACTTCGTTCCAGTCGGTCGCCGCCGCGGCCGGCGCTTCAGCGTGAACGGCAGCGATGGCGGCCTGGACGGCGTACGGGCCCGGTCGCCCTGACGAAAACGCCTGCTCCACAAGACGGACGCCTTCGGCGATTTGATCGCGGTTCCAGAGCGATCGATCCTGATCCTCGAGCAGAACGAGGTCGCCCTCGGGCGAGGTGCGGGCGGCGCGACGCGAATCGTGCAGCAGCATCAGCGCCAACAGTCCCTGGCCTTCGGGCTCCGGCAACAGTGCAACGAGAAGACGGCCGAGGCGAATGGCTTCCGCGGACAAATCGTGCCGCGTCACGTGCTCGCCGGACGAAGCCGAGTAGCCTTCGTTGAACACGAGGTAGATGACGCGCAGCACCGCCTCGAGCCGCTCCGGCAGCTCCGGCCGCGACGGCACCTCGTAGGGAATGCGGGCGTCGCGAATCTTCGCTTTCGCGCGCACGATCCGCTGCGCCAGCGTCGGCGCGGGTGTCAGGAATGCGCGCGCGATCTCCTCGGTGGTCAGGCCGCACACCTCACGCAGCGTCATGGCGACCTGCGCATCGGGCGCAAGTGCAGGATGACAGCACGTGAAGATCAGCCGAAGTCGATCGTCCTCGACGCTCTCGTCATCGGCCCATGCGTCCGTATCGATGAACACGGGTTCCGCCTTCTCGCCCATGTCTTCGAGCGCATCGAACCTGGTCCGTCGTCGCGCCGCGTCAATCGCCTTGAAGCGCCCCGTCGAGACGAGCCACGCGCGAGGGTTGGCCGGCATGCCCTCGGTCGGCCACTGCTCGAGCGCAGCCCTGAACGCATCGTGCAGCGCTTCCTCGGCGGCGTCGAAGTCGCCAAGCAGACGAATCAGCGTGGCGAGTACGCGCCGCGACTCGGACTGGTAAATGCCTGCAATCGATTCCTGGATCGGAGTGGCGCTATTCACCGCCCCCGATCTTTACTTCACTTCTTCCCGAAATGCTTCTTTTCCTGCTCGACGACGTCGGCCGGGGCGTTCGGGAAGTCTTCGATCTCGAAGAACTGGCGGAGCTCAACTTCGGGCTCGCGTCCAGAATTCGGGAGCTGCTTGAAAGGGATCTTCTTCGCCCACTCGATCGCTTCGGCCTTTGATTTCACGTTGATGATCCAGTAGCCGGCGATCAGCTCCTTCGTTTCAGCGAATGGGCCATCGAACACAACGACCTTTCCATCCTTGAACGCCACGCGCGCGCCCTTCGAGGTGGGTTGCAGCCCTGCGCCATCAACCATCACGCCGGCATCGATGAGTTGCTGGTTGTATTTCCCCATGGTTGCAAGGTCCTCGGCTGAAGGCATCTCACCAGCTTCGGTCCGCTTGTCAGCTTTGACGATCATCATGAATCTCACGTCGTTATCTCCCTTCACCTCTTAGTCGAACGACATCGGTCGAAATCGACAGGCTTCTCCCGCCTTTCCAGCCTTTCCCGCCCTCAGGTGTTCAGTCACCTGCCTGCACCGCCGAGCTCACCTGTGGCCATGAGCGGAGGCGTGTCGAAATCAACACCTCCTGTTCGACCAGGGAATAGAAGGAGATATCACGATGAGAACCAATACAGTGGTGTGGAGCATTCAGGGGCTGCTGGCGGCGTTGTTCGCGTTTGCGGGTGCTATGAAGCTCGTCCTTCCGATCGAAGCCATGCAGCAGGGACCGCTCGCGCTGCCTGGGCCGTTTCTTCGATTTATTGGTGTGGCCGAGGTCTGCGGGGCGGTGGGCCTGATTCTTCCGTGGGCGCTGGGCATTCAACCGCGCCTGACGCCGCTGGCCGCTTCAGGTCTCATCGTGATCATGACCGGAGCAACCTTCATTACCGCGCTTGGCGGGCAACTGGGCGGCGCACTGTTTCCGTGTGCGGTCGGCGTGCTCCTGAGCGTCGTTGCGTATCAACGCACCCGGTGTACTGTGTGAAGGTTGTCGATCGACCCCGCGCTCGCCAAGCGCCTTTACCTGAGGGCACGCGCCGAGCGCTGGCGGGTGCCGCTCGAGCGGTTTGCTGAAGCGCTCGATCGAGGCGCCGAACGCGGCGCAAATCTCGAGACGCTGCACCTCGACGATCTCGCGCTCGCCTGCGGGTGCGCCGCGGGCGACGAAGAGGCGTGGGAACACTTCATTCGCGAACAGCGTCCGACGCTCTATCGCGCAGCTGACGCGCTCGATCCCCAGGGCGGCGCCCGCGACCTGGCGGATAGCATCTACGGCGAACTCTTCGAGCGCTCGCTTTTTCGTTACTTCCACGGACGCAGCAGCCTCGCGACGTGGCTCCGTGCCGTGCTTGCGCAACGGCACGTCGACCGCCTGCGCGCGGGGCAACGACTGGAACCGTTGCCAGACGATGAATTCGTTGCCTCGGGTGGGCCGGCTAAAGCCGGCCCCGACGAGGCCGGCCCCGACGAGAATCGGTGCCAGCAGCTGATCAGAGACGCGCTGACATGCGCGGTTGCGGAGCTCCCGCCGCGCGAACGGCTTCGCCTCGCCTGCTACTATGCGCAGGAGTTGACGCTCGCGGAAACCGGCACACTCCTGGGCGAGCATGAAGCGACCTGTTCACGCCACCTGGCGCGAACGCGCAAGACGCTGCGTGGCGAGATCGAGCGTCAATTGCGAGAACAACACGCCTTGAGTGCGGCCGAGATCGCCGCCTGCTTCGGCGCCGTGAGTCAGGACCCAGGCGAGCTCGACCTTCGCCAGCTCCTGCATATCGAATCCACCTCGACGGAGGGCGCAGCGCGGAATCGGGACGACCGCAAGGAATCGCGGCCCGATCGTTCAACGGTGAGAGGACGCACGTGAACTGTCTCGACGCGGAAACGCTGGCGGCGTGGTTCGATGGCGGTCTCTCGGGCGCCGCGCTCGAGGACGTGCAATCGCATGTCGCAACGTGCGCCCGTTGTCAGGCACTCCT
>DASTZI010000240.1:0-8373 GCA_035764385.1 Vicinamibacterales bacterium
AGGTATCAGGTATCAGGTGTCAGGGGTGGTCCAGGCACCAGGAACGGCGAAATACGGAGGACGGGATGAAGGTTGCGCTCAGCGTCGTGCTCGGTGTGTTGTTCTTCCATTCACCCGCGTCGGCCGAGACAGGCTTTCTTGATCGAACGGTAACAATCGGCGCGACAAGATACCCGTATCAGGTTTACGTCCCCGCAGACCATACGCGAGCCAGGTCATGGAGGGTGATTGTCTTCCTGCACGGCGACGGCGCTCAGGGGCAAGACGGTCTTCTACCGACGGCGCGGGGCCTCGCTGACGCGATCCGGTTCGATCGTCCGCTGTTTCCAGTCGTCGCCGTGTTTCCGCAGGCTGAGAAGGGGAAGCGGTGGCTCGCTGCTGACATGGAGGAGTTGGTCATGGCCGAACTCGATCAGACGATGACGGAGTTTGGAGGCGACCCGAGGCGCGTGTACCTCACTGGATTCTCGATGGGTGCCACGGGCGCATATCGCCTCGCCTATCGATGGCCCGACCGCTTCGCCGCCCTCGCGACGATCGCGGGCCGTGTCGAGACCTCAGATATCAAGACGTATTCGGACAGGGAGAAGGCTGCGGATCGCCAGGCCAACCCTTTTTTGAGCGCCGCAGATCCATTCGCAGCGCTCGCGCTGAAAATCAAGCACCTGCCGATCAGGATCTTCCATGGCGACGCGGACGAAACAGTTCCCGTAGACCAATCCAGGCGCTTGACCCGAGCCCTCCAAGCAGTTCAGGCCAACGTTCACTATCAAGAGTACGCCGGCGCAACGCACGTCGGTGCGGCGGACAAGGCGTACAGCGAGCGAGAACTGATCACCTGGCTACTGACTCAGCACCGCTGAAAGCGGACACGCGGTCACCAGTTGACGGCGGTCAGTTGACATTTACCTGGGTGGACGTCACCACCGCGACGGCTGGTTCGGCGATTGTCGTTCGGCTCAACTCTTTCGACGCGTCGATCCTGAACCAGAGCATCGCGCCCAGAAACAAGAGCGCCGCCATTGGGACGAACGGCGCGTCGTAGCTCCCGAAACGCTCGACGATATAGCCGTACGCGACCGATGAGAGGAGCCCACCGACCTGCGCCGATGTGTTCATCAGGCCGATGATCGAGCCCGCATGCTTCTGCCCGATGTCGAGGCACGCGCCGAACACGCCGGCCTGCTGAAACGTAATTCCGCCGTAGACGAGCGACAGCAGCACGACTGTCAGGATCCGATCGTGCGTCGCCATCACGGCCACCGTGAAGAGGCAGGCGGTGCCGAGGCCGGCGATTCCAATCAAACGCCGCCCCCACTTCATCCCTAGACGGCTGACGAGCGCATCGCTCGCGATGCCGCCGGACAGGTTTGCGCACGCCGCCACCGCATAGGGCAGCGCGGAAAAGAGCAGGCCGCCTTCGGAGAACCCGCGCCCTTTGACCAGAAACGTGTGAAACCAGGTCTGGAAAAATGTGTAGACGTAGACATAACAGGACGCAGTCACCAACAGGGCCAGCACCGTTTCGGATCCCAAGGCGATGCGCCATGGGAACGAATGTGTGGTCGGCGCCTGCGCGACGTCGACCGGAGGAGCAGCGGCCGCACCTGGCGGGAGTTTCTCCGCCGGCGAATCCCGAAACCACGCGTACCACACACAGGACCAGCCGAGACCCAGGGCCGCGAACACAAAGAAGGACGCGCGCCACCCGTAGCGGATCTGGATAGGTACGACGAGCAGCGGCGCGATCGCGCCGCCAATCTGGCTGGCCATCAGGAGCACGCCTGACATCCGCGCACGCTGAGTTGACGGATACCAGCGCGAGACGACGACCGACGCGTTCGGAAATGCCCCGGCTTCGCCCGCGCCAAACGCAAAACGCGTGAGGAGAAGCAGGCCGTAATTCGAGACCATGCCGGTAAGGGACGTGAACGCCGACCACCACAACACGATCCGCGTCAGCACGCGCCGCGCGCCGATGCGATCGCCGAGGACGCCGGTTGGAATCTCAAACAGACAGTAGGCCAGGGTGAACATCGCGGTCACCCAGCCCCACCTGATCGGATCGATGTGGAGGTCCTCCTGCATCCGCGGCCCAGCCACCGAGATGCACACACGGTCGATGTAGGTGATCGCGAAGAGCAGAATGAGGAGGCCCGAAACTCGGTGACGGTACGGGCGGATCTCGTCGTGCGCCCGCAAAGGCGGCATGTGGCCCGCTATTCTACGCGGTTGAGGTCCGGTCCCCGCGCTTTTAGGTGACCGCCTTGGAACGCTCAGTGAAGCGCAAGCGGACCGAGCTGCTTCATAGTGGCATCAATCATCGCATCTCGCGAAGCGCGCCGATCGATCGACGGTGACAAACGCTCGTGATCTCAATAATCCACGCTCGGCAAACACCGCGTTGCCACGGCTGAAAACGCCCACGGGTCCGCGTTATCGAATTTTCGGAGTCGCGGGTCGAGGGGTCTACTGTTTGCATCCCTACCGGCGCCCGAGTATGACGACGCCCGCCAAGGCATCGAGCGCCGCTTACGTCCCGCGGCGGAGGTGGTTCAGGGCGAGTCTGCTAACAGCCGGACTGGTGGTCGCGGTGCCGCTCGTTGGTTGCGGTCTGTTCCACTCAGATTTCGATATTGCCGTGGGTAACCGGACGGCCAACCCGGTGTCGATCTTTTCGAACGGTGGAAAGCTCGGAGATGTCGGTTCGAATCAGACCGCAACCTTTACTGTAGAAGAGACCCCGATCGGACACACGACGGTCGATTCCACTGGGACCGCAACGTCTCCGTCAGCGACCGCTCAAGTGACCCTCTCCGCTCAAGACATGACGACCGGCAGGTTGTCTGCCGGCCTGGCCGCGACACTGGTCAAACACACCACAACCTATGTTGATGTCACACCGTGTGTCGTCTTATCTCTGATCGACGCGGGATCGGCACCGCCTTGTCTCTCAGTGCCAAGCGCCAGTGTCTCGGCGTCAAGCGGGACGGCCGGTTCGCAGGGGCAGGCATGCACCTTCTCGCTCTCTGGGTCTAGTCAGTCGTTTACCGCTACAGGTGGAACCGGGAACGTGACCGTGACCACATCGAGCGATTGCGCGTGGAGCGCGACCAGCAGCGAAAGCTGGCTCACCGTGGTCAGCGGGTCCTCCGGAACTGGCGCCGGCGTTGTCGCGTTCCGGGTCGCACCCAATACCACCGGCGAGGCGCGAGCCGCGTCCCTGTCCATCGGGGGCCAGACGCTCACAGTTAATCAGACTGCCTGAGGTCGGCGTACTGTTGGTTCGCCGGCCATCAGGTTCGCGACATCACTTAGCGAACGGACTTCAGCAGCTCGATCAGCGCGGCCGACACAGCGTCAGGCTTTTCTCTCGGCACGAAATGTCCCGCCCCGCTGACGACGCGCCGCGCCTTCAACGCCGTGAACGGCGCGCGCTCCGCCGGTGAGTCCGCCGGCGGCGGTCCGACGCCATCGTCGGCGCCGTAGAGCACGATCGACGGAACGTCGATCTTCGGACGCATCGCCAGCCGGCGCTCCACGTCCGCGAAGCGGGGCTCGCTCGGCGCACCCAGATTGCGATGACGGTAGGAGTGAATCACGCAGTCGACGAAGTCAGGGTTGTCGAACGACGACGCCGTCCGATTGTAGGTCGCGTCCGTGAAGTGCCATGTCGGTGACCACAACTGCCACAGCAGCTTGCACAACGGGCGGCGGTTCGCGGCAAGGCCAACACGGCCGCGCTCGGTGTTGAAGTACCACTGATACCAGAGCGCACGCTCTCGATCCGGCGCGAGCGGCTGCGGCGGCGCAATGGTGTCCTGGATCGTGTAGCCCCCGATGAAGACTGCGGCGCGGACTCGATCGGGATGCAGCGCCGCCGCGATGCAGGCGGCGCGATTGCCCCAGTCGTAGCCTGCCACTGCGAAGCGCGGCAACGCCAGCGCCTCGGCAAAATCGATGAGGTCCTGCCCGATCGCCGCCTGCTCCGCCATCCGCGGACCTGCAGGATTTCGAAAACGCGTCGTCCCGTATCCACGAAGGTACGGCACGAGCACGCGGTACCCACCGTTGACGAGCGGAGGAATGACGCCATCCCACGCCCGCACATCGTCGGGAAAACCATGCAGCAGAATGATCGGAAAGCCTTGGGGGTTGCCGCTTTCCTCGAATCCGATGTCGAGGATGGGTGTCTGGACGGAGCGTATCGCAGGAGCCGTCGACGGCTGACGCGCCATGAACGCCGCCGCGACCGTGAATTGCAGGAAGTCGCGGCGGCTCTGGTCCATCAGCGATTAGATGCGGTCTGCTGCGGTTTGCCTCCGGGCGCCGGCGGCATCGGCCGCGACGAGACGTACGCCACGATGTTGACGTAGTCCTCGTTGGTCAGCTTGGCCACCACCGGCTTCATCAACTCGCTCCACTCACCGTGCCGCGCGCCGACCTGGATGTCGTACATCTGCCGCGCGAGGTAGCTCGGCGAGCGGCCGGCGATGCCGGGCACGGGGCCGCTGCCGCGCAGGTCGGCGCCATGGCAGTGCGTGCACGCGATCGTCTTGCCGTTGCCGCCCGTCGTCACGAGCGCCTCGCCCTTCTTGATAGCGCCTGGCGGCACGTAGGCCACGAAGCCCGACCGAGGATTCCGCAGCGGTTCGGTCTGCTCGTCGTCTTCCGGCGTTTCGATGACGCGCATCCCGATTGGCTCCATCCCGCCGCCCTTCTCCTTGAAGAAGATCGATCCCTCGGCTTCGGTCTTCGGCACCATCTTCGCCTCGACGACTCGCACCCACTGCGTCCACGGCGTGGACGAGAAGTACTCGGCCGCGGCCTGCATTTCCTCGGGTGTCATGTTTTTCGCGAACGCGATCATCTGGTTGACGTTCACCTTGCGCGGATCGCCCGGCTTGCGCAGCCCGTTCTTGAAGTCGTTCAGCGTCTCGAGGATGTACGCGACCGGCAGGCCCGCGACGCCGCCGTTGCTCGGCCGCCCCTTGCCGTTCGGGTAATGGCAATAGGAACACGACCGCACTCCAGGCTGCCGGCCGACGGCGACGATCGCCGGCATCGCCGGGTGGTCCTCGGGGAACCAGTCAGCCGGTCCGCGTAGATCCGCGATCTGCGCGACCGTAAACGCGCGCGTCGTGCCCACGACGTGATGGAGCGACGTGTCTTCCGGCGGAGCTGGCGGTCGCGGAGTGCCGGGCGGGGGCGGCGGCGTGATGGCGTACGCCCACGCCGGATAATTCGGACCCGACGGCGCAACCGGCGCTGGCCCATCGCCGCCGCCTCGCTGCGCGGCCACACCCACCGTCACGAAGGCCGCGAACGCGGCAACGCACATTAGTTTTCTCATGTGACCCTCTAAATTGTTTCTTTCACCGCGGTGGAACACTTCGTCGACGTCGAGCTGGTCGCTTCGCGTCGGATCGCGTTTACCGGTCCACGTAATTCAAGCCAAGCGTCTTTCCATTCGGCAGCAGGACGGAGATGACACGTCCCACGGGCTGCCCGCTCTTGACCGGTTCGAGCGTCACGGTGACCTTATCGCCCGCCGTGAACGTCCGTTTGCTCCAGCCTCGCTCGACCATGTCGGCGGAGTTGCTGGTCTCGACGACCCAGTTGACGACCTTGCCGGTTTGATCCTTGACGTCGAACTTCAGCCAGCAATGCGGGTTGGCCCAATCCCACTCGGTGACTGTTCCGGTCAGCTCCAGTCTTTTGCCAGCATCGAAGGACGCATTGCCATGGTGGGCGAATACGGGAGTCGACACCACTACACCGGCCAGCAGCACCCACAGAAAAGTCTTCATGCGCTTCTCCTGAGACATCAATGCAAACCAACTACTTCTTGACGATACCGCTTGCCGGATCGCCGAAATCCTTGCTGTACGACTCCATGTCGGACGGCGCGCAGAGCATTTCGATGACGTCGTAATCGTCTGATTGCAGTTTCATCGGGAACTTGTCCATCGCCACCCACGGCTTGGTGAAGAATTTCGGATCCTCGATGGTGACCGTAATCTCCATAAGATTCGAATTCACCCGGTGGAACCGCTCCTCGACCTTCATCTGATCGCTCATCGGCCGGCCGGTCTCGTCCAGCCATACTCGCGGCTCTCCGAGCAGGCCAATCGTGTTGATCACAAACGTGGTGTCGTCCGCCCACTTGCCGACGGAATACCCGTACCACCTGTCGTCCGGAAGCTCCTTCGGGAAATCGCGGCCGTCTGTCCAGACGACGCGGTAGCGCTTGTCATACTGATACAGGATGACGACCTTCTTTGGACTCTGAAGAATCTGCGTGTGGCGCAGTTGATAAAGATCTGCGCGCGGGAAGCCGAGCGGATCACAGTGATTGCGGGGATCGTTGCTCAGCGACGGGGGCACGTTGCGGTAGCCGTAGAGCGCTTTATGGCTGTCATAGGCGGCCTTGCCTGCAGGCGTGAACGGCGGCTCGTGTACGCCGTCGCTGGGCATGGACACAGGACCGTTGGCCTGGATGCCCGCGCCAGGACCCCGTGCAGGCTCCCACGTTCCAGAGATGTCGTGAACCGGAGCAGGCCCCGCAGTCTTCCCGCCGGCAAGCGGGTCCTTGACCGGGTTGCCCCACCCATCCACCACCGTCAAGTCTGCCGTGGAGCGTGCGAGGCGTCCGCCGCCATCGCCGTTTGAGCCGCTTGGCTCAGGCCCTTGCCCCCGCCCCCGCTGCCCTCTGCCTCCCTGAGCCAGTGCAACAGCTGACGCCAGTAACACCACCGCCACTATCACGTGCCATCGCTTCATCTGATCGTACCTTTCCCTCTGTATTCCGTCCCGCCTCAGAAATCGTATTTGATGCCGAACTGCATGATACGCGGCGCATCGCGACCGTTGTTAGGACCGGCCATCGTCGTGATGCGGCCGAACGTGCCCACGTTGAAATTCGTCACCGGGGTGCCCCAGTTGAAGTGATTCAGCAGGTTGAACGATTCCAGCCGGAGTTCCATACGCCGCGTCGATCCCAGCGGGATCAGCCGCGAGAGCGCCAGATCGACGTTCCAGAAGCCGGGGCCCACCACCGCGTTGCGCTTCAGGTTCCCGAGCGTTCCGGGGTCCGGTTGCGCGAACGCCGCGGCGTTGAACCAGTTGGTCAGCGTCTTCTTGTAATAGTCGTCGCTCACCTGGTTCGGCCGCTGCTGGTTGTTCCCCGTCACCCCGATGCCGGTCAATGCGATGTCGCGTCCGGTCGTAATGTTCAGACGGTCGCCCGAACGCGCGTTCAGGATGCCCGAGGCGCGCCAGTGCGAGAGGATCGTCCGTACGACGCGCTTGCCGACCTCCGGCGTCTCGTAGCCGAGGGTGGCCGACGCGATATGGCGGTAATCCTGATCGCAGTAGCCTTCGTCGAACGATGGGTCGTTCGGCTTCAAGTAACCGCCGCTCGCCTGGTTGAACGTCGTCGCCGTCGGTGTGCCCCTGCAGACGCCGAGCGTGTAGGTGCCGTTCACCGACAGTCCTCTGCCCGCGCGGCGCACGGCCGACAACTTCATGCCCTTGTAGTTCTGGTAGCCGATGTCGGTGTTCTCGTCGAGTGCGCCGATGAACGCGGCCGCCGCGGGGTTGATCGTATTGAACACGCGGCGCTGGTTGGTATTCGCCGTCGTCGAACACACCGGGTACGAGACACCCAGGATCGTGCACGGCCCGAGGCCCATGTAGACGGCGGGGTTCAGCGCCTTCTGTGCCCACAACCGATCCGAGTGGCTGCCGAGATAAGCGACGGAGAGGCTCCAGTTCGCGCCCATCTGCTGCTCAACCGATGCGTTCCACGACTGGACGCGCGGGGAGTTGATGCCGGGATTCATCGTGCCGAAGGTGCCGAACGGCACGTAGTCGGTGTTCGCGTTGGTGACGACCGGGTGCGGATCGTGCCCCTGGTACGGATCGTCGAACGGCACCGACGTCAGGAACGACCGGTTACCGAACGGCGGCGCATTCGCGTCGATGTTGTGGTACTCGCCCGCCATGAAATCGTAGGCCATCGCGTATGACGAGCGGATCGCCAGGCGGCCGTCGCCGTGCACGTCCCATGCGAAACCGCCGCGCGGCGACAGGTTCGACCACTGCCTGTTCATCCCCGTCTTCTTGTTGTTCGGGAACCCCGCGTCGCCGGCATACAAGAGGCCTGCGGGCGCCTTGAGGAACACCTTGCTCTGGACGTTCTTCGTGAAGTTGTCCATGTTGAAGACGGAAATCACGCCGTTGCGCACGTTCTGGCCGAAGTACGGCTCCCATCGCACGCCATAGTTGAGCGTGACGCGGCTGTTCACGCGCCACGAGTCCTGTCCATACGCCCCGACGTACCAGTTGTCGACAGGGAGCTTCCCGAGGCCG
>DASTZI010000241.1:0-2186 GCA_035764385.1 Vicinamibacterales bacterium
CCGTGATCACGAAATGCGCACGGCGATTCTTCGCATACGCGGTTTCCTCGTGGCCCGGGTCGAACGGAAACTCCTTCCCGTAACTCACGGTGCGCAACCGATCCGCGGAAACGCCGAGCGACACCAGATACGCGCGCGCCGCAACGGCGCGACGTTCGCCCAAAGCCAGATTGTACTCGGCGGTCCCGCGCTCGTCGCAATGACCTTCAATGGTCACCGTCCAGGCAGGGTACTGCTTCAGCAGTCCTGCGTTGTCGTTGAGCGCACGCTGCGCATCGGACGTCAGTTCGCTGCTGTCGTACTCGAAGAACGCAGGCTTGAGCGGCGAGTTCCGGTTCAGGTCGTCCAGTGACGCGGATGAGATCCGCTCATCGCGAACCGGCTCGGGCGGGACGATTGTCGGCTCCGCAACCGGTTCGGGCGGTGCGGGCGGACGCGACGCCGAACCCGATCCAGCGGGCGGCGGCGGAGGGGGAAGGGGCCTCGCAACCGGAGGCTTCTTGCCGCCACAGGCGCTGACGATCAGCACGCACAGCATCACTCCGGCTATCGAGACCTTTGAAACCACTCGTCGCATCTTGCTCTCTCCTGGGCTGCCGGCGGACGCCTACTTGGACCAGTCCGGCTGGAAATTGTTGCCGACCCGCGTGATCTGGCGCAGGTCCTTGCCGTCCTTGCTGATGGTGAAAATCTGCGACTTCCCGGAACGGGTGGACATGAACGCGATGTGGCGCCCGTTGGCCGAGAACGACGGACTCTCGTTGGTCCCTTCCCCGAACGTCAACTGTCGCACCTGCCCCGACGCAAGCTCGATCACCTTGATGTCGTTGCCGGGTCCGGTTCGCGCCGTGTACGCAATCTCGTTGTACGGTGCGGGCGACCAGGTGGGGCGGTCGGCGTACGATTCGTGAGTGAGCTGTCGAAGTCCGAGCCCGTCAGCTCCCACGATGTAGATCTGGGGCGTACCCGTGCGATCCGAGGTGAAGGCGACTTGTGTCCCCGTCGGCGACCAGGTGGGCGTGCTGTCGATGGCTGTGCTGTTGGTCAACCGCCGAACGTTCGACCCGTCCCGATTCACGACGTAGATCTCGGAGTTGCCGTCCCGCGTGGACGTAAACGCGATGCGCGTTCCGTCTGGCGACCAGGCTGGCAGAAAGGCCTGACCGGCGCCTTTGGTCGGCTCCTCGAGAGTGCCCTGATAGATGTTCGACACGAAGATTGATGGCGGGCCGCGTCGATAGGAGGTGTAGGCGATCGAGCGCCCGTCGGGCGACCAGGCCGAGTTGATGTTCAGCGAGCGCTGCGTGGTGACGCGCCGCTGATTTTCCCCATCGTAGTCGGCAATGTAGATCTCCTTGACGCCGCGATTCTCGACCGTGCCGGAAATCCGCTCGCCATCACGATCCGAATTGAACGTCAGCTTGCTCCGGGCAACGCCACGCAGTGCCCGCTGCTGCTGGTGGATCTCGTCGGAGATCGTGTGCGCGTAGAGGCGCCGGTTCGCCACCGACCCGCTGTATTCGCGAGAGAACGCGGCCTGCCGGTTGCGGACGTTGAACAGCCGCACTTCGACGCGCACGCCCAGGTCGGTCTTCTGCACTGTGCCGGCGATGACGCCGTCGGCGTTGATTTCACGCCACCGATCGAACGGCACATCGGCAAACGAGGTCGCCGCCGGAATGGTCGCGACAACATCGCGTGGAATGAGCGCGAATTCGCGTTCAAAGTTCAGGTCGTCCCACAGCACGCGACCGATCGTCTGCGCCGCGTCGACTGTTTCCGCGTCCTTCGACAGCGCGATGAAGTCGGGCACGGCGAACCGGGGGGCGGACCCGGCCTGATCGCTGCTGATAGTGGTGCTGACCTCGTTCGGCTGCTGCGAGGCCGGTGGCTGCTGGGCGTTTGCCGTGGCCATGACGAGCGCCGCGGCCGCGATGACGGGGAATGTCCGTTTCATCGTTTGTATTCAAAATTGAGGTGAACCCCGAGGGACGGGTTTGGATAGGCCGCGGGCAGCGGGGTCAACTGCCGCGCGCCGACGACAGCGCGAAGAGCCGCGATGTCGAGTGCCGTGTAACCGCTCGACTGTTCGACCTCGGCTCCCGTAATGGTGCCGTCACGCTGAATCGTGAATTTCACAATCGCAACGGCGGTCACTTCCGCGCGGGGAACCCAGTTGGATCGTA
>DASTZI010000242.1:0-10611 GCA_035764385.1 Vicinamibacterales bacterium
CCCGAGCGATTCGAGCCGCGATTCCCACGGCGGCAGATCGGTTCGGTCGATCGCAAACGCAAGGTGGACGGGTCCGTTACCGTCGTGGCCGGGCACCAGGCCTCCGACGGTCGACAGCGCTTGCGCGTGGCCGCGGCGGAAGATCAGGAGGACCGTCGCTTCGCCGGCATCGAACGCCACGAGCCGTTCTGACTCGAGCATCGGAGCGCGTCCCAGTAGCTGTTGATAGAACGCTGCGGTCCGCGCGATGTCGTCACAATAGAGCGCTGTCTCGAGGAGACGCCGGATCGAGGGCGTCACGGCGCGAGCAGCGGAATGTCCTTGACCTGCGGCGGCGCAGGCCGTGATTGAAGGAACGCGTAGATCTTCGCGAGGTCGTCGTCTGAGACTACTTTCGCGGTGAACGGCGGCATATCGCCAGCCGGGTTCCTGACATACGCGACGAATCGTGGGAGCGGGATCGGATTAGGGCCGAGGCGAGGTCCCTGCGGGCCGCCCTGGCCGTCGTTGACGTGGCACTCGTAGCAGCCGTTCTTCCTGTAGAGCGCTGCGCCAGCGTTCACGGCCGGATCACTGGACACCTGTGGCGCGGGCCCTGGCTGCTGCGGCGCGGACCCTTCGGATCCGCGATCGGTCGGCGGTTTCTTTTCCTCGGGCTCGGGACTTTCGCGTTTCGGTTGTGGCGCCGTCTTCGGCGGTGGCGGCGTTCGTCTGGGCGGCGCCTGCGGCGTCGGACGAATCTGCGCGGAGATGACGACGGCCGACACGAGGGTTATAAGGAAAACGACGAAGGCTTGACGGCTGATACGAAGCACACGAAGAGACATGCTTCTACCTCACCTGTGTGACCACATCCACCACGGCAGGCTCGCCCCGTTTGACCACGGCGATCGCGCGCTTCAGCGCGGGACCGAGGTCGGCGGGGTTCTCGATCGGACCTTCCGCATAGACGCCCATGCTGGACGCAAGCTTCGCGTAGTCGATATTCGGGTCGGTGATCTGGCTGCCGACGGCGCCGCGATCGACGCTCCGGTTGCGCGCGTTGCACATGCGCTGCACGTGCATCAGCTCCATGTGATACGCCCGGTTGTTGTTCATCACGCTCAGCAGCGGGATGCGGTGGTGCGCGGCGGTCCAGAGAACGCCCGGCGCGTACATCAGATCGCCGTCGGTCTGGATCGCGACCGAGAGGCGGCCATGTTTCTTGTTTGCCAGCGCGCCGCCAACCGACGCCGGCGCGCCGTATCCGATGCCGCCGCCGCCGGCGTGGCCAAGCCATTGGTATGGCTTGTCGAAGTTCCACAGGCGCCGCGGCCAGCCGCCGAGATCGCTCGTGTAGTAACTCGACACGAGCGACCAGTCCTCCATCTTGATCTGCGCCCACAGCTCCGCGGCGAGCCGCGCCGTGCTGACGGGGCCTGCATTCCACGCGAAGCTGGCGTTGACGCGCGCGCGATCCGCCGCGACGCGGTTCGCATCCGCAAGCTTGGTGGCGCGTTCCTGGATGGCGCGCTTGCGATCCGCTGTGGCGAGCCGCTTGACCGCATCGATGAGCGGCGGCAGTGTGGCTTCACCGTCGGCGGCGATGGCGAGGTCGACGTCCTGCAGCCGCCGGAAGTCCTGGTAGTTCGCACGGACGTACAGATCGCCGGTCGTGATCGTGATCATCTTGGCGCCAGGCTTGGCGATCCGCCGCGTCGAGCGATGGAGCTGATCGCGAAGCGCGTTGACGCTCGCCCAGAAATCGGCGACCTCGAGACCAACGATGAGATCCGCGTCGCCAATGGCCGCCGCGGCGCGCAGGCTCTGATTGAGCGGATGCCGCGTGGGGAAGTTCATGCGGCTCGTCTGATCGATGACGCCCGCGCCGACGAGCTCGGCGAGCTCCACCAGCAGCTTCATTCCGTTCGGCGTCCGTGCGAGGCGATCGACGACGAGCACGGGGCTTTCGGCGGCCACGAGCATTCGCGCGGCCTGCTCGACCGACGCAGAGTCGCCCTGCGGCGCGGCGGGGATCGGCGTCTTCGGAATCGCGGGGAGCTTGTTGATATCGACGCCCTCCTCCTGGAGGATGCCGTCGAGCACCAGCACCACCGGCGCCATCGGCGGCGTGACGGCCACGTTGTACGCGCGGACCGCGGATTCGGCGAAATGCGTGAGCGACCAGGGGGTGTCGTCCCATTTCGTGAAGTCGCGGACCATCAGCGCGGCATCCTGCACGCCGTGATACCACTCCGCTGGACGGCGCACCGCGGCGTCGTTGTAGTTGCCGATTACCAGGTAGACAGGCACGCGATCGCACCACGCGTTGTAGAGCGCCATCGACGCGTGCTGCAGGCCGACGGTGCCGTGCGCCGCGACGAGCATCGGCTTGCCTTCGGCTTTGAAGTACCCGTGCGCCATCGCGACAGCCGACTCCTCGTGCATGCACGTGATCAGCTCGGGGCTCTTGTTGCCGCCGTAGTTGATGATCGATTCGTGCAGGCCGCGGAAACTCGAGCCCGGATTGGCCGCGACGTACTCGAAGCCGAGCGTCTTCAGCACGTCGACCATGAAGTCGGAGCCGCTCCGCTGGTTGTCGCGGAGGACCTGCACCTCGCCGGGTCCGATCGCCTCGCCAGCGGCGGTCATGATCGGCGTCGTTGGGGCGGGTGAGGCGGGTGGGGATGTTTGTCCCGTCAGTTCCGCGCTCGATCCGACGATGGCGGCCGCCCCGGCGAGCGCGCCTTTCTGCAGGAATTCGCGGCGTTCGAGGCGCGGATTCTTCGATTTTCTCGCTCCGCTCACTTCAGCTCCTCCTCATCCCGACTGTGGCGGATGGTACCTCAAAAGCTCAATGCTCACTGCCGAATGCCCAGTGCGCAATGAAGTTGAGCTCTTGCCGCTGGTGCGATGATCAAACCAGAGTGGATGGCCATAGAAGTCGATTCCGGTATCAGGTTTGATGGTGGATCACCTGGGCATTGAACCCCATTGGGCATTGAGCATGGGGCATAGAGCATTGCGCATTGTCGTCATCGGCAGCGCTGCGGCAATGTTTGCGTGCGCGTCAGCAGCGCCATCGCCATCGACAACGACGGGTCTCACGGGCGTCATGATGCGCGGTCCGGTGACGCCGGTCTGCCGCGTCGACGTGCCGTGCGACGCGCCATTCAGCGCGACGTTCAACGTCGAACGAAACGGCCGCCGCGTCACGCAGTTTCAGTCCGATGCCACCGGTCAGTTCACCGTGCTCCTTGCGCCAGGGGCGTACATCGTTGTTCCGAACACCGATGCGCCCGTCATCTCACCCGCATCGCAGATGAAATCCGTAACGGTTGCGGACAACGGGATGCTGACCGTCGTGCGCCTCACGTTCGATACGGGTATTCGATAAGAAGGCCGGCGGCGATGGTACCATCCGCCCACCTTCCACGAATTTTCCAGTCGGTTGGAACCACTTGCGAAAGGCGGCACCGATGGGTCTTTTCATCTTGGTTGTCGCGGTCGTCGGAATCGTTCGGATGGCGCGAACGCGCGGCGCATCGCCATGGTTATTCGGAGGAGTCGCGGTGCTCGGCTGGCTCGCGGGATCCGTGCTGGGCGGGCGGCTCCTGCAGGCTGCGTCGGTTGAAGATGTCCGGCGTACACGCCTCGTCTTGGAAGCTGCCGCGTACCTTACGCCGTGGGTCTTGCTTGCATCCGTGGTTCTGTACGTCCGGTTCATTCCAGGACGAAAGCGCCTGCAACCGGAGGGCCGGTGGTCGTGCGTCGCGTGTGGATGGCTGAATGCCGACTACGCGCTCGAATGTGAAGCCTGTCATGCTCCCTTTCATCCGGGGCCGCGATCTCTGGCGGGCCCGGCGCACGACGAGCCAACGATTTCACCGGTGGACGAGCGTCGCGGCTCGAGTCCAAGCGCCGATCTTCAAACCGCAACACCACAGCTCCCGCTGAGACGATCGAGGGTCATCAATCTTGTGTTCATCTCATTGGGCACGGCGGGGATATACATTCCGTTCTGGTATCTCAGGCGGCGCAAGAGACTCGATGCGCTTCACTCTCCGATCAAACTCGGGCTCCGAACGCCTGTCGCGCTGGTTGGCGTATATGCACTCGCGTTGGTGATGCCATACCGCTCGCTGTCTCAGGAGGTGATGCTTGTTGCGGCGGGTGTGGTGAACCTCTCCCTCGCGTTCAAGGTGCGATCGATGCTCACCGATCATCTGGACGAGAAGATCACGGCCGTTCTTCCTCACGGCGCAAGTGTTCGGGCGCAGTTCACGCCTTCGTCAGTGCTCACGTTCTTCTTCTCGATCTACTACCTCCAGTACAAGATCAATCGCTTCCTCGACGAAAGCGCGCTCTGGGAAAGTCCCGTAGCCGCCGTTGTTACGTCGTCTGCATCCGCGCCAGACGTGCGGACGTGATATCGCGAATCGACGGCGTTCCCATCTGACGCATCGTCAGCGTCAGTTCCGCGCGCAGGATTTCGAGCACGCGCTCCACACCTTCCTGGCCGAACGCGGAGAGACCCCAGATGTACGGCCGGCCGATGCCGACGCCACGCGCCCCTGACGCCAGCGCCTTGTAGATGTCGGTTCCGTGGCGGAAACCGCCATCGACAAACACCGGGATGCGTCCGCCGACCGCCTGGACGACTTCAGGCAGGCAATCGATGGTCGCGCGAAGCGTCTCGGTCGCGCGTCCACCGTGATTCGAGACGATGATCCCGTCAGCGCCGTGCTCGACGGCGAGCTTCGCATCTTCGGCGCTGTCGAGCCCTTTGAGCAGCAATTTCATCCGCGTCAGCTTCTTCAGGCGGTCGACGTATTCCCATGTTGCTTCGGGCGGGTTGATGCGCGGATCGCTGAGTCCGTCGTACATCGGGCTGTGGACTCTCGTGCCGCGACCGTTGACGTGACAGGTGACGCAGTTGCGCGTGTCCTGCCGTTCGAAGCGAGTCGCCGTCGGGATGTTCCGCCCCGCGAGCAGGTCGACCGTCCAGGCCATCGCCGGACATCCGGCGGCTTCGACGCGCTTGACCAGCTTCTCGGTGTCGCTCCACGTCCGCGGCATGTAGAGCTGGTACCAGGGCGCCGTGCCATAGGCTTTCGCGACTTCCTCGAGTGCCGTGCTCGTGGCCGTCGACAGAATCATCTGATGATGTTTTGCTCGCGCCGCACGCGCGGTCGCGAGCTCGCCCTCGTGGAAGAACGCCTGCTGCCCTCCGACCGGGCAGACGAAAATCGGTGTCTCCCATTTGTTGCCGAACACATCGACGCTCAGATCCGCTTTCGAGACGTCGACCAGTCGGCGCGGCCTGAGGCCGATGTGTTTGAAGGCCTCCATATTCGCCTTCAGCGTCAGGTCGTCATCCACACCGGTGGCCATGTACCCCCAGTGCGCCGGCGGCAACGCGCGGCGGGCGGCTTCCTCGAAGTCCATCACCTGCAGGAAATCTTTGGCGGCGGTCGGCACGGCGTCGTGCGACGCGACCAGCTGTTGCGCCCAGGCCCGCGTCGCTGGAGCGACGACGGTGCTGGTGGCAATGAACAGGAGGAACTCGCGGCGATTCTGTGAGAGCGATGGACGATTCTCAGTCATGAGCGCCACCTCGCGATTTGGGCCGATCGATCAACCGCCCGCATGGTTTGCGGGCCCGCATAAGATACAGCGTTTCGCCGCGGTAGGACCTACTCGCTAATTGCGCTGGGTGAACGTCAGCCTATTCCCGCATGGACGCGCTTTGTCGGTAGGTCGCCGTCGTCCTTTGTGCGATCGATGGCCATTCCGAACCGCAGCCGCTTGAGATACAAACCCTTTCGCGAGAGGCCGAGCAGCTTGGCAGCTTCGTCGACGCTGTTCGTCTTCTCGATCGCCGCTTTGATCATCGTCTGTTCGACGTGCTGGGTGGCAGCACTGAGCGGCTGATCGATCCGCACGACGATTTCGCTGACGTCGAGGGCGCGTTCTGCGGGCGGGACCGTGCGCCGGGAGGCAGCGATGTCAGGCGAGAGGTGCTCGGGCATCAGCACCGCGCCATGCTCGGCGAGGGCGGCCAGCCTGCGCATTTCGTTGGCGATCTGGCGGACATTGCCCGGCCACCGATAGAGCACGAGATACTCCATCGTTTCCTCGGCGAGGCGCAGTTCCCCTTTGTGCATCTCCTTCGCGTATTTGTGCAGGTAGTGATTGGCGAACACCGGAATCTCTACGCGTCGTTCGCGCAGCGGCGGGATGTGCAGGCGCACGATGTTCAGCCGGTAGTACAGGTCCTCGCGGAAGCGGCCCTGCGCGACGAGTGTATCGACGTCGGCGTTGGTCGCAGCAATGATGCGCACGTCGACGCGTTGAGGGTGCGTCTCGCCGATCGGATGGACCTCGCCTGATTCGAGGAAGCGCAGGAGCTTTGGCTGAATCTCGAGCGTGCTCTCGCCGATTTCATCGAGGAACAGCGTCCCTCCGGTCGCGGCGCGGATCACGCCCTGAAAATTCTCAGTCGCTCCGGTGAATGCGCCGCGTCGATGCCCGAACAGCTGTGCGTCGAGCATGTCTCGCGGTGTCGCACTGCAGTTGAAGGGCAGGAATGTTTTCGCGGATCGCGGCGAGTAGCCGTGAATCAGTCGCGCGAGCACCTCTTTTCCGGTGCCGGTTTCGCCGGTGATGAGCACCGGTATGTTGGCGCTGGCGACGCGGCGTGCGGTCTCCAACAAAGCCTGCATCTCCTCAGCCACGTACAGGGCGCCTGTGTCCTCCACTTTACTGTCAGAGGGCCAGAGCGCGGCTCGCTTGCGCTCTTCTCGCCGGGCTCGCTCGAGTGCAACAGCAGCAGTAGTAATTCGGAGAATGTCAGTCAGGGCGACAGCTTCCGATGCTGAGCGCGGTAAATCACAGCGCAGGTACGAAGTTTTTCGTGAATCGTCAGTATCCGCTAACGGAAACACAATCCGACCCTGGCGGTCGTCGATTCCATGAGTTACCAAATCTGTCGTCTCGATAACACTGGAATGCCGTGAGTAGCCAGAAAGGTCCAGTGCCCGAAGGATCTCTCGTGCCAACAGTGTCGGCTTTGCGGCAACATCAAACGCAGCAGCGAGGCTGTTGATCGCAGCACGGACGCGATCAGTGTGCGTGTCGTCCAATTCAGGTGTTTTGGACGAATTAGAGCTGGTTTCTGTTGTGTCTCTAATTTCGAGTGGCGTTGGGGCGATTCCTTGGCTTGACCAGATACGCGTTCCGCGCTGCTCGAGCCCAGCGGACAGAAGGTAGGACTCGTTAGCGACGATTTGTGCCAACGTATAGTGAAACTGCCCCTGCAATTCGGTTCTCTCTCGGATTCCGGCAAGATGTGCACTCAAAATCCTTCGCGCGCAATCACGCCCTCTGTCCATTCGATGCAATGTGTACGCGGAATGAAGGTGCAGGGCCGCCATAAAAGGACGATCGTGGAACGTGCTACTTTTTCGTTCCATCGACTCAAGCCACGTCAGTGCTCCACGATAATTGTGACTTTTCAATAACAGTTGCGCCTTCGTCAACGCGGTCCACCTTGTCGCATACTTGGCGTAGTGCACTGAGTTGTCTTCGAGGTCTAAGCGGCGTAGCGTCGCTTCGCATTCATCCAGGTTACCGAGGCCTAAGTAAACGCGAGCGAGAGTATCGGTCGAGTCGATAACTGCATTTGGTTCCGCAATCCTCTCGAGCACACGTTTGAGAATTACCTCGGCCTTGCGGTACTCGCCGGTGAGCATGTAGATGTAGCCAAGATTTGTCTCAGCACCAGCATGCGTCCGCGAGCTACCATTCACATCGACTTGGGCAATAGCCGAGTGAAAGTAATTGGCAGCTTTGGCGAATTCGCACCGGACGATTGCAATCGAGCCTTTGTTCAGGAGAGTGACTCCCAAAACCCAGGCGTTGGATTCCAGCTCAAGAAGCGATTCGGCGAGATCACAATGACGTAACGCTTCGTCTATGCGTCCGCAGTTTCCTTCCATGGTCGCGACGCACGTATGCAAATACGCGGTCAATGAAGGAATGCCGGCTCGAACCACGGCACTTCGAGCTTGGGGCAGAATCACCGTCAATGCATCCGCTGGTCGGGTGTCTACTGCAAAGCGCAGTAAATGGAGATGGGCCCATGCTATTCGTTCGAGGTCCTTCGACTCTACAGCGGCATGAATCGCAAGATTGAAGTGTTTCCAGGCAGCGTCTGCATCCCCGGCCCGCCAACCGATGATCGCGAGGGCGCACTCAAATTGCGATCTCACATTCGGAGCGAGTCGCGGCGGTTCAGTCTCTACGACTGAACGAGCGAGACTTGTATCGCCAACAATCGCAAGTGTGTAACCAAGCAAGACACGCACGTTTGTTTCGATGTCCTGCAGACGTCGACCGTCGGTTATCGCCTGGATCAATTTCCGAAGCTGGCCTTTGCGGAACAACTGGAGGCAATGTTCGTACGTCATTCGGCCCATCCCTGAGGCATATCGCCATGCTGGGCGGTTTCAGCGGCTGCGTGGATGGAATACGAGTTGGCGGGAAGGATCTACCTCAGAAACCAATCGAAGTCTACGGCTTAGTGCGGCAGCTATCTGCTCGAAAGCGTATGTCTGGCTTTCGCTGAATGCTTCGCTCTTGTGTGAATACGCCGTAAAAACACCGATCACCTGGTCGCCATCTGTCATCGGGACGCACAGAACGCTTCGCAATGGCGGATCAAAAAAGTCTGCAAGATTCGCCAAGTCGAGGGCCGCGTTTGCATTGATCGACGACCGTCGTGTGGCCGCCGTCCATCCGGTGACGCGGGTACCCATTGCGATGCTCAGGCCTGTCAGCATCGCGTCCTTATCACCCGACGCATATTGGCACGTCAACAGATCACGATTACGGTCGTAGCGAAAGAACGCAAATACCGTGGCTGCGCAGAGTTTGCGCAAACATTGAGATGCGGCATCCACTGCTTCGGATGCAGTGTTCGAATCGGCGATCGCGCGGCCATACATCTCGAGGACGGACGTTTCCGTTGCGCTAACCCGAATGCGGTGCAGTGGATGGGGAGCGGTCCGTTCGCTCGAGACGGCGGCGACGTCAATCAAACTGGTCGATTCAGTGCCGGCCTTGAACGCGAGCGGCGCAATTTGTGGGTGCGCTTTGATGAAGGTGTCAACTATTAGGGGATCGTAGAGCGTGCCTCTACCTTGGAGAATTGTTGCGAATGCTTCTTCGTTCGTGAGTCGCGGCCTATATGGCCTGTCCGAAGTGAGCGCGTCGAAGCAATCGACCACTGACAGGATCCGAGCACCGAGCGGAATGTCTGTCCCTGATATTCCGGCAGGATAGCCTTTTCCGTTCCAGTGTTCATGATGGTGCCGGACGATCGGCACAACGGGATAAGGAAACTTAACGGCGGACAAGAGATCGGCACCGATGTCGGCATGGAGCTTCATCTTGTCGAATTCGGCATCTGTGAGCTTCCCGGGCTTGTTCAATATATGTTCGGGAATCGCGAGCTTACCCATGTCATGAAGGAGCGCCGCTGCCTCGATGGCCCTGAGCTGCCGCTCGTCCCTTACTCCGAGGCGCTTCGCCAGTTCGATCGTGTAGACCTGCACCCTACGAATATGGCCATGTGTTATCTGGTCTTTCGCATCGACGGCCATCGCCAGGGTTTCGATCGTGGACAGATAGAGATCGCTGAGCTGCTCGACATGACGTTTCGAATCCTCGATTCGACCGAGCGACGTACGGTGCGTGAGATAGGTGATAAGCAGAATCGGAAGAATGATTGCAATAGCACTGATATCAACGGACCGCGTGTACGACACCAGCAGCGCTGCAACCGAAACTCCCCCGAAATAGTTCAGCGCAAACCATTGGAAATTTCGTCGCCACAATACAAACGCGTTCTCCCGTTTTTCGAACGCAAGGGCGAAAGCGACCAACCAAGTGTTGAGCAGGAAGTAAGAGGCTGCAAGCGCGAACAGCGGCCAGAGTCGTCTTTCAAGCGGCAGTAACTGATTCAGATGGCCGGGCGCGACGCCGATGATCCAGTAGAACGCTTGAGACGAGACCCATATCGAAAGCGCCACTGCGAACACGTTAAATAGAAGGCGAAGCGTCGATCTGCTTCGATGGCGCCAGACCGAGATTACTAAGCAATCAATTGCAACGATTACGGTCGCGGGCGAGGGTCCAAAGAGAAAAACACAGGCGAAAACGAAAGCGTCGGATACCGAGAATCGCGCTTCGACTGACGGTACCTTGATCGAAAACGAACCGGTGAGCAGAGTCAGCGCTGCAAGAACCAACCATTGATTTGGAACGGGGCCGGTTATGACAGCGAACAACGCGTAACCTGTGACCGCAACGCCACATGCAATTACGCTAGCGACGTACGCGAGTCCAAGTCGTGACAGGCGCTGGTCTGGGTTCATGATCGGCGCTGAACTGCGCCGTCTTAGGTATCGGCTACTCTCCCCAAATGATTAGCTTTCGCATTATTTCCTCGATATTTTCGAAGCTTCCGCTGTGGACGCCTTTAATCGCCCCAGGTGAGATGGTCACCCCAAGTGAGATGGTCGCCCCAGGTGAGATGGTCGCCCCAGGTGAGATGGTCGCCCCAGGTGA
>DASTZI010000243.1:0-2964 GCA_035764385.1 Vicinamibacterales bacterium
GAAGCCGCGTCCGATCCGGCGAAGTTCCAGCAGGCGATGTCGTTTTTCGTGCAGCCGGGCTTTTTCGAATTCGCCCGCACGCCGGTGATCGCCGGCCGCACGTTCACCGCCGCCGACAACCGGCCAGAGGCGCGCGTCATCATCATCGACGACATGATCGCCGGCCGCGTGTTTCCCAACGGCGGCGCCGTCGGCCAGCGCATGCTGGCGCGCGTGATCACCAACGAGGCGGAAACCTACGAGGTGATCGGCGGCGTTCGCCACCAGCGGCACACGACGATGATGAATGAAGGCCGCGAGGGGATGTTCTTTCCCGACGGCTACGGCGGATTCGGCGGCGCCTTCCGCTGGGCCGTCCGCACCACCGGTGACCCGAACGCGATGGTCCCAACCGTGCGCAGCTCGATCGCCGAGCTCGATAAGCGGCTCCTGCTGACGGAAGTGAAGCCGTGGCAGACCTACATCGATCAGGCCATCGCGCCGACGCGATTCGAACTGATCCTCATCGGCGCCTTCGCCGTGGTCGCGTTGGTCCTGGCGATGATCGGCCTCTACGGCGTGCTCGCCACGACCGTGCGGCAGCGGACGACGGAGATCGGCGTGCGCATGGCGTTCGGCGCCACGCGCTCGGCAGTGCTGAAGTTGATCGTCGGACAGGGACTGCGCCTGAGCGGCGCAGGAATCCTGCTGGGCGTGATCTCCGCCGTCGCGCTGACGCGCGTCATGGCCACGTTGCTGGTGGGAGTGAGCGCCACCGATCCGTTGACCTTCGGATCGATGGCGCTGCTCTTTGCGATCATCGCGTCGTTCGCTGCCTGGTTGCCTGCCAGACGGGCAGCAGGGCTCTCACCAAATGTAGCCTTGCGCGACGAATAGGACGCACGGAGGACACGGAGGAGGCGGAGAACGCAGAGACACGGAGAGTTTTCTGCGCAACTCCGTGTCTTCTATGAAGCGGCGCTTGAGAGTCAAGCTCCACTCAGTTGTATTTGTCTTCCCCTGTCGTTGTCCTCGCCGAAGCCACGATGCGATTACATGGGGCCGTGAGCCGAAGCCGGGCGGCCTTCTATTCGCGTTTCCTGGTGACCGTTCCTGATCACCGCGCAGCATGTTATTCGCATCGGTGGGGTGGCGCTAATCTCCGTGACGATCATCGATGTGATCAGGACACGAATCGCGCTCCCCCCACCGTCTCGTGGCTTCGCCACCGGCGCGACGCCAGCCAGTCTTAGGCCGCCGCCGCTAATTTGCTCCCTTCAAAGGTCGACCCATCGCGCCAAATTGCATACAGAATGCGACTAAGGCGCCGTGCCAGCGCGACCACCGCGATCCGCCGGCCGCGCCGCGCGGCGAGCTGCTCCGCCCACGCGCGTAAGGACGCGCTCTGTTTGCTGCGCCAACACGCCCACGCGGCCTGCACCAACAGGCTGCGTAACTCGCGCGGGCCCGCTTTGGTAATGTGGCCGCGATGCCGGCGGTCGGCGGAGCTATCCTCGCGCGGGACGAGCCCGATCAGCGCGCTGACCTGGCCGGCGTGCGTGAAGCGATCGATCGTGTCTAGCTGCGTCCGAAACGTCAGCGCCACGATCAGACCCACGCCCGGCACGGTCTGCAAGCGCGCGACGATGGGATCGGCCTTCGCGCGCGCACGCAGGGCGTGATCGAGCCCGGCGATCTCCCACGTCGCCGCCTCAATCGTCCGCGCGAGGGGCGTCACTGCGGCCGTGAGCCACGCCGGAAGCGTCAGTGGCGCGAGCTTGGCCGGTACCCGTTCGGCTCCACATGACGGCAAACGATAACCGTCTTGTTTGATCAGTGAGCGAATCAGCGCCACCGCGCCGCTGCGCATCTGCACGAGCTGCCGTCGCGTGCGCAACAGCTGCCGCGTGGCGCGCTGCGCCGCCGACACCCGATGCGTCGCGCGATACCAGCCTCGGCGATTGGCTTCCGCCAGCGCCGCCACGTCGCGACGATCGGTCTTCACCTTGCGCTGGCGCTCACCGTACATTGGCGCATAATTCGGATCCGCGACAACGACCTCGTGACCGGCCTGCTCGAGGGCCTGCGCGACCCACTCACTTTCGGTCCCGGTCTCGAGCAGAATCCGCATCGAACCGAACCCCTCGAACGCCTTTATCAATCGCTCGCGCGACGTCAGGATCCGCTGATCGCGCAGGACCGCACCGCGGTCGTCCACTACCCGAATTTGGCTATACCGCATGTGAAGATCGATGGCACCATAGACCATGGCTGGCTGCTCCTTTTCGAGTGCCCTGTTTCCGCAGGGCGATACTCTGTATGTGGAGCGCAAGCTACCACGCTAGGTAGCAGCCAGCCGCTTCATCTCATCTCCGTGGTACAAAAAGTGAGGCGGCCCCGGCGCGGGAACCGCCTCTAAAGGGATGCGGCGATCAGATCTGCGCGACTAGAACCGCACGACCAGGCCGAGCCCGTACATCCGGCCCTGCATGATGCTGTTCGGAACCAGATAATTTGCCGACAGCACGTTGGTCGAGACGTAGCTGATGATCGCGTCCGAGTTGTTGATGTTGAAGACCTCGAACGTCGGCAGCACCTGGTAATGACCGAAGCGGAACGTGCGCGACACCTTCAAGTCGAGCTGGACGATGCGCTCGACCGACGTCTGGCGATCCGACAAGAGGTTATAGGTCAACGTCGACTGGCCGAACACGGTCGTCGGCATGATGATCTCGTTGGCCGGGCAAGGCGACGGGCAGTTCGCCGGATAGCGCGTGCTGCCGCGCGTGACATTCATGGTCTTCGAGCTGACCGGGCTCGAGTTGTTCTGGAACGCCATGCTGACGTTGACGCCGTAACCAATCTCCTTGGTCGCCGACATCTTCCAGCTCGGGCGGTACGGGATGTCCAGCGTGAATTCGTCACAGAGGCCCTTGCCGAGCCCGCCGTAGTTGGGATCGTCGGGCGAGGTGCAGTTCTTCCGAC
>DASTZI010000244.1:0-6704 GCA_035764385.1 Vicinamibacterales bacterium
TCCCAAACGGCAATCTCGATCGCGGGGCTCAGGCTGCGCCCCTCCGCCCCTGTTGGTTTGTTCATGTCCCAGGGATCTTTGCCGACGAGCGTACGTTTCGCGCCCGCGACCTCCTGCGGCGAGATGCCAGGCCCGATCCCCACCAGGCCCTCATTCGTGTGTATTTCAATGGCGGTGAAGCCGCCGATCTGAATGGGCAACGGGCCGGTGTCAGCGGGGATCTTGTCCACCCGTCGTGGGATGGATCCCTTGTCTTTGATGAGACGAATCTTGATGAGGCGAACGTCAGAGATCTGCAACCGCCCCGCTCGGGCGGCCTGTGCCGCCAGCGCCGGCGCCGGCAGCATCGCGGCCGTCGCCGTCAAACCCGGCAGGGTCTTGAAAAAGTCTCGTCTCCGCACGACATTCACCTTCGTCTTTTTCAGCCTCGAGACATCCCTACTCTCTCAATGATGGTCGCCGTTGGTCAGGTGCGGTCGGTCCAGATCCCTGCACGGTGGTGCCTCCTCGAGGCGCTCATCCGAGAGTTCCAGGCTGCGGGACTGCAGCGTCCACGGTGCCGTCAGCACCTTCGGATCTTCGACGGTGACTTCGTACGTGAGCGTGTCCCCGCGGCGTGTCAGCCGTTCGGTGACGTGCAGGGCGGTCGAGTGAAAGAAGCCGTCCCTGCCGAGCCACGTGTCATCGTTGAAGTTGTTCACGTCCACGACCAGCGTGTCTCCCGCCCACTTTCCAACCGAGTCGCCCAGGTAGGAGGCGTCGGACTCTGTGTTATGCGGACGACCGTCTGTTGGAATGATCCGCCAGTAGTTGCCGTTGACATCCGAGTAGATGAAGGCGACCTCCCGGTCGCCCTGAACGATCTGGTGCGGCGGCCCGATACGGGGAACCCCGGGCGGTTTGCACGAATAGGTGTACGGATCCGCTTCCGTCTGCCGATCGCTCAGGTCCTTTACCTTCGCCAGCAACTCGGGTTTGTACGGCGGCAGTGCGCGTGCAGGTCGCGGCGCCTGCACCGCAGGCTGCTGGTTGTAGCGCCGCTCGTACGCATAGCTCGCGATGATCGATCCATCTTGCAGCGTCTCGCCCTTCTTCGACGAGTCCGGAGCGAGATGGCCGGCATACGGGTACCACACCCCGTTCAGGTTGGGATGCCCATTCAGCCGCGGCGTGGGCGTGGTGCCTGGCTGTTGCGCAACAGCAGCGGCCCCGAGCAACATCACGCAGACCGCCGCGAGCGCCAGGGATTTGGAATCGAAGCCACGCATGATTGCCTCCTAGCGACGCTGTGCCGGCCGAGGAATTTCACCCAAGCCGCTGTTGTCGGTCGGTTGATTCGAGTACGCAATGTAATGGCCGTCGGGAAAGAACATCGTCTTGAGGAACACCCTCGGGGAACCATTCCTCGCCGGATATCCCCAGACCTGCATGTTCTGCCCGAACGTGGCATCCACGCTCGCCTTGGTGACGCCGGCATCCCGCATGTGCCGGGTCGGTCCTCCTTCAACCTCCCAGGTCGTGACCTTCCCCTGTGCGTCCTTCACGTCGAGAAACAAATGAATGTGAGGGTTGATCCATTCGACCTTCGACATAGTGCCTCTCAGTTCGATCGGCTTGTAGCCGTCGAACTCGGCGGCGAAAGAATGGTGCGCAACGAGCGGCGCGGCGCAGACGAACAACGCGCCGATCGTCATCGAGGCCTGACGCAGTTTCTTTGTCATGATGCCATCCTTGTCGTCTTGGAATGCCCCACGCCGCATTCGTGTTCGCCCTGTGCCAACGGTGCCGGCGCATTATAGGCCTTGGTTGCGCGTTTAGGTGTAGGATGCGGGCCGTCCCGGATACCCACGATGTAAACCACGTCAGCGCGTGCGCGAGGATTGTGTGATGAACCAGCGTCTACGCAATTTCTCTATCGCTCTTGCAATGAGTCTCGGGTTGCTTGGCGGCGTCGCCTGGGCCCAGGCCACGGCCGCCCTTGCGGGCCGCGTCACGGACGAAAGCGGAGCCGTACTGCCCGGCGTGACGGTGACCCTCACGCAGACCGACACCGCATTCACGCGAACGGTGACAACCGACGCTACCGGGGCGTGGACCATACCGAATCTGCCGACTGGCCCGTACAAGCTCGAAGTCTCCCTGCAGGGATTCAAGAGCTACGTGCAGACGGGCATCGTGCTGCGGGTCGGCGCCACGCCAACCATCAATGCAGTACTCGCCGTTGGCAACCTCGAGGAGACCGTGGCGGTGGAAGCGGCCGCACCCCTGGTGGACGTACGGAGCGCCGGCATCAGCGATGTCGTTGAACAGGAGCGAATAGTGGCGCTGCCGCTGCAGGGTCGCGAGGTCACCGACCTGATCGTCCTGGCGGGCGCCGCGTTCCAGGCTGGCAGGCCCTCAACCAAGGGGTTCCAGGGCGGCGTGCAGATCTCGGTCGCAGGCAGCATGCTCTCGAGCATCGCCTACACCCTCGACGGCGCCATGCACAACGATGTCGGCAATGACGGCGGGTTGCCGCTTCCGTTTCCGGACGCGCTGCAGGAATTTCAGGTCGCCACCAGCGGCCTCTCCGCCGACAAGGGTATGCACGCCGGCGCCGCCGTCAATGCCGTGACCAAGTCGGGAACCAACTCGCTGCACGGCAACCTCTTCGAGTTCCTCCGCGATCGCCGATTCAATGCAACCAGCCCGTTTGCGGCCATTGGACCCGATGGCAAGCGGATGGACGACGGCCTGCGCCGCAACCAGTACGGCGGCACGGCCGGCGGCCCGATCGTCAAAGACCGGATGTTCTTCTTCGGCGGCTATCAGGGCACGAATACGCGCGTCAACCCGACCGACAACATCGCCTACGTGCCGACGGCTGCGATGATGGCGGGCGATTTCACGGCGTTCGCCTCGCCGGCCTGCAACCTCGGACGGCAGATCCCACTCCGCGCCCCGTTCGTGAACAACACGGTCGATCCTTCGCTCTATAGCAAACTCGCGCTGAACCTCACCGCGAAACTGCCGAAGACCGACGACCCATGCGGCGAAACAAAGTTCGGGCTGCCGCAGCAGCGCGATCAATGGCAGGCCGTGTCACGCATCGATTACCACTTGAGCGCCGCCAACTCGATATTCGGACGCTACATCGCGACCAAGCACGACGAGGTCTCGAGCTACAAACTCTCGGGCGGCAACGCCTTGGCGGCGTTGAGGCCCAACATCGACAACCTGGCACAGTCGCTGACCGTGGGCCAGACGACGGTCATGGGCTCCAATACCGTCAACGCGATGCGAGTGGCGTTCAACCGGACGGCCGTCTACCGGTTCAACGACGACTTCTTTGCCCCGTCTGATCTCGGCGCCAAGCTGTACAACAACTCGCCGGTGCACGAAACGCAGCTGGCCGTGACTGGTGGATTCACCATCTCTCAGGCGCAGGCCACCGCAGCCACGGGCGACAACAATGCCTACCAGGTGAGTGATGAGCTCACGATGGTGCGCGGCCGCCACCAGCTCGGCGTCGGCGCAAGCCTGGCGTACTGGACCGTGAACATGTGGGCCTATTCGAGAGGCAACGGACAGTACACCTACAACGGCCAGAACACCGGCCTTGGATTAGCTGATTTCCTTCTGGGGCGCGTCAGCACGTTTGTGCAGGGCAATAAGGTGGGAGTGGCCTTCAACCATTGGTACAAGGGCGTCTATGCCTCGGACGCGTGGCGCGCGACCGACCGCATCACCGTGAACGCCGGTATTCGGTGGGAGCCGTACACAGGCGAAGAGTTCCACGACACCTCCGTGGCGCACTACAGCCACGATGAATTCCTGAAAGGCGCGAAAAGCACCGTGTTCGCAAAGGCGCCGGCGGGCTTCACCTATTACGGCGATCCCAACTTCGACCGCCAATCTGGAATGAAGAACCAGTGGCTGAATTTCAGCCCGCGGCTTGGGGTTGCGTGGGATGTGTCGGGGGATGGCCGCACGGCAGTGCGCGCCTCGTACGGACTCGCCTATGACTTTCCGGCAGCCGAAACGTGGTGGAACGCGGCCGGTGGCCCGCCCTACAGCAACCGCCTCAGCCTATCGAATCCGACGGGCGGCGCCGACGATCCGTACGGCGGCGTGGCGGGCGGCAGTCCCTTCCCGCTGGCGACGAACAAGGACATGACCTTCATCCCCTTTGGGATCTTTGGCGCGGTTGACCCGGACAACAACTCCCCGCGCGTGCAGCAGTGGAACGTGACCGTTGAACGTCAGATAGGATCGGCGTGGGGCGTATCAGCGACGTACCTGGGTAGCTACTCGGATCGCTTCCTCGGCAGCGTCGAGCAGAATCCCGGGGTCTACCTTGGAACAGGCCCCTGCACCCTCAACGGCACGTCCTATCCGTCGTGCACGGTCGCCGGCAATCTGAACGAGCGGCGCGTCCTGTCGTTGGAGAATTACCGCGAAGGCCAGTACGTGTCCACGCTGGCGCTGATGACCGACGTGACGACGATGGATTACCGCGGCCTGAAGCTGGCGTTCCAGCGTCGCACAGCAACCGGCATCCGCCTTAATGGCAACTGGACCTGGGGGCGTTGCATGGGCGGCCGCATCGCCCGCGGCGGGGCTGGAGACGGTGATCCGGGAGGCGGCGGCGACTACCAGAATCCCGCCGACATCGATTACGACCGTGGTCACTGCGATTACGACCAGACGCATCTGACCAATTTCACGATTGGGTACCAGACACCGCAGTTCAGCAGCACCGCGTTGCGCACGCTCGCGTCGGACTGGCAGTTCTCTGGCATCGTGAGCACGCGGTCCGGCTCGTGGCTGACCGTGACGACCGGCGTGACCGGATTCAACGGTCTGGCCGATCGCGTCGATCAGGTGTCCGACGACGTCTATGGCGACAAGACGCTGAACAACTACCTGAACCGCGCAGCCTTCGCGAATCCGGCGCCCGGTACGTTCGGCAACCATCCGCGTAACAGCATCAAGGGGCCGGGCGCGTGGAAGACGGACCTTGCCGTGTCGCGACTCTTTAATTTCACGACCACGCGACTGCTGGAGGTCCGGCTCGAGGCATTCAATCTCTTCAACACCATGAACTGGGGGAACCCGATCCTGACGCTGAGCTCCGGCAACTTCGGCCGCATTCAGTCGATCAGTGGCGATCCCCGGATCCTGCAGTTCGGGATCAAGTACGGATTCTAGGGACGGCCCGAGGAGATTCGAGCCTACCAGTCTGATCTCGATCAGTTCGGCATCGGTGGCGGTGAGTGCCGATGGTGAGTGCGGATGTCCTCCGCGTTACGTTCGTTCGATCAAGTCGCGTCGCAGCGTCACGCCGAGACCTGGCCCCTGAGGCATCGTGATGTAGCCGTCCTTGCCGAGCGACGGCGCATTTTCGAAAATCGACCAGCCGTTGAAGATGTCGCCAATCGGCGGCTCGTGAATCAGTTCCACGATCGGCGCGTTCGGGATCGACGCCACCAGGTGGCAGGTGCAGAGGTTGGCCAGACGCCGTTCGTAGGTCGCTCCGTGCGGCGAGACCTGTTTGTTTTCCGCGGCTGCCAACACGGCGATGTCCCTGGACATCGCCGGACCGAGCCGCATCACCTCCGGCATCAGGATGTCGAAACACCCCTCGTCCAGCAGATCTCTGAACTCATGGATACCCCAGTTCGCCTCGCCGCCGGCCATCGGCATCTCCACAAGGCGATTGAGTTCTCCCAGCATCTTCAGCGCATAGCGTGGTAACGGTTCTTCGAGCCAGTAGACCTTCAGGCGTTGGTACTCGCGGGCCGTGTCCACGGCGCGCTTGAAATTCCACAAGGTCGGATCGTCGCCCGCTGCGTCCGCGTCCCCGGGCGCCTTATTGCCATCGACGAGGATATGAAAGTCATCGCCCACGGTCTTGCGGACCAACTCGACGACCTTCACGTCGTCGCGCAACGTGGTGAACCCTGCGCGGAGCTTAATCGCCTTCCAGCCTTCGGACTTGATCCGTGCCGACATGTCGGCACGCTCTTCCGGGGTGCCGACGCCCCACATCGCGGCGTACGGCAGGACCTTGTCTCGCGTCCCACCCCAGAGCTTGTACAACGGCTGATCGACGATCTTGCCGAGCAAATCCCAGAGGGCAATTTCCACGGGCGCCCCCCAGTCTCGGTACGGTGCGTAGAGGGCCGCCGCGTGGCGGTTCATATCGAACGGATCTTTGCCGACAAGGAGGTTCTGGACCCCCTTGAGATATTGCGGCTCGAAGCCCGGGCCGAGGCCGACAAGCCCCTGATCCGTGTGAACTTCGGTCATCGTGAACCCGCCAATGGTGATCGGCAGCCCGCCGCCGGTGGCACCCACGCGGCGAGGCACGATGCCCATGTCTTTCACCAGGCGGATTTTGATCAGGCGGACATCGGTGATCTTCACGTGCGCCGCGGACGCCGCTCGCGGCAGAAACAGCGGGAGTGTGGCGAGCGCCGGCAGCGCCTTACAGAAGTCTCGTCGCAGCATCATCGTCTCCGGCTGAAAGCGCCGAATCCTAACTTGCTTCTCCGGCCGGGCACAAGCGGCTCCAGAGGAAGGAGTTGCGGTTGCTCGGCCGACGCGTGATGGCACGATAATCATTTCCCATGGGTCTCGTGTTGATTGTGGGTGGAACGGTCGTCATCGTGCTGGCCCTGATGGGTGTCGCGGGCTATTTGCTCGAGACGAGCGCGGACAAG
>DASTZI010000245.1:0-20037 GCA_035764385.1 Vicinamibacterales bacterium
ACAATGCCGTCCTCACTCCATTCGATCCCATTCGGCGCTTCGCTGGAGTACAGCGTGGCCGCGGCGCCGCCGGTCACAGACACACGTTTGAGGGCGCGATCGAAGGCTGAATAGAACGCGATCGACTGTCCGTCAGGTGAAAACACCGGATTCTGAATCGCCTGCTGGTCGTCGGTCGCGACTAGACGACGCACGGCCAGCGACGCGAGTGGGCGGATGTAGAGTCCTGAGCTGCCAACGTAGGCAATCTGCGAACCGTCCGGTGACATCGCGATCAGCCGACGGCTCGCCGCCGCGACCGAGAACTCCTGCCCCGAGGCTAGGAGTATCTCGAAGCGACCAGGTGAAGTTGGCGCGGGGAGCTTAAGACGCCACGCTGACATGGCGGCAATCGCGGCACAGATGGCGCATGTGACCACAAGAGGGATCGCACGATGTCTGGCTGGCGTACGTACGGGTGTCGCGACGCTCGAGCCCATACGGAATGCAAATGATGCGGCCGCGATGTCACCAAGCCGCTGATGACGATCTTTCTGCAGGCTTTGCGATAGCAGCGCGGCGATGGGAGAAGGCAAGTCGGCTGGCAGAGACTGCCAATCGGGCTGCGCCCGCAGCACACTCGCCAGCGTATCCGCCACGTCCTCGCCTTCGAATGTGCGCTTCCCTGTCAGCATCTCGAACAGGACGCAACCAAAAGCCCAAATGTCGCTCCGCTTGTCAGCAGCTTTCCCCTTCGCCTGCTCCGGCGACATGTAGGCCGCCGTCCCGAGCAACACACCAACGCCAGTCATCATCGCGGGAGACGTGATGGTCGGCGAAATGGATAACGAGTTGGTCGACGTTGTTACCGCGGGCGCTTCAGCCAGCTTCGCTAAGCCAAAGTCGAGCACCTTGACTGTCCCACTCGACGTGACCTTGATGTTGGCTGGTTTCAGATCGCGATGAATGACGCCTTGTTCGTGTGCCGCCTCGAGTGCCTCGGCAATTTGCTTGGCGATCGGCAGCGCCTCGTCGATCGGAATCGGCCCTCGCGCGATCCGATCCGCGAGTGTCTCGCCTTCAACTAATTCCATGATCAGCGCACGGCTGCCGTCGCTCTCTTCGAGACCAAAGATCGCAGCGATGTTCGGATGACTTAAGGACGCGAGGACTTCAGCTTCGCGCTGAAACCGCGCCAGCCTGTCGGGATCAGACGCGAATGACGCCGGCAGGATCTTCAGCGCAACATCGCGCTTGAGACGAGTGTCACGGGCGCGGTAGACCTCGCCCATCCCGCCGGCGCCAACGGCGGCGACAATCTCATAGGGCCCGAGCCGGGCGCCGGCACTCAGCGGCATGTTGTAGCGATGCCGCGAATTCTAACGCCGGTCGCTGTCGTTATCATCGGCTAGTCCGTTGAGAAAACGCCGAACCTGCGCGTTGAATGCATCCGCCTGCTCCATGTTCGCGACGTGGCCTGCCTTCGGAATCACCACCAGCTCGGACGCGCGAATGCCGTCCAGAAGCTGTTCTGCGATCTGCCAAGGCGACCGCCGGTCGTCGTCGCCCCAGACGAGCAGCGTCGGCACGTCAATCTGGGCCAGTAGATCCCTTGTATCCGTCTCGGCGAGTGACCGAGCCATCATCCGGAAACCGAGCGGGTGAAGGTCGGCGACGATCCGTGCGAGTTCGTCGCGGACGTCCTGCGATGCGACTTCGCTGATCAAGCCAGGAATCCACTGCGGCGCGAATTCTTCGACGGGCAGCGCTGCGCCGCGCACGCTCGCGGCAAGGCGTTCGCTGCAAAGGTCAGGCGATAGCGAGCCTTTCCAACCCGCATAAGTCCCGGCCAGGACCAAGCTGCGAGTGCGAGCGGGGTACAGCCGATAGAACTCCTGCGCCAGTACACCACCCCAGGACATTCCCAGGACGTGCGCACGCTCGATGCCGATAACGTTGAGGAAGCGGCCTAGGTGTTGCGCCCAGTCGGTCATCGCGAATGTTGCCCGTGGGTCAAACGACGCTCCGGCGCCCGGTGCGTCCCAGGCCACCACCATGAATTGATCAGACAGGTCTTCTAGTTGCCGGCGCCAGATTCGAGAGTCAAGCGTGAAGCCATGAAGCAGAACGAGTGCGGCTCCCCGGCCCGAGTAGCGATACGCGATGGATTCTCCCTGAACGGAGACCTGAGCCACTCCATTCGTGATCATGTCTGCAACTCGCACTGGACTAGACGCCGGCGGCCGAACCCATTTCACGGGATAACACCGACCCGCCGTATTCCATCAATCGCGATTCAATATTTTCCGAACTGCCGCAATTATCCGTGTGATGAACCGCTCCGGACCGACGACGGAAGGCGCAGGCCAAAATGAAGTGAGAACGACGCTAGTCTCGTAAGGGCCGAAGCGAGGACCAGGAGTTTGTGACGCGACGATCTCAAGTGGGCGTGCCGACAGTCCGCCCATGATAGAAGCGGATCAGATCTGTGGACACGCCCTTCACGCCCAACTGCCGCAGCAGCGTCACGACCTGCCCGCGATGATAGGTTGCGTGGTTCGAGAGCTGATGCAGCGCCTGCCAGAGCGGATCGGCGCACGACTCGCCCGCCAGGTTCGTGTAGAAGATGATCCGGTCCAGCTCCGGTGAACCGAGGGAGGAGACGAAGTCGACATAGTAGCGATCCATCTCTTCCAGTTTGGCCCGAACCTCCGCGAGATCCCCGAGCGCCGACGCCGGAGGAAGACCGGATGGCCGTCGGCTGTGGAAGCGTTCGTTCCACAGCCATTCGGCACCGTAGAGATGCGCCAGCGTGTCCCGCACGGAGCCAAAGCTCGATCCCAGGTCGCGCGTGAACTGTTCGTCGGTCAGCGCGGCGCATGCGTCAAGCGTCCGCCGGTCGGCCCACAGGTTGTACTCGAACAAGAACCGTAACTGGTCCGATGTCAACTTCACAACTGCCTCACGTCTGCGTGTGACCAGCCGCGTCGCGGCCACCCAGGACTTCCACTTCGCGTCGGAATTGTGCCAGCAGATCAGGATCGGAGGCGAACGACTCGGGCAGGATCTTCAGAGCGACGTCGCGTTTCAGTCGTGCGTCGCGTGCGCGGTAGACCTCGCCCATGCCACCGCGTCCGATGGGGGCGAGCACCTCGTATGCGCCGATGCGAGCACCGGTCGTTACCGACATGGGATCAGCAATTCCTCAAACCTCGGCTCATCTCCGCTGCGCGACCGGATCGGCGGGTCGGCTTACACGCGGCTCCCGATCAGCCGCTGCACTTCCGCAAACAGTTTTGCCCCCGCGGCGCCTGCATCGTCTGACGCAAAGGTCTCTGGCAGGTCAATGACGACGCGATCGCTGAGGAGGGCGTTGAATGTCTCAGCGGCTTTCGTATCTCTGTTTGTCCTGAACGCCGTCGCCACAATTACCACTCTCGGACTCGCCGCCTGCATCAGCATGACGGCTTCGCTCAGACTCGCGGTTGTCGTGACGCGATAACCTGCTTGCCTGAGCGACTCGCCGACGAAGGTCAGCACGTTCGACGAGTTATGCACGCACAACACGTCTGTGCCGATACCCTGCGCCGCCGCAGCGACGGTGTGATGCTGGAACGCATCGACCGCGGCCGCTTCGATGTCGACGAGCTGGAAGAATGGTGCCAGGCGTGTCACCCGGAGCACCTCGCGAACGCGCGGTTGTACCGCGTAGAGAACCAGGTTGCCGCCGAGCGTCTGCGTGCGCGTCAGCCAGCGGACGAGCAGTCCGAGGCCGCTGCTGTCGATCGACTCGAGGGCACTGCAGTCGAGGACGACTTTCGCCTCGCGTGGTAAGACGTGCTCGATCTGCTGCTGCAGCGCGAAACAGTCAGCGCCTGCGGCGATGCGACCGGAGCATTTCACGAAGGTGACGTCGCGCACCCGCCGCGTGTCGAGGGACAGCGCCATTGACGACCTCATAGATGTTCAGCGCGACACCGCTCCATGACGAGCGCTTGCGCATCGCGCGCCTGCTCCAGACCGTAGACGTAGGTGATGTTGGAATGATTCAGCGAGGCAAGGACGTGCGCTTCGCGCTCGAAGCGCATTCGGAACTGCGGGTCGCGAGCAAGCGTCGAGGGCAGCACCTTGAGTGCCACCGTGCGCTGGAGACGCGTGTCGACGGCGCGATACACCTGCCCCATTCCACCTGCACCGATGAGGCGCTCGATGCGGTACGGTCCGAGGCATTCGTTCGGCTGCAGGCCACGATCGTCATCGACGACAGCCGCGGCTGCGACCTCAATCGGCTGATCGACCAGCACGTGTGCGTGCTCGCGTGCGAGGAGCGACTCGACTTCGCGCCGCAAATCCGAATCGTCGCGGCACGCCTCGGTGACAAACGCATTGCGCGCCGCCGGCGTATGTTCGAGCGCCGACTGATAGACCCGTGAAATCTGCTGCCAGCGTTCAGGCGTCATGGTGTGGTAACGGATGTCTTCCGGCGCAACTCGTCGAGAAAGTTGAAGACGAACACGACGTCCTGTGTCTTGGTTGTCGCAGCTTCATCAGGGACCGCGACGGCGAAGCGATTGCCATCGGGATGCAGACCGAAATGTGTCAGCCGCGCCGTCGTGCGGCCGAAGTCGTAGCGGCGGTCCGACCATGGACGCGGTCTCTCGGGACGGAACATGTTGTCATCCGACGTGTACGAGGCCACCATGATCCGTCCTTCGCGCAGGTTCGCGTAGAACAGCTCGTGACGTGCGCTCGACCAGGTGGGATACCCACCACCGTTCGAGACCTGCACCTGCGGGCCTGGTCCGGGAAACGGCCGGACATAAACTTCACCGCTCGTCGAATACGCAATCCAGTGCCCGTCCGGAGAGAATGCCGGTGAGCCGTCGTTGCCCGGATTGTTCAGGAACACGCGAGGCTCGCCGGGTTTCCACCCCGATGCTTCATCGCCTTCGAGGGGGAGAATCATGATGTCCTGGGTCGTCTTCGGATTGAGAACGGTATAAGCGAGGTACTTGCCGCTCGGGTGCCACGAGGACGGGTACTCCGACAGCGGGCCGCGCGTCAGCCGTTCGATCGGACCGGTTCCGTCGGCGCGCCGCCAATACAAGTGCGGCGTGATGCGGTCGTCGCGCTTGGACGTGAAGACGATTCGTTGACCATCCGGGCTCCACACTGGGTTCAGATCGTCGGAATCATCAACGGTGACGTGCGTCATCACATCGCGCGTCCAGTCGTAAACGACAATATGGCGACGGGCTCCTTCGGCGAGATCCATAGCCAGGCGGTCGCCCGCCGGGGAGAACGCGATGCTTCCCCAATCGGCGGGAATGGAACGCAGCGCCGTGAGTTTCCCTGTGCTGTCAGTCCATTGGATCGGCGCTACGCTTGCGGCGTCAGCTGCATTCACGTACGCCAGCGTGCTGCTGCCTGACACTGCGGCTTGAACGGTTCCGACGAACTCGTTGATGGCAATCCCTTCCGCGACAGGCACAGGTGAAGCGGTCAATTCGAGCCGCTGCTCGTCGAAGGGCGCGGCGAACATCGTCCCGTTCCGCACGAACAGGAGATGTCCCGCCATGAACCATGCCTTCATCCCTTTGACCAGAACCTTTGGCGTGCCCGTCGGATACGGCACGACGACGAGGCTCGCATCGCTGTAGTCGCCACTGAGCGCGCTGCTCATGTAGATCAACGCGCGGCCCGATGGTGACAGTTGCGGCCATCGCTGAAGGAGCTCGCCGGGACTGAGCTTCGTGAACGCCTGCGGATCGCCGCCGCTCGACGACACGCGCATCAACGTTGTCCCGGGGGCGCTGCCCGGTGCAAACACGATCGTCCCGTCTGGTGCCCATGTTGCGCCGCGACCGTAGACGGCGGCGCAGATCGTCGTCGCGATGCCCCCGTCGACCGGGATCTTCTTCAGCAGCCCATTGAAGTTACCCTTCGGGTTCGCGAAGAAGCCAATCCATCGACCGTCCGGTGAGAAGAACGGATTGTGGGCGCCTTCGGTGCCGGCGAGCGGAACGGTATCGAGCCGATCGAATTTGCGAACGTAGAGCTGCGATAGGCCGCCGTCGCGCTCCGCCACGAACGCCAATGTGCCGCCATCGGGCGAAAGCGCGATCACGGTGCCTCGCTCCAGTTCACCGATCGCGTTGGGCAACAACGCAGTCGTCATTCGAATCGGGGAACTGGTCGACCCGGAGGTGGCCTCTCGTCGAAACGAAAGGGCGGCGCCAAGAATCGCGATCGCGGCAATCGCGATCAGCGCTGCCGCCGCCGCCACCCGATGGCGTTTGATGATGCCCGGACGTACGACGCTGGCAGGGCCTGATGTGAAGGTGTGCGCTTCGTTCAGGAGGAAGAGTACGGTCGAGAGGTCAGCGATTCGGCGGCGTATTTCCTTTTCCAGGCAGCGTCTGACCATCGTGGCCAGCGCGGGCGATAATGCGCGCGGCAACGCGCTCCAATCCGGTTCACCGCGCAAGACCGCGGCCAGTGTGTCGCTGACGTCCTCGCCCTCGAAGGCGCGCTTGCCCGTGAGCATCTCGTAGAGCACGCAGCCGAACGCCCAAGTGTCGCTCCGCTTATCCGCCGGTTTGCCCTTGGCCTGCTCCGGCGACATGTACGCCGCAGTGCCGAGGAGCACGCCGACACCTGTCATCATGGCGGGCGAGGTCATCGTCGGCGATAGGGACAGCGGTGAGGGGCTCGTCGCCGCTGCGGCGGGCGATTCGGCGAGCTTGGCGAGCCCGAAATCCAGGACCTTCACAGTGCCGTCTGGTCGCACCTTGATATTTGCGGGCTTCAGGTCCCGATGAATGATTCCCTGCTCATGCGCCGCTTCGAGCGCTTCGCAGATCTGTTTGGCGATTGGGAGCGCATCGTCGATCGGAATCGGGCCACGCGCTATTCGATCTGCGAGCGTCTCGCCATCGACGAGCTCCATCACCAAGGCCGGCGCAGTCCCTGATCGTTCCAGGCCGTAAATCTGCGCGATGTTTGAATGGTTCAGCGCAGCGAGAGTTTTGGCTTCGCGCTCGAAGCGAGCGAGTCGATCAGGATCGGTGGCGAAAGCTTCCGGCAAGACCTTAATCGCGACATGGCGTCCGAGGCTCGTGTCGGTGGCGCGATAGACCTCGCCCATGCCGCCGGCACCAATTGCGGACTGGATCTCGTAGGATCCAATGCGAGTGCCAATCGCGAGCGTCATTTCTTCAACACCCTCGGCCAATTGAGAACGGGGGTGATCGGCGACGGTAACGAGGCAACACGATCATTTACGCTCGGATGTCACAGTTTGCCACCCGCGCGCAGTAGCCTCGTCAGGCAACCAGCTTGCTACCTGCTTTGAAGCGGCAAATGTGGTGTACGGCGCGACCTGGGCAGTGCGGCTATCTCCCAGCCACCCGCCAGTTTCGGTGACCGGTTGCAACCGCCTCCCATCGTGCGCTAAACGCTGACCCAGGACGGCTGCCATCCACGGAATAATCAACGCGTGGCTGGACACGATACTCTGTTCATTCCCGTGCGGCGCCTCGGGCTCGACGGCGAAAGTCCACGGCGCCGCGACTGAGCGTCCCGCCTTCCAAAACGTTTCAGCGTCCTCCGTCCCGGCAATTTCGTCCTTCCCACCCGCAATGAGCAGCGCAGGAATGGTTCGCAGGACGTTCATGTTTACTGAGAGTCCGCGCAGGTGTCCGTGATAGCGAGCGAAGGCGACGGTGCGCTCGGGATAGAGCTCGGCGAACGTCGTCCCGAAGGTCGCGGAGGCAGACCATCCCCAAAAGAGCAAGGGCGCATCCTTCAGTTCCCTGTGCGCCGAATCTTCTCCGAGCCGTTTAAGGATCACGAGAAGTGCGTCCGCACCGCCTTCCGACGCAGTCCGTACAACACGATCCGATACACCGTTGCGGATAACAACACCATTTGCTGCAAGACCGGCGTCAGCTTCAGGACGAACGGTCCCCAATCTGAGATGCAGAAGCGCACACCTGCACGTCTGCGACAATCGGCGCCAGACTTGGTCGCGGAACCGCCCCACCGCTAAATCGGGCTCAGCCGGCGGAGGCGCGCCTCCCGGACGCGCCAAGCGGGGAGGAACGTCGGACTCACCAAGCTTGCGTCCGCTGGTGTCGTACACGCCGCGATCAGCGCCCGGCCACGCTTCGACCAACACGATCACAGCACGTACAGGACGTGCCTCATCGGGCACGAAGACAGCGCCCTGCGCCTTGACGTTCTTCTGCATGAGATTTGCCCCCGCCGTGAACTCCTCTCCCGGCACCAGTTCGGCAGGGGCTTGTGCGGCCAGTAAATGAGGCGCCACGCACAGACAGAGAGCCGCCATCAACCAGACACTTGGAGCCCTGTTGCTCATATGCTTCTCCTTGGACTCGTTGACGCGAGCCCCGCGCCCAAGCACGACTTGAAGGACCCTAAGGCACACATGGACTCCGGCATCCTCGCCTAGTGGTGCTGCCGCCCAGCCGGCTTCAATTGACCGGCACGAGGCGCTTCAGCTCTTCGTCGAAGTGCTGCACGACGACTAGCTCCGGCGGCGCGGCATTCGGATCGTCTGGAGTCTTGACGACCAGGAACCGTTGCCCATCTTGAGAGACGTCGTAATTTCGGCCGAGAAAGGCGCCGAGGGTCGTTGTATATCCTTCCTTGACGATGGTCGACGGCGTCGTGGTCGCCCAAGCGGTACCTGACGAAACGCCGACCCGCATGATGCCCCCCGCAGGTGATATATAGAACAACTCCTTGCCAGTTCGTGCCCAGACGGGTCGCGTGCCGCCGCCAGTCGACACTTGCCAGTGGCCGCTGTTGATGTGGGGATACGGTCGCACGTAGATCTCGACTTGTCCTGAATCATTCGCCTCGTACGCCAGCCAGTGACCATCCGGCGACAGGATGCCGTTCCGCTCTGCGAATGTGGACTGGACGAGCGGGGTGACAGTGTGATCCCCTGTTAATTCCACCTCCATCACATCCTCGCCGCTGGCTGGCGCCGTCTCGGTAAAGATGAGCCGACTTCCATCGGGCGACACCGCAGTCGAGTACTGTGTGTTGGGGCTATGGGTTAACCGCTCGGCCTCACCGGCGCCGTCTGCCGCCTGCCAAAAAAGATTCCGTGCGCCTTCCCGCTCGGAGCTAAAGATGATCCGGCGACCATCAGGAGTCCAGAGCGCATAGATGTCTAGACCCGGGGTAAATGTGAGGCGTGTGAGGGTCTTTCGCGCCGGGCCCCAGACCCAGAGGTCAACATCCTTATCGAAAGCCGATACCACTATACGGCCATCGGCGGGGTTGAGTTGCGGTGCGTAGTAGTCTCGAAGCGGCACCGGGATCGCCTCTTCACGACCCTGCCGGTCCACCCAGACGAGGGCCCGTGGTCCTGCACCCACGCGACCGATTCCGTGAACGTAGGCCAACGTGCCGTTGGCAGCGACGACGGCATCCATTCCGCCGGCAGGCGCCGTCGCGGTTGTCACCACCTCGGGAACCACCGGGATGGCTGTTCCCCGAGTTTCCAGCGTTTCTAAATCGAATCCTACCGCGCGCACGGTGTTGCCGACGACGTATAGAAGGTGTCCGCTGGCAATGTAGTGCGCGTGGCTACCGCCGCGTACCACCACCTTCTGTGTTCCCGTCTTTCGATCAAAGACGGCGATCTGCGCGGCGTCGGCGCCGCCAACGGACGGCCAAATCGTATAGAGCACCGCCCGGGCACCGGGGAGTAGCTCCGGCCATACGTGATCGCTCTCACCGCGTGTGCGGTCGGGGCGCGTGAGTACAGTCGTAGACCCACCTCCCACCGACACTTGCTGCAAGCCCGTCGTCGGCGCACTAGTCGCGAAAATGATCGTGCCATCCGGTGTCCAGGTGGCGCCCCGCGATCCGCCGTCGAGCGTCGCGATCGTGACCGATGGCCCACCAGTGACCGCCGTCTTCTTCATCACAGTGGTTGCGTCAATGAATCCAACCCACTGTCCATCGGGTGACAAAAACGGGGCGCGTGGCGTTCCCGTAACGAGGCTCACCGGCTGTAGGGCGTCGAGCGGACGGACGAACAGTTCGCGACCGTTGTTCCCGACATAGATGACCCGGGAGCCGTCAGGAGTAATCGCCAAATCGCGATCGCTGCTGTTGATCGTGAGCGCGGCCGTCGGAGTCATCATGATCCCGAGCCGCGAGATGTTGGACGCTCCAGGCCGTGTCGCGAGCCACACACCGGCGCCGGTGACGATCGCCGCGATCGTCGCCACCGCAGTCGTGGCAATCCACATCCGACGCGCACTCGGACGCACCACCTCGACTGTCGTTGAGGGTGGAGCGGGTTCAAGAACCGCGTGTTCGAGGTCAAGTCGCACATCGCCTATCGCTTGGCGGCGCCGTCGCGGATTCTTTTCGAGACAGACGCGCACCAGCTCTCGTAGACGTGGCGGCGCCGACACCCCCAGCGCATTCCAGTCCGGTTCCCGTTCAATGACGCGCGCCAACACGGCCGCCACGCTGTCGCCCCCAAATGCCGGCTGCCCTGTCAACATTTCATAGAGCACACAGCCGAAGGCCCAGACGTCGCTGCGCCTGTCCGCGGCAAGACCTTTGGCCTGCTCCGGGCTCATATAGCCGGCGGTGCCAAGCAGGACTCCGACGCTGGTCATGAGCGCTGGCGATGTAATCGTTGGCGACATCGAAAGCGCATTTGAGCCGCTGACCGCCTGCGCCGGCACTTCCGCCAGCTTTGCCAACCCGAAATCCAGCACCTTCACGCGCCCGTCTCGTGTGACTTTGACATTCGCCGGCTTCAAATCACGGTGAATGATCCCTTGCTCATGTGCTGCTTCAAGTGCCTCGGCGATCTGCGTGGCGATCGGCAGCGCCTCATCGAGTGGAATCGGTCCGCGCGCGATGCGATCCGCAAGCGTCTCACCTTCGACCAGCTCCATAACAATCGCGGGGCCGTCAGATGTCTCTTCGACGTGATGAATCGCCGCGATATTCGGATGATTCAGCGCAGCTAAGACCTGTGCTTCACGTTGAAAGCGTGCGAGGCGATCAGGATCGCCCGTGAGCGACACGGGCAGGACTTTGATCGCGACGTCGCGACCGAGCTTCGTATCACGGGCGCGGTACACCTCGCCCATGCCCCCGGCCCCAATCGACGCGACGATCTCGTACACTCCGAGACGAGCGCCGGGCGTCCAGGCCATCGTCATTTCGTGACCGATTGCAGCCAGTCGACCATCACGTTGATTGGCTGCACAGGTTGTTGCTGGATTTGCGTGACGACCAGGAAGCGCTGCCCGTCGGAGGAAACCGTGTAATGGCGCACGCCAAACAATCCACCGATGCGAGCCTGAAACAGCACTTGCGGTTTACTGGCCTCGAACGCCGGACCGACAGTGATCGAGACGCTCATCATCGCGCTGTCTTCGGCAAGGTAGAAGAGTTCGCGGCCATCGCCGCGCCAAACTGGTTGCGATCCGCCGTCGGCGGAAATCTGTCGTTTGCCACCAGACGGAAACGGCTGGACGTACACTTCCGCTTTGCCGCTTTCGTCTGAGGTGTACGCAATCCAACGCCCGTCCGGTGAGAGGCGTGCCTCCGGAATTGCATAACGACCGCTGAACACCGGCTGCGGCTTCGCCTCCGCGCCGAACGGCACCATGAGCAGACTCTGCCGGTTAGTGAGTCGCTGTGACACCAACACGAAACGATTGTCTCGGGACCAGTCGTCGAGACGCAGCGTCGAAGACGGCGACGTATACAGCAACTGGTCCGGACTAAGACTCGCCATCGACTTCCACAAAACGTTCGTGGTCGCATTCGGGCCTGCCTGCGTAATCGAGGCACCTGATACAAACGCGAGCCGTGAGCCATCCGGCGACCACAGCGGCTGCCATTCACTGCCCGCATCGAAGGTCATGCGTGAGCCCGTTCCGCGGGCCGCATCGAATACCCACACGTCATCGGTGTTCAGTCGGGGATCTCGCCGCGCAACGGCGATGCGCTTGCCGTCCGGCGAGAGCGCCGGGTCTCGATAGAGTCCCGGCTCGCCGATCGACCCGGCTTCGCGTCCGGTCCGGTCGAACCATAAGAGCCGGCTGTCGGCCTCCACCGAGTCGTTTCGCTCGCGGTATGCCAGCACGCTCTCTCGCGATACGGAGAATCCGGCGAGATTCCCTGAGCTAACGTGCTCCGCGACGACAAACGGCTCGCCGGCGACTTGTAGACGCCGCTGGTCGAAGGCCAGCGCCATCAGCGTGCCCTCGCGGACGAACAACAAGTGGCCGGAAGGTGCGTACTCGGCCTTGGTCAAGGACGACACGAGCAGCGAGGAACTCGAGGAATCCAGGGACGCGACGTAGATTCCGGTCCGTTCCTGCTGCCCTTGGCTGATATTCAGAAACAGGAAATGGCGATTGTCGGGCAGAAAATGCGGATCCCTGAACCTCTCCTGTCGTGTCGCCTCCGGCTTGCGCACGAGCGTAGGAGTGCCGCCGGCCGACGGCACACGATAAAGACTGCCTGCGCTGGCGAACAAAATGACGCCGTCGCGACTCCAGGTCGCACCTTCGGCTCCCAGTGCCCCTTGCGTACCAGCCGGCAGTTCGCAGAGCGTCTGCGCCGCGCCGCCGGTTGCGCTAATCCTTTTTAGCCTGCCGCCCTGGTAAAAACCGATGACACGGTTATCAGCGGACCAGAACGGCGACTGCGCGCCTTCTGTGCCGGACAACGGCCTGGAAGTAAGCGCATCGAGCGAGCGCACCCAGAGCAATTGAGTGCCTCGGTCGTCGTAGCCCGCGAATGCCAGCGCCCGACCATCTGGTGAGAGTGCAAGGTGATTAGGCGAACCGCCGGCCGCAGGAGTCGCCAGCGAAAAGCGGATAGCGCGAGGCTCTGCCGTCAGCTCGCGTAGATGAAGCACCGCGACGGGCGTTGCCGCTGCGCCGACGATTGCAATGGCCGCCAATGCGAACCACGCAAGCCTTCCAAACGCCTGCGCGGGGACCGACAGGGGCTTTGTCTCGCCTCCGCCAAGCGCGACCCACCGCAGCTCGCGCAATAGATCGCGGAACGTCTGCCAGCGGTCGTCCGGGTCCTTGGCGAGGCAAGTGGTTACGATTCGATCAAGGGACGCGGGCATGAGCGGCTGGAGCGTCGTGACCGGCGGTGGCTCGTGTTCGAGGATTGCAGCGATCAGACTGGCTTCGCTGCGCCCTTCGAACGCCTTCCGCCCAGTGAGCATCTCGTACAGGACGGTGCCAAACGCAAAGATGTCCGTGCGCGCGTCGCTCTCCTTCCCCTCCAGCTGCTCCGGTGCCATGTACTGCAGTGTGCCGAGAATCATTCCCCGCGCGGTGACCGGCGCGTGCGCCGTCGGCATGAAGGACGCACCAGACGCGGTGACGATTGCCGGAGCGATCTTCGCAAGGCCGAAATCCAGCAACTTCGCGCCGGCCTTCGTGAGCATGATGTTGCCGGGCTTCAGATCCCGATGCACGATGCCGGCCCGGTGAGCTTTGTCGAGGGCATCGGCAAGTTGGATCGCAATTGCGAGCGCCTGATCGAGCGGTAGCGCCCCTTTCGCCAGGCGATCTGCGAGCGTCGGCCCTTCGAGATATTCCAATACCAGGTAGTCGGTGGCTTCATGACGACCGACATCGTGCAGCGTGCAGATGTGCGGATGGTTCAGCGCGGCGACCGCTCTGGCTTCACGCTCGAATCGTTCACGGAGCGCAGGATCATCGCTGACGTGCGACGGAAGGACTTTGATTGCAACGATCCGATCGAGACGAGTGTCCTTCGCTTTGTAGACTTCGCCCATTCCGCCAGCGCCGATGGCGGACACAATTTCATACGGCCCGAGTCGAGTACCAGGACCGAGGGGCATCGGGTTTTTTGGAAACTGCGCGGATTGTACCCGCAGGCGGTGCTATTTCAGCCGATTCGTAAATTCGATATCGAAACTCACGCGGGCGAGAGTCATCTTGCACTGCTGACTCGATTGCGCGTGTATACGGCGTCCTCAAAATCGCTTAGCGCCATGTCGAAGTTGTACTCAACCGTCAGCGAATCGCCTTTGATCGTGCCCGTCGCGCGCCATGGACCGCCAAAGTCGAAAAAATGACGCCGTTTGCCTCCGTATACCCTCCAGGATACTGGGCGGCAAGGCCCAAGTACTGCAGCACGAACGCGCCGTTATCGTAGAGAACGAAGCGCGACTCCTTTGTATAGCCGCTGACCGGAAGCGACAGTTCACGATCGAAGGTGAAGGAGCGCGATGGCCCAGACAAGGGAGGAAAGTTCGTCGAGGGCTGCGGAGTGGGTGAGAAAGCGGTCGGCTGACTTGGTCCAGTTGGCGATGGTCCAGTTGGCGACGTCGTCCCCGAACTTCCGCAGGCGCCGAGAAGCACGAACAGTACGACCGCTGTGGCACGGGGAACAACGGTGTTCATAAACTGACCTCCGTTGTGATGTTCCGAGCAGTTCCGGCGTATCCAACATACAGTTCAGCGAACCGCGTACACGCGTATCGCGCGCTCGATACACCTCGCCCATCCCGCCGGCGCCCAAGGCGGTCTGGATTTCGTACGGTCCGAGGCGAGAGCCGACGCTCAGCGCCACCGCGTGTCCGGCTGCATCTAGTGCTTCAACTCCGCCGTCCAGTTGACAACCACCGTGATCAGAGGTGAAACCGTCTGCTCGGGGAGCGTGTTGATCAGAAATCGCTGACCGTCGGGAGTAACCGCCCATTCGGAGCGAACAGGCGCTACACGCGTACGAAACAACGGCTTGACAGTGCCGACCTCGAAGGCCGTCCCCTTTCCGTTGACGTCAACCGCCATCAGCGTGCTGTCAGGAGCAAGATAGACGATCTCGGCGCCGTTGCGGCTCCATCGGAACGCACCGGCACTGCCATTGGATACTTGCCACTTTCCGCCGCGCGCGGGGAACGGCGCTACATACAACTCGTTTGTTCCGGACTCGTTGGACGAGTACGCGATCCAACGGCCGTCCGGCGAGAACGCTCCTGGCGCCTCGGAGAACGGCATGGTCGCAAACGGAATCGGCTTCCGTTCGCCAGAAAGCGGAAGGACGTACAAATCGTTTCCCGTCGTCGCGCCGCGGAACGAGACGTACAGCAGGTATTGCCCATCGGCGGACCAACTCGTCGGAATCTTGTCGAACTGGTCCTCGAAGAGCAGTTCCTCCGTTCCCGCGCCGCTGGCCGCTTTCACGTACAAATCCAATTTGCCATTGCGCCTCGAGCTGAAAACCACGCGGCTCCGGTCGGGCGACCAGATGGCCGTCAGTTCGTCCGCGGCGTTGAATGTGAAGCGCGTTCGGAGATTGCGGGCAACGTCGAACAACCAGATGTCGCGTCCTCTGCTCGTCTGATCGGGCAGGTTGATGGCAGCCTGCTTTGCGTCTGACGAGAGCTCCACGTCCAGATACGGACCCGGCGTTCCGAGTGTGCCGAGCTTCTTACCGGCGCGATCGAACCACACGAGTTCGGTCTCGGTACCTCGTGTGCCCGCCTGGTACGCGAGGATGCCGGTTTCCGAGGCGGAAAACACGCCGACAGGCGGATTCCCCGCGATTTGGACTTGCTCCGCGACGGGAAACGGGTCTCCGGTGAGCATCAGCCGATTCACATCGAACGGCTGCGCCAGGAGCGCCGTTTCCCGGATAAAGAGAAGATAGCCGCGCGTGTACACCACATTGCCGGAATCGGAAGTTATCAGCGGCGTATGTTCTGGAGAATCGATCGATCCCAGGTAGATCCGCTGCTTGTCCTGCGACGAGGTGGCGGCGCCGTGATAGAGCAGATGTCGTCCGTCAGGAAGAAATACGGGCCGCCGATGGCCTAAATCGCTGCCGAGGCTTGTCACGGCAATCGCTGTGCCTCCCGCCGCAGGGACTTTCATGAGCGGAGAAGTTGCGGTCGGCGCGAAGACGATCACTCCTTCACGACTCCAGGTGCCGCCACGCTCGTTGGGTGCGTCTGCGAGCGTGAATGGTGGTCCTCCCGATAACCCGATCTTCTTGAGCTTTCCACCTGCGAAGAATCCGAGAGCGGAGCTGTCGGGTGACCAGAAGGGTGACGCCGCGCCTTCCGTACCGTCGAGAGGCCGAGCGGTGAGTGTGGTGAGGGAACGAAGCCAGATCTGAAATCTTCCGTCCATGCTCCTGGCGACGAAGGCGAGCGTTCGGCCGTCAGGGGATATCGTCAACGGGTTTGGCGATGCGGTGGACGGTGGCGCGGAGAGGCGCGCCAGCTCCCACCCGTCCGGCGCAGTGACAAAGAAGCGAATCGGCGCTGCCGTCTCACCCGGGCTGTAGTAGAAGAGCGCGCCAGCGGAAATGGCCGCAACGACCAAGGAGACGAATGCGATCAACCATGGCAAGCTGCGACGTGGTCTCGAAGGAGCTGGAACTATCTGCGGTGGTGCGTCCGGCGGCTCTTCGAGCTCGATGCGGGCATCGCCCGCGTCATGCAGGCGGCGCCGCGGATCCTTTTGCAGGCACCGGCGCAGCAATCGGCGAATTGACGAGCGCGTATCGTCCGGCACCGCGCTCCACTCCGGTTCGCTCTTGATGACGCCCGCCAGCGTCTCGGAGACATCGTCTCCAGGAAACGCGCGCTTCCCGGTGAGCATCTCGTAGAGCACACAGCCGAAGGCCCAGAGGTCGCTGCGCTTGTCGGCAGGTCTTCCCTTCGCCTGCTCTGGGCTCATGTACGCCGCTGTTCCGAGCAGCATGCCGACTCCGGACATCAGAGCAGGCGACGTGATCGTGGGTGACATCGACGCATCTGATATCGATGAGGCAGACGATTCGATGAGCTTCGCCAATCCGAAGTCCAACACCTTCACGGTGCCGTCCGGCCGTACCTTGATGTTCGCGGGTTTCAAGTCGCGGTGGATGATCCCTTGCTCGTGCGCTGCCTCGAGCGCTTCCGCGATCTGCTTGGCGATCGGGAGTGCTTCATCGATTGGAATAGCTCCGCGCGCAATACGCTGCGAAAGATCCTCGCCCTCGACGAGTTCCATCACCAGCGCATAGGTGCCCTGCGACTTCTCCAGGCCGTGGATGATGGCGATGTTCGGATGATTCAACGAGGCGAGTGTCTTCGCTTCGCGCTCGAACCTCGCGACGCGCTCAGGGTCTTGGGCAAATGCATCGGGCAAAACCTTTATCGCGACTTCGCGTCCGAGGTTGGTATCTGTCGCTCGATAGACCTCACCCATTCCACCGGCGCCAATGGCGCACACGATTTCGTACGGGCCGAGGCGAGTACCGGGACCGAGGGACATAACTTGTTAGGAACGCCGAGGCGGATTCTAGCGGATTGCGAGGCAGTCCGTTCGCACGCGTTCTCGCACCGCCAATGGCGGATCCTTGTAATGCGCCGCCCCTACGACCCACAACCGACAGACATCGTCTCGAGCGCCTGCCACTCCGGTTGCGTCGCCGTCAACGCCTATGTCTGCTTCACATGAATCCACGCAGAGGCGTACTGGCACCAGAACGCGGTGTTCGGGGGACGCCACGATTCGGGACCCTGGTCACCTTTGGAGCGGTTGGCCGACGCGGTGACCGCGATGAGATGCAGCGGGTACGACAAGTCGTTTGCGTAGCGCTCCTTTTGTGCGGCTGTCCATCGCCAGCCTCCTGAGCGATAGGCGTTCGCGAGCGGTACGAGGTGGTCGATGTCGAGCTCGCCCGCCACAGTGATAGTTTGACCGGTGTACGGGTCAACCCAGCGGCCGGTATCCACAACGCACCGGCGCATATCCCGGAAGAGGACAGCAATGAGACTCTCTTCGATCAACACCTCCGCTCGTGTGTCCTGACAGTCGCCGTCGGCATCGTCCCACGTCTTCCAGTCGTCACGGTTATAAGGCGCCAATCCGGTTGGCACAGATGCAATAGTGAGAGGTAGCCCAGAAGATGGCGCAGCCGTCTCGGTGGGAGCGGTCGGCGACTTGGATCCACATGCCACCACGAGTGGCAAGAGCAGAAGGGCGACATACCAAACACGACGGGCCTTCGTTGGAACCGCCATAGGAGGATGGGATCGCGAGTGCGTCGGATCCTATCGCAATGTCAATCTCGCGTGTGCACACCAGGCGGTTCTGCGGCTGCCGCAGCGAGTGCGGACTCGCGGTCGCTTTGTCTCGCAGCGTAGCCCTTGCAAGCCACGCCAGCGTTTAAGTCCACACGTCCGTATGGGCGAGTCTCTAGCACCGTTTTGCGCGGACTTAACCGCGGTTGCGTAGACCAACAATGTGGCGGCTGGTCACAACGGCGACCATGTGACCGAGCGCGGGCGCCATTCGTCTACCCCCTAGAGACTGACCCCCAAAAGGAGCAACGAATAATGGTTCTGAAACGACGTCTCAGCTACCTGGCAGCGACATTGGTCGTTGGCTGCATGGCGGGCGCAATAGGCTGCGGCGGCTCACCTTCCGGTCCCTCTGGGAGCGGTTCGCTGAGAGTAATGATGAAGGACAGCCCGTTCCACGACGCGTCGGCGGTTCTCGTGACCTTTAAAGAGGTGAGCGTGCACCAGGATACGGATGCGGACTTCACGCCATTGAAATTAAACCCCGAAGCCGCTTCGCGGACCTGCGATCTGCTGAGGCTCCAGGACGCGTGGGACGTGCTCGGCATCGGCACGCTGGACGCCGGCCATTACACACAGGTGCGGCTACTCGTACAGGACGCGAAGCTCTATGTCGGAAAAGATCCCTCGACGGGCGATCCCTGCGGCCCAGGACTCGTCCCTCCAGCGTCCGGTACTAGCTACCCACTGACGATTCCATCGGGTGAGGTGAAGCTCAATCGGGAATTCGACGTGCCCGCGGGAGGCGCCACAGAGATGTCGCTTGACTTCGACGGAGACCACTCAATCATTGAGACCGGCAACGGCCGCTACATGATGAAACCGGTAATCGCCGTCGTCAGCGTGAGTTCGCATTAAGAACGCGTGGCCGTGATGACGCCGCTGGTCATCGCGCTCGACGCTCTCGTCGCTGGTGGAGTGGCTCCTACGTTCCGCAAAACGTAAGGTCGCCGCCCGCCACCGACGGAGTCGGTGCCTCGTCCCTCCGCCACAACCAAACAAAAAGGTGAAGTCCCCTCTCGTGCGAGCCCTTGCCGCAGCGGTGAAAGAAGGTGCTGGTCACCTCCTCGATCCCGCCGATGTTCGGCTGCCAAGGGTTTCTCGTTTCAGCTAACGGAGGCCGTCATGCGCCAGTCGCTTTGGTGGTTCCCGTTTGTAGTGTCCGCGTACGGATGCACAGGCAATAATCTTCCGCTGCCGCCTACTGCTCCTGTTGCCCCCACGCCTGCGGTCAGTCCGAGTCCGCCCCGTCCGACGGAGAGTCCGACCGGGGCCATAGAGCGACCTTCAACAAAGCCCCCCGACTGATCCCTTTTCGTTTCCATCCGTCTGCGCGCCACCATCTCGCGCGCGTCGGTTACCTGGCTCGGGCGATAGAATCGCGAGCCGCTACTCGAGCACATCCGGACGTGTGGGTCTTGCACGGCATCGAGCGGAATTGCGTCGCCGGCTTGTATCGAACGACGTTCGGTATCGAGTTGCGAGTGCATCTCGGCGACGAACTGATCGAATCGCGACTCTCGCGCTACGGTGAAGCACCGTTGCTCCTCATCGCCGAACAAGCGAAACAGAATCTGCTGAAGGACGGTTGGACCGGAACTGCCGCTGAACTCGACATCTTCATCCCACGATACGCACTAACCGGGATAACACCCGGGACAGTCATATCCCGCCTGGTGGACCGACCGGATTGCATGGTTGATGTGGGCAACGCGATATGAGGGGCCGAAGGCTCTCGCTGCCACGCATCGCCAGTTGCAGCGAACGCATACCGCGCTTGAGAAGGAAATCGACAAGCTCAGACACGACCCCTTTGACCTGCCCGCGCATCGCGATTACGTCCGCAAGATCAGGGCACACTTGGAATTGCTCCAGCAACACACCCGCGCTCTCCGTCGAGAAGGCGAGCGGCTGCG
>DASTZI010000246.1:0-10922 GCA_035764385.1 Vicinamibacterales bacterium
GGCGCGTGCCGCCGCTGACGTTTCTCCCGAGGCCTTCATCAGCGGAACAGTCTCCTATCGAACTGTCCGCTTGACGGGGGAGCTTACGCTCTGGCCGAACGAAAGGTTTGAAAAACACTTGATTCCCGCGCACCCGGGAGCCCCGTGCAGTTTAGTGCCGCCAGGCGGTAAAGAACGGCACTCGAATGCGAAAGGTTTTTCGCACAGGCCTTGGAGAGGGGCTCAAGAAACACCTGATTGATGAACCACAGATCGGCACGTCAGAACGACCGCCAATCCGGGGCGAAAGTGCGTGCTAGTTCAGGGAGGATTGTTGGACCTCTGTAAGCCGTCGCCGCCACGCCGTTGTTTGGCGGCGCCTCCGACAGGGGAGAATTCGACCTAATCAACGCGACGCCCCTACCGCGTCTTGTACATCACGACCACATTGTCCAGAATGAAGTCGTCAATGTCGCCTTCGCTACCGCCGGCCGTGTCGCGCGATTCGACATGCAGTTCATTGTCGAATTCCCGGAGTATACCGGCACCGATCAGCATGACATTTCCATTCCATGCATCTTTGTTGGGGCTAACCGGTATTCCGCCGGACACATTCCTGCCATTGATGGCAATTACGTTGGTACTGAAGTCCACATCCCGGCTCTGGAACATCAAGACGGCAGCTTCGCTGGCGTTCACATTCGGACAGGAAAACCCAAAGTCCTTTGCGCGGCCCTTAAAAGGCACATTGGGCTCAATGCTCTTGAGGTAAACCTCGTCATCGCCGAACCCTTGCCGCCCAGGACTGACGATCGTGAAATCTGCCGCGTGCCCGGTCCGAACACCCAGCACCGTATCAACACGACCACGCCCCTTCGTTGCCTCGATGAAGTCCCGTTCGAAGCGCAGCCGCAGAGAGTCCACTGTATCCACCAGGTCATGCACCTTTTGAGTGTCGTTGGTTAATACGATGAAGGCATCTCGCCAGCATTTCTGTGCTTCGGAGACGTTTGGGATGCGTGGGCCTTCCTGAGCGATGAAGTTCTGAACGCTGAGGCGTACTGGCGTGGCGGTAAAGGGCGCCGGGTCCACGCCAGTGGGGTTGAGGTTACGAAGCAAAGAGATCTGACCGACCGCATCTGGGCCGAGCAAGCCCATTAGATAAAGATCTAGGTTGCAGTAGGTGCGCTCGTCGGAGGTAAGAATTACCTTGCTGAACTCACCGTTCGGTAGTTCAATCCAATTGATCGGGGCATAGTGCATCGGCGATCTGTCGACGTCTAGAATTTCCCCCCAATGCCCGGGAAACCCACTAACAAAATGATCGGTCCTGGTGACGCCCGTAGCCGGGTCCCTATATTTGGCAAAAGCAGCGAACCGGTGCCCGAACTCCTGGAGCATCACGTAGCGCCAGCTCGCAAAGTGACTCTGGTTCACAAAGTGGAAGCCTTGGAGGCGAGACGTGACTTTCCGCCAACGCTCAGACCTATTGGACGTTCCTAAACCGATACCTGTGACGTCTTGGTAGATAGCGCCGTAGAAGGACGTCAATCCACTTGACACTCCCATAGCATTGTCGACAAAGAAGGTGACAAAGTCATAGTCGTCGCCGTGCAACGTCCGGAAGAGCTGATAGGCGCGGAAGAAGTCAATATATTCGGTGCCATCCGGGTGGGTCTTTACCACAGTGCCGTCGTTTTCGACGACGCACACGTCACCAAAGTCCTGCACTCTCGTAGCGAGAGGGAAAGTGGGTGGCAAGTCTGTGCTTACCGCCAAATCATGTAAGCGCCCCCAGTCAACGGCGCTCAGGTCGTTCTCGATCTCGCGGTCCGCCAGAAAGTCGCCAGTGACCTTTGCAGCGTCGGCCGACATTGGAGCGTGCACATCCGTTCCAATGCCCATGAATTCTTTTGGAATGACCTTCGCCGGGTCAAGGTCGCCTTGGGGCCTCTTCTCTAGCACGTAAACCACCAGGGCGTATTCATTGGGCTGAACGTACTGCTTGACCCGGCGAGGCCCGATGTTGACGCCGATGATGTTGGGGTCCAAGCTGTAGAAGTACTCACGCGCCTTGTTGAGCACTTCGTCGTAATCCAACGATGCTGGGATCGTGAATTCTGATTGAACCCTGGAACTCTCTTTGTCGTTCACAGCTGATTCCCTCAGTTATTGGTATAAACGCTTCGCCGAGCGGCGCATATCATGGCCTAGGCGGATGGATCATGATTTGTCGCCATATGTTTATTTGCGCGACTACCTAGAAGTCGGCGGCACGGACCTGTCGGCGCCAGCGCTTGACGGTCGATCGCGATACGCCGAGGCGCTCGGCGGCGATATGCGCCGGCAGCCCGGCGACGCGTTGAAGCCGTTCGACTGGTGGGCGGACCTGCGGTCGACCAAGCCGTTTACCCTGCGTTCTGGCCCGCTGTAGGCCTGCCAGCACGCGTTCCCGAATCCGCTCCCGCTCAAACTCCGCGATGGCTCCCAGGATGTGCATCTGCAGCTTGCCGGCCGGCGTCGTCGCGTCGATGCCCTCAGCCAGGCTCACGAAGGCAATTCCGAGCGCGTGTAGTTCGTCGAGTAGCGTGATCAGGTGTTTCAGGTTCCGACCCAGACGGTCCAGCCGCCAGCAGACCAGCACGTCGAAGCGGCGGCGTCGAGCGTCAGCGAGCAGTTGGTCGAGCGCCGGCCGCCGGTCCTTGGCACCCGAAACCCCGCGGTCAACGTACTCGACGGCGGTCCAGTCTCGAGCCTGCAGGTACCGCCGGAGCTCCTGCAGCTGATTCTCCGGCTCCTGCTCGACCGTCGAGACGCGCGCGTAAACGGCGGCCCTCAAGAAAGGGCCTCCGGCTGCGTCGTTCCAGCCTTCAGGATCTGATCGGCGACCTTGAGGACGCGCTGCGCCGAGCGCTCAGGAATCGGATTGTTGGCACCCCACCAAGACTGGATATACCCGCGGCAATGCTCGACACCGGGTAGCTGCAGCGCAGCACAACACAGCAGCGCGACTGCCTCTGCCTCGCATTCACGCAGATTACGCGGCGTGAGCTCGCCATCGGCCTGCATGCCTTCGGCGGTGTGGCCGAGCAGCACGTGCGCCAGTTCGTGGAAGCGCGTCTTGTGCGGCATCGGATTGACCGGGTTGATCGCAATCGATCGGCCGCGGGCGAATCCCAGCACGTTCCCGTTTGTCTCGTCGAAGGGAATTTCGGAGACGTCCAGCACTGCCAGCGCGAGCATGGCTTCCCACGTTGGGATCGGTATCGTCGGAATCTCGGCGCCATCGGTTTGCGCCAGCACAAACCAGTGCGGCCGGTAGACGAACCGGGTGTAGACACCCGGTTCGTTTGTCTCGTCATCGGGATCCGCCGGCCGCGTGACCGTAACCGGCTGACATAGTGTGATGGCCTTTTCGCCTTTGCGCACGTACCGCCCTAGGTCCTTCCAGCGCGGAAATGTCGCCATCGGTCCGGGCTGAATCCCGCGAGCGAGACACTGTGACCACGCGAGCAGCTGATTGCCGATGCTGTAGTTGTGGAATTGGCGATACGCGCCAGAGAGAATGCCCGGTTCTGTCACAGCTGACTGCAGCAGCTCGGCAAACGACGTCGACGCAGCCGGCATCATGACCGCACCGCCTGCAGTTCGTACTCGGCGTACGCGTCGAGGATCAGTTCCCGGATCCGGTCCTGGGCGGTCGTGTCAACGATCGGCCGCAGCAGCGCGAACGATCGGCGTTCGCCGTTGACTGCGTACTGTCTGGCCGGAAACGTGACGTTGCGCCCTCCGCCCGTCCGACGTTCCCAAATGCCGAATCCGATCAGTTTCAGGCCCTCGAGCGGACCATCCGTGAAATGCAGCTCCGCATCGGCCAGCTTGCCCGGAGGATTGGCGAGATCATTCGGCGCGATCTTGATCGTCATGACGGGAACCTTTCTGCACGTCGCGGAGACGTGCGGGCCTGACGGCAGGCTCCCGTAAGATGGTGGGCAGCCCGCTGACCGGCCTAGAGACGGTTACGGGTTAGGGGCGTTCGCGTGTTGACGCACGCGGGCGTCCCGTTCTTTCGATCTACATCGACGACGCGATCGTCGTCACGATCAGTACTGCAGATACAACGCCACGGATGATCGACGTACAGTACTAGACGTACGTACGATCAGTACGTACGTTGATCACGATCGCGCAGACAAATGTTCGCAACGAGTGTCACTGAGTAGACAATCGATCGCATCTCCGAACGTAGCGAGTAGCGACGATCTGATATGTGCTGTCGAACACAGTCGACTCGATCGCAGACACGAATCGAAATCACGATCAATAGTTGTCGACCGAATTGTCTAAGGGGTAGGGGTGGGTTCTCATTTCGAGCGATCAAGGGAGAGCGCTCTCAATTTTTTTGGGTGTCGATTGTTTTTGTGGTGTCGAAAGAGATCGATGCGTTGGCGCATCCCACGGCGACATCTGAGAGATCGACACTTCGATTCGGAGTCCGCTCTCAGCTGCGTTTCCGTTACCGCCTTCACCCTCGTGCGCGAGCGAGCCTCGCCGGGGCTCGCGTGTCAATCAAAGGCCCCAAGCCGCACGACCTCCGCGCGAAGAGGCTTTAGCGGCGGCTATTGATCCCAAAACTCGTTGTCGCTTGTCACCGATATGTCGAATTTAAGCCTCACGTGGCGGTCTCCGAAGGCCGACTGCCGTCTGCCGTCGCAGCACGAGGCACAGTGCCGCTGCGGCCAGCGCCACGAGGCCGAGGCCCAAAAGAGCCGCACTCGTACTGCCCGTCGTGTCTGTGAGCAGCCCTACCACATAAGGTCCTACGAACCCCCCCACGTGGCCGAGAGAACCCACGAAGGCGATGCCTGCAGCGGCGGCGGTCCCACGCAAGAGCGTTGTCGGCAGACACCAAAACGGTACGTAAAAACCGTAGACACCGATCGGTACGAGCGCGAGGCTCGCGACCTGCGCCACTGGATGAGTCAGCAGTGCAGCACCCGCGCACCCGAGTGCAGCAAGAAGGGCGCACCCAGTGGCGTGGAAGAAACGTTCCCCCGTGCGGTCGGAGCTCACTCCGACGACGAGCATCACGCCTGCGGCCACGCAGGCGATTCCCCCGGTGATGAGCCCCGTCGTCGTGTTGCTCGTATGGAGCGCATCTCTGATCATCGTCGGCGCCCAGAAGATGTAGCCGTACTGCGTCGTGATGGCGAGAAAGTACGGTAGCGACACGAGCCAGACCGCAGGGAGAACCAGGGCGCGGAGTGGCGCCACACTGTGTGGCGCGAGCGACTGGTCGGCGTCGCGCCGCAGGCGTACCGTGAGCCAGTCGCGCTGCTCGCCGGAGAGCCAGCGCGAGCCAGCAGGGTGGTCGGGGAGGAGCACGAGCACCGCGAAGCCGAGAAGCACCGCCGGAATCCCTTCCAGAAGGAAGAGCCACTGCCACCCCGCGAGTCCTCGAAGGCCGTCGAGTCCGAGCAGCCACGCGCCCAACGGGTTGCCGATCGCGGCGGAAATCGGAACGGCGATCAAGAAGCAAGACAGCGCCCGAGCGCGCTGCGCGGTGGGGAACCACCCGTTCAGATAGTAGATGATCCCTGGGACGAAGCCCGCCTCAGCAACCCCGAGCAGGAAGCGCAAGCCATAAAACTGGAGTGGTGTACGGACGAACATCATCGCCGCGGCCACGAGCCCCCACGTGATCATGATGCGGGAGATCCAGTAACGCGCCCCGACCCGCGCGAGTACGAGATTGCTCGGCACCTCGAAGAGCGCGTAGCCGAGGGAGAAGATCCCTGCACCGAAGCCATAGGCGGTCGCACTGAAGTGGAGGTCGCGATTCATCTGCAATGCCGCAATCGCCACGTTCGTCCGGTCGAGAAAGTTGCAGACATAAAGCACGAAAACGAACGGCAGAAGTCGCAGACTCACCCGCCGCATAGTCGTCCGCGCGAGGGTCGTGTCGTCCCGGTCAACTCCAACGCCCGCAGAGGCCGAGATAGCAATCGAGGAGGACATTGCGCCCGTCCTTTTGAGAGAGGATCGAAGAGTCTTCCAGTTCACCTACGCCAGGAACTGACGAGTCGCAGCGAGCTAGAAGGGGGCGGCCAGCTAACTATTCGTAGGCTGACCAGTCTAACGTTGCAAGGCTGGCACTCTAACGCAAATTCTCCGCGGCGACCTCACGGCCAAAGCCCTGTGATGAGAAATGTTTCCGCCCACACGCGAAGGCAGAACGCACGTTAAACCGACCGGCATAACGCGATTGCCGTCGCACATGCCCGGCGGGCGGTCCGAGTCGTCGACGCCGAGCGCCTCAGAAATGGGTGTAGCAGCTTCCCCCTGGCTGTACGCCATGCCCAGGTCCTCGTTAGTCCTTGTCACCGCACGTCTAGACTTCGCGCGGCTGTTGGACTCGTGAGCCAGAACGCAACAATTCCACACGCACTGATTCACCGGCAGATCGGAGACCTGGGTACCTGCGCCGAAGATTCCGGCGACCCTCACCGCCGGAAGGCTCCGCGAACTCGCTCGCACCGGCGCAGACGTCGGCGTGAAGCGCCTACGTGCCGAGATCATCGCGATCGAGCGCACGTTTCCAGAGTTACGTTTGCCGCAGCGCCGACCTGCCGCCGGACGTTGCAGAAGGGCGCGACGCGCACGATGTCGGCGGGCCGCGTGCAAGGCGGTGTTGGCGCGGATGAAGCGTTACTGGGCGGAGCGGCGGAAGGCGCAGGCGAAGGTGAAGTGAGACCGAGGAGCAGCGGCTATTTGGTCGGCACCAGGCGCTTCAGTTCTTCGATCCAGTTGAGGACGACGATAAGGCTGCCGGGCGCGGCGGTCTGATCTGACGCACCGCCTTCCTTGATCATCAGAAACCGCTGATCGTCCGGCGACACGTCGTACTCGCGGCCGATAGTAAGACCAGCGCCGTTGTAGTAGCGCCCTTCGATCAACTTCATTGGGCTGCCCGCGCTCCACGCGGACCCACGTGGATCGGCAGGCACTGTCATCAGCGCTCCGTCGGGCGCAATGAAGAACAGCTCGCGCCCGCTGTGCGCCCACAGTGGCTGGACGCCGCCCGCGTTCGATACTTGCCACTGACCGGCGCCTACGTTCGGAAACGGTCGTACATAGATCTCAAACCGACCCGTGCTGTTCGATTCGTACGCCAACCAACGACCATCGGGCGACACAACCCCGCCGCGCGACTCGAACGGCGTCTCGAGCAGCGTCTCGACTCGGGGGGACTCGACGGGCTCACCGCGCCCTTTAGCTGCCGTTGCGCGCATCGGTGTGAGTGTCAGCAGCCGCAAATCACGCTGGCCGGGTCGTGACTGTTCGTAGAACACGATCCGGGTTCCGTCAGCGGTGATTGCAGTTGGGACTTGCTGGTTGCGACTGTCGGTGAGCCGTATAGCGGACCCGGTACCGTCGGCGGCTTGCACATATATGTTCTGCGTTCCGTTTCGGGTGGACGTGTATATGAGCTCCTTTCCGTCGGGTGTCCAGACCGGATTCTGATCGCCTCCACGCTCGAAGGTGAGGCGAGTCAAAGTGGCCAAGGCGAGATCCCAAAGCCAAAGGTCCAGGTCCTGATCGACGGAATGCACGACGACACGCGTGCCATCGGGTGACAAACGCGGATAAAGGTATGGACGGGGCGGTGCAGGGATCTGGGTCTCCCCGCCATGTCGGTCCACCCACACGAGGGTCCGCGCCGCTCCCGCGCCGCTTGCGCCCCCCGATACGTATGCCAACGTGCCGTCGCTCGCAACGACGGCGTCCGCGCCGCCACCGGCTGTCGTTGCAACACCGGGGACCACGGGCACTGGCATGCCCCGCGTCTCCAAACGGGCCAGGTCGAACGGTACCGCCCACAGCGTCCCGGTCGTCGCATAGATCAAATGACCGCTCGACACGAAGTGTGCATGACTGCCGCCTCGTACCAGAACGCGGCGCGTCCCGGTCTCCAAGTCCAATACAGCTACTTGCGGTGGCACCTGCACGGTATCGGGACCGCCGGAGATCGAAGCCGCGATTGTGAACAGCACAGCGCGGCCGCCCGGCAGCAGTTCCGGCCAGCGAAAGTCGGCTTCGTTCTTCGTGTGATCGGCCCGCGCGAGAACGGTCGCTGGCCCGCCGGATGCTTTGACCCGCTGCAGCCCCGTCGTTCCGCCGACGATGATGGTGTCGTCAGACCCCCAAGTGGCACCACGGTTAGCGCTATCGAGCGTCGTCAACGTCACTGGCGGGCCACCAACGAGAGCTACCTTCTTCAACACTCTGTTGTCGCGGAAACCGATCCATTGGCCATCAGGAGAAACGAACGGCCCGATCGGCGCGCCGGTATACACCGACACTGGTTCGAGCGCATCAAGCGCGCGGACGAACAGTTGTGTACCGCGGTTGCCGACGTAGATGATGCGCGAGCCATCCGGCGTGATCGCCAAGTCAGGATCGACACCGTTAATTGTCAGCGTGGCAGCGCTTCCGGCACCAAGAGGCAGGCGCGCGACACGTGGCAGCGATACTTCGGGGGGCCGTCTAGCGACCCAAGTGATAGTAGTGGCGATGACGGCAACTACCAGTACGCCGGCCGTGAGAGTGGCATTGCGCCGCGCAAGCAGTCTGCGCGGCGGCCCAGCGGTTGATATCGACCTCGCCGGGTGTAACTGAGAGACTCGAGGCTTTCTCCATCACGAAGAGCGCCGTTGAGATGTCGGCTACCCGACGGCGGCGATCCTTGGTGAGACAACTCTTGAGAAGGATTTCAATGGGAGGCGGAGTCTCCGACGGAAGCAGCGACCAGCCGGGGTCGATCTTCAGAACGTTCGCTAGCGTGTCGCTGACGTCTTCACCCTCGAACGCGCGCTTCCCGGTAAGCATCTCGTAGAACACGCAGCCAAACGCCCAGATGTCGCTGCGTTTGTCCGCTGGCCTGCCTCTGGCTTGCTCAGGGCTCATATAAGCGGCCGTACCGAGGAGTACCCCGACCCCTGTCATCAGAGCTGGCGATGTGATGGTCGGCGAGAGTGACCGCGCGTTCGCACCCGGCTGACCTTCCCCACCCGATTCCGCTAGCTTCGCGAGCCCGAAATCGAGGACCTTCACGGTGCCGTCCGGCCGCACCTTGATATTCGCCGGCTTCAGATCGCGATGGATAATCCCCTGTTCGTGCGCCGCTTCAAGCGCTTCGGCGATCTGCTTCGCAATCGGTAGCGCGTCGTCCACAGGAATCGAGCCACGAACAATTTGATCCGCGAGCGTCTCGCCTTCGACGAGCTCGATGACGAGTGCACGGATGCCTTGGCTCTCTTCAAGTCCGTAGATCGCAGCAATGTTGGGATGACTGAGAGATGCGAGGACTTCAGCTTCGCGTTGGAATCGTGCCAGGCGATCAGGATCTGATGCAAATGACTCGGGCAGGATCTTGAGAGCTACGTCGCGCTTCAATCGAGTGTCCCGCGCGCGGTACACCTCGCCCATGCCGCCGGCGCCCAGTACCGCTAGAACTTCATAGGAGCCGACACGCGAGCCGACCAAAAGCGTCATCTCACAGACACTCTGGCTTTGAGTTCATTGAACCAGTTGAGGACGACCTCGATATGCTGCGCGCCGCCGGTGTTGCCCTCGATCTCCACGGCACTGAGCGCAGCGATAATCCGGCCATCCGGCGTGAAGTCGTGATTGCGTCCGCTCTCCTGATTGGTGTTGCTCGTGAAGGCGCCTGGAACCTGGAACGGCGCGGCGGCCGAAAACGCACCAGCCGTGGTGACGCGCACGCCGAGAAGCCGTCCGGGTCCCGACACTGGAAAGTATTCAAGCTCATGGCCGTCAGGTGACCACAGCGGATGGTGGCCTGGGACCGCAATCTGGTACCGAGCCCCGGTTGGAGGAATTGGTTGGACGTATACGCCTGCACCACCTGGCCCACGCACCGTGTAGGCCATCCAGTGCCCGTCGGGAGACACTGCCGAGTCGAACGGTGCCGTGGATCGGACGTCACCAAACGGCTCTCCCTTTCTCTTGTCGATCGAGAAAATCCAGAGTGACGCCTCGGCGGCGCCTTCCGCCCGGGCGGTGCTCGATACCGGCAACACACTGTAGGAGAACCCGTCACTACGGCCCACCCATGATTCCGGAACATGCGCAACATTCGCCGGCGCCGTCGTCAGACGCTCCGGCGGCCCGGAACCGTCCGCAAGCTGCCACCAGATGCTCGCGTCGCCGCTCCGCGTGGACTGGAAGACAAGGTGGCGAGAGTCAGCAGACCACACCGGGAACCGGTTGACGCCTCCGAAGGTCAACCGGCGAAGGGAACTGGCGCCCGTCAGGTCGTACACCCACAGGTCGACATCCTTTCCATCATCGGTCGCGACGGCTAGCTTCGAGCCATCCGGGGCGACGCGCGGGGAAATGTAGGGGGCTGCGGGAAGTTTCAAAGGCGAGACCGTCCCTTGACGATCCACGGATACGAGCGATCGACGCGACGGAGAAATCGTTTCGGGACCTGGGATGTAGGCAAGCGTGCCGGTCTCGGATACGCGGTATTGAGATGTCGCGAGGCCAAAAACGCCAATTCCGCGCGCAACGCCTTCGACAATAGACACGGGGCTGCCTGTGACAGCGAGCCGTGCCAAGTCGAAGGGGACCGCCCACAAACTGCCAGCGCGGGCGAATACGATGTGGCCGGTTTTCAGATACCGAGCATCGCTTCCGCCTTCGATCAACACCTTCCGCTCTCCACCGCCGAGCGACTGCACAGCAACTCGTGCGCGATCGAAATCGACCGCGCCGCTCGAATCTGCGGCCGTGAACAGCACTGCCTGCCCTCCGGGCAGCAGCTGCGGCTCGAAGAGCACTTCACCGGGCCGAACCCTGACCAGATTCGTGGGGCGCCCGCTGTCCGGGTTCAAGCGCATCACTCCCGCCCGCCCAAC
>DASTZI010000247.1:0-8365 GCA_035764385.1 Vicinamibacterales bacterium
CCCGTCGACAGCGCGAATCCGAAATAGACGAGCGCATAGATCATCCAACCCGCGATGATCAGCCGTTTCCGGCCGAAGCGATCCGACAGTCCTCCTCCCCACGTCGAAAGCGAGGCTTTGACGACATGAATCGCGGCCCAGAGAAGGGGAACGTAGGTCGCGCCGCCGAGCGCGTCTGAAAGACGCAACAAGAGGAACGCATCCGCAGAGTTGCCGAGACCAAAGACGAGGAGCACCCCGAGAAGTGCGATGACGCGGCCGGGCAATCGGTTTGTGGTTGGTTGTTGGTGGTTCGTCGTCGTTTGAGGTTCGCTGGTTCCTCGCTCGCCAGTTCGCGCGCTCGTGGGTGCGGCGGCTGCGTCCTCATCAACGAAGAACAGCAGGGCGACCGCGATCGCGCCGGGAATCGCAGTCAGCGCGAATAGCAGGCGATAACGATCCGGCGCGAAGAACAGGATGATGGTCGCGACGAGCGGGCCGACGATGGCGCCTGAGTGATCCATTGCGCGATGGAAGCCGAAAATCCGGCCGCGCGTGGCCGGTGTCGCGAAGCGCGCCAGCAGCACATCGCGTGGAGCGCCTCGGATTCCTTTGCCGACTCGATCGAGCGCACGGATGAGAAGCACCTGCGGCCACGTGGTGGTGATCGCGATAAACGGACGCGCCAGCGACGACACCGTATAGCCGGCAATCACGATCGGACGACGACGTTGGACACGATCCGACCAGTAGCCGGAGATCACCTTCAGCAGGCTGTTGACGCCTTCGGCGACCCCTTCGATGATGCCGAGCGAGACGGCCGACGCGCCAAGGACGCGAGACAGATAGACCGGCAGTAACGGGTAAATCATCTCGGTCGCGGCATCCGTAAACAGGCTCGTCAGCCCCAGAAACCAGACCGGGCTAGGAATAGCCCGTTTATCGCCGGTGCGCGGAACAGGCCTGCCGTCAGCGAGCGACTCGGCTCGAGGGGTCATGGTTGGCATTGTGGCATCGAGGCCGTACGATGAGATCTCCGGTGGCTACTACGCTTCAGGACGTGCTCTCGGCTCGTACCCGCGCGGCTGCGCCCGAGCTCGTCGATCCGCCGTCACACGTCGAAACGCATTCCGCGACGGCAGCGAAGCAGGCCGTTCGCTGTCACGCGTGCGGTCACCAGTGCCGTGTTCCTGACGGCGCGGTGGGTGTGTGCAAGGTTCGGTTCAACAACGGCGGAACACTGCAAGTGCCGTGGGGATACGTTGGCGGCGTGCAATGCGATCCGGTCGAGAAGAAACCGTTCTTCCACGTGTACCCCGGTGCCCTGGCCTACAGCTTCGGCATGCTCGGCTGCGATCTGCACTGCAGCTACTGCCAGAACTGGGTGACGTCGCAGGCGCTGCGTGATCCGCACGCCGGCGCCCCACCACAGGACACAACGCCACACTCACTCGTCCAGGATGCGCTGCGCCAGGGTGCGAAGCTCATCGTCTCCACGTACAACGAGCCGCTCATCACGGTGGAATGGGCCGTCGCCATCTTTCGCGAAGCGCGAGCTCAGGGACTCGCGACCGCCTTCGTCTCGAACGGCAACGGAACGCCACGCGTCCTGGAATATCTTCGACCGCATATCGACGCGTACAAGGTCGACCTCAAAAGCTTCGACGATCGTCACTACCGCGAGCTGGGCGGACGGCTCGCGCCAATCCTCGACACGATCAGATGGCTGCACGCCGCCGGCGTCTGGGTCGAAATCGTGACGTTGCTTGTTCCCGGCTTCAACGACAGCGAAGCGGAGCTGACCGCTCTGACCGAATTCGTTGCGAGCGTTTCACCGGATATCCCGTGGCATGTTACGGCGTTTCATCAGGATTACCGGATGACCGATCCGGCGAACACGACGCCGGCGATGCTCATTGGTGCCGCCGATATCGCCCGCAGAGCGGGACTTCGGTATGTCTACGCAGGCAACGCGCCGGGACACGTCGGCGACCTGGAGCACACGCATTGCGGCTCCTGCGGCGAACGCATCATCAGCCGGCACGGATACTTCATCCAGCAGTACCGTCTGCTGCCCAATGGCAGCTGTCCCCGGTGCCGGACGAGCGTTCCAGGCCTCTGGAATGCACGGTTCGAGGGACAACGGACGGCGTTCCCATTTCTGCCGCACGACCGTACGCGGCTTTCGGTGACGTAAACCCGCGTACGATGCGGCCGTGAGAGAATCGACCCCGGCTTTTTTTCAGTGACTCAGGACCTGTACGCCCGTCCGCTGCGGAACCTCCGCGTCTCGGTCACCGACCGGTGCAACCTGCGCTGCGCCTACTGCATGCCGGAGCAGGACTATGTGTGGTTGCCGCGCGAGGATGTGTTGCAGTTCGAGGAGATCGAAGCGCTCGTCGACGTCTTTCTCACCCAAGGCGTTGACAAGGTGCGCCTCACCGGCGGCGAACCGCTCCTGCGCCGCGACGTGCCAGTGCTCGTACGACACCTCGCGAAACGGACGGCGATCCGCGATCTCGCGATGACGACCAATGGTGTTCTGCTGGCCGACCATGCGCGCAGCCTTCGCGACGCCGGGCTTCACCGACTGACGGTCAGCCTCGACACGCTGCGTCACGATCGGTTCCGTGACCTGGCACGTTTCGACGAGCTCGATCGTGTCAAAGAAGGGATCGCGTCCGCCGCGTCCGTATTTGGCGAATTGAAGATTGACACCGTCGTCATCCGCGGGGTGAATGACGACGAACTCGTCGACCTGATCGAGTTCGGCCGCGAACACCAGGCGGAAGTGCGGTTCATCGAATACATGGACGTCGGCGGCGCGACGCAGTGGTCGATGGAGCGCGTCGTCTCGAAAGCACAGATGCTCGACCTCATTGCAGACCGGTACGGCGCCGTCGTGGCGTTGGACGAAGAGTCGTCGGCCCCTGCGCGGAGATACCGGCTCTCTGACGGGACCGTATTCGGAATCATCGCGTCAACGACGGCGCCTTTCTGCGCTGACTGCGACCGCAGCCGTCTGACAGCCGACGGGATGTGGTACCTGTGCCTTTACGGGACTGAAGGCATCGATCTGAGACGCTCGCTTCGCTCCGGCTCGTCACCGGACGCAATCGCGGCGATGCTTCGGGCGGCATGGGAACGGCGGCGCGACAGGGGCGCCGAAGACCGCCTGGCAAGCGGCGCACGCACATCGCTCATCCCGCTCGATCGTTTGCGGCGGGATCCGCATCTGGAAATGCACACGCGGGGAGGCTAGTTGCGATCTGTGATTTGTGATCGAACGCAAATCACAAATCACAAATCACAACTGCTCGATCACGCTCCGCAGTTTCCGTAGCAGTTCCTCCGGCGTAAACGGCTTCTGGAGATACGTGGTGCTGTCGCTGAGCAGGCCGTTGCGGACGATGGCATAGTCGGTATACCCAGACATGAACAGTACATGCAGATCGGGGCGTGTCGTCCTGAGTTGCGCCGCCAGTTCGATCCCGTTGAGACGTGGCATCACGACGTCGGTCAGCAGTACGTCGATTCGCGCGAGCCGCGTCGCGAGCTGCGCCGCCTCCTCGCCGTCACCCGCTTCAATTACCGTGTAGCCCGCGCGTGTCATGATTTCGCGCGCCAGCCGCCGGATCATCGGCGCGTCCTCGACGAGCAGCACCGTTTCCGCCCCATGGGACCATTGCCCGCGAATGGGCTCGTGGTAGCCGATCGGCACCTCCTCCGACTCGTCTACTGGCAGGTACATCTTGAACGTCGCGCCCATTCCTTCTTCGCTGTAGACCCAGATGTTGCCGCCGCTCTGTTTGACGATGCCGTACACGGTCGCGAGGCCGAGGCCGGTCCCCTTTCCGGGCTCTTTCGTCGTGAAGAACGGCTCGAAGATGCGCGCCTGCACTTGTTGTGACATGCCGACGCCTGTGTCGGTCACTGACAACCGCGCATAGTGGCCTGGTCGTACGCCCACATGCGCTGCACAGTAATCGTCGTCATGAACGACATCCGTCGTTTCGATCGTCAGCCGGCCGCCGCGGGGCATCGCGTCCCGTGCGTTGATGACCAGGTTCGCGAGTGCGGATTCCAGCTGGCTCAAGTCCGCACGAATCGGCGGAAGATCGGGCTTGCACACGATCTGGAGATCGATGTGCTCGCCAATGAGCTGCCGGAGCATCCCTGCGAGAGAGTGCACCGTCTCGTTGAGATCGAGGCGTGTCGGGTGCAGCACCTGGCGCCGACCGAAGGCGAGAAGTTGTCGCGTGAGCGCGGACGCGCGATTGGCGGCCGCCAGAATCTCGGCGGCGTTCCGCGCGGCTTCGTCGTTGCCGGCCACCTGCTCCGCGATCAGCGTGCCGAAGCCGACGATCGCCGTCAGGATGTTGTTGAAATCGTGCGCGATCCCGCCGGCAAGTCGGCCGACGGTTTCCATTTTCTGCACCTGATAGAACTGACGTTCAAGCCGTTCGCGATCGGCAAGCACCGCCGCCAGCTGCGCTTCGCTCTCCCGCAGGGCGGACGCGACGCGCCGCTCGGCTTCATCAGACGCGGATTCATCGCTCGCGTCCGAGGCGGATTCCACGATGTATTCACGGCCGGTGTGGTTTCGAAGCAGCGACTCTATCAGCGCGCGCGTGTCGGCATCCGCGTCGATCATCCGGAGGCGGGTGGGGCCGGCAGTGGTCTGAGTCATTGCGGCCCTAGTGTGCGGGACCCGGCGCTACCCCGATGATCTTGAGGAACGTCTCGACGTGCGTGCACAGGAATTTCCCAGCCGCCGCGTCCTGGCGCAGGAGACACGCGGCCTCTTCACGCGACAGCGCGGGACGGTACGGGCGATGCGACGTCAGCGCATCGTAGACGTCGGCGATTCCCACAATCTGCGCGAGTAGCGGCACCTCGTCGCCGCGAAGTCCCAGGGGATAGCCGCTGCCGTCGAGTCGTTCGTGATGAAATCGGACGATCGGCCGCACAGCGCGCAGCGACTGCAGTGGCGCACACAACGAATCGCCGATGTCCGGATGCCGCTTCATCAGCTCGAACTCCTCGGGAGTCAGCGGTCCCGCCTTGAGGAGCACGGCATCAGGGACGCCGACTTTGCCGACATCGTGAAGAAACCCTCCCCGATTGAGCGCCTGCAGATCCCCCTCGCCCAGGCCCAGTGCCTTGCCGAGCGCCACGGCGTGTCGCGCCAGCCGTTCGCAATGACCGTTGGTCATCGGGTCGCGCGCCTCGATCGTCAGCGCCAGCGTCATGAATGCCGCTTCGGCGGAATCGAGCGCGTCGAGCAGGTGCTTCATCCGTGTCAGCGAGCCCACACGCGCGCGCAGTTCCAGCGGATGAACGGGTTTGGAGAGGAATTCATCGGCGCCCGCTTCAATCCCCTTGATGCGATCGTGGAGATCGCTGAGGCCGGTGACGAGCACCACGGGCGTAAACCGTGTCGCCGGATCCGACTTGAGACGGCGGCACACCTCGAGCCCGTCGAGTTGCGGCATGGTGATGTCGAGCAGCACCACGTCGGGATGGGTTTCGTAGACCGCAGCGAGCGCTGCCTCGCCGTCGCCGACATCGATCACTTCATGACCGTCCCTGGCCAGGAGCTTTCGAAACAGCGCGCGAATGCTTTCGGTGTCGTCCGCGACGAGGATGCGGCTCCGTCGAGGCGCGGGAGTGGTCTGCGAGACGAGGTCCATCAACAACGTTGCCTTTCGCGCCTACGACGCGCGTTCGCTCGCTCGCACGGCCATCGGAATGCGCTGGTGCAGTCCGTGACGTTCCAGTTGGCGATAGAACGCCCGCCGGCTTATGCCGAGCAGCCGCGCCGCCACTGCCTTGTTGCCACGCACCTGTTGAAGGGTCCTGATGATGTGCTCGCGTTCGACCTCAACAAGCGGTGCCGGGCTGCCGTCGCTCCGTGACAGAGCGCCCGGGATGCCAGTAATTGCCGATGTGCCCGGGATGCGCTGTTCCTGCATGCTGCCTGCGAGCTCGGCCTCGCTGACGAAGTCCCCTTCCGCGAGGATGCAGGCACGCTCGATCACATTGCGGAGCTGACGGACGTTTCCGTCCCAGTTCGCATCCGACAACAGCCGTTCGGCGCCCGGCGTCAGCCCGACCAGCGGCTTGTTGAACCGGTGCGAGAAGGCGCGGACGAACGCCGCCGTGAGGTATGGAATGTCCTCGCGACGTTCGCTGAGCTTCGGCAGCCGGATTTCGACGATGTTGAGGCGGTAGTAAAGATCGTTGCGGAATCGACCTGCGCCAACTTCAGCCAGGAGATCGCGGTTGGTCGCCGCAATCAGACGCACATCGACCTTCCGTTGTTCGAGCGAGCCAACGCGCTGAACCTCACCTTCCTCGAGCACGCGCAAAAGTTTGGCTTGAACGGGCAACGGCAGCTCGCCGATTTCATCAAGGAAGAGCGTGCCGCCGTCAGCAGTTTCGAACAGGCCCGCTTTGTGTTCCGTCGCGCCCGTGAACGCCCCGCGAACGTGTCCGAACAGTTCGCTTTCAAACAGTGTTTCGACGACGGCAGAACAGTTCACGGTCACAAACCGTTTCGCGCTCCGGGGGCCCAGCTTGTGGAGGGCGCGCGCGACGAGTTCTTTCCCCGTGCCTGTTTCACCGCTCACAAGCACGGTACGGACGTGCGGCGCCAGACGGCGAATGAGACCGAACACTTCCTGCATCGCGGGGCCACGACCGACCATGCCGCAGAATTCCAGCCGCTGCGCCAGGTCGCCCTCCATCGTCAGCACCTCGCGGCGCTGTACTGCTTCGTCGCGAATCGTCGCGAGCAGTTGACGAAGTCGCTGCAGGTCGAAGGGCTTGGTCAGGTAATCGAGCGCGCCGAGCTTGACGGCTTCAACGGCGCCGTCGATCGTGCCGAAGCCGGTCATCAGCACGACCTTGCACTTGGGACTGATGTCGCGGATCGATCGCAGAACGTCGAGGCCGGTCACCCCCGGCATCCGCATGTCGAGCAGCACGAGATCCGCCGGCCGGTGGCGCAATTGCGTCATCGCATCCTCGCCGCTGACCGTCGTTGCGACGTCGAAGCCTTCAGCGAGCGCGATTGTGCCGATCAGCGTGAGGATCGCGCGATCGTCGTCTACGACGAGCAACCGGGGGCGTTGATTCTGCATGGATTAGTAATCTGCCAGTCGGGCGCACATGTGTTCGCGTGACGCGTGCAGCAGCGAGGTCGGGACCCAAAACCGCCCGCTTCGCGCACGCCCGGAGCACCGTTGCCTAACTGCAACTATCGACGGGATTTGGCTGTCGCTTTAGGTGTTGTAGGACGAACGACTACTAGTGAGCGACGCGGGACGTGTGCGCTGTCGCGCCATCTGGACGTGCGTGCGCACTGCACGGTATGGCACGCGGGCGCACAGGAAATCCCACATCTCAAATCCCAAAACCCAAATCCCAAGGTATCCGTGGCGGATTTTTTGATTTGGGACTTGGCTTCTAATTTGGGACTTGGGATTTGGGATGTGGGATTTACCGCAGCGACGGTCCGTGCCGACGCAACCAGTCGCGAGCGGAGCGGTAGTCGGGACACGCCTCGGCGACGAGGCGCCAGTAGGCCGGCGAATGGTCCATCCGGCGAAGGTGCATCAACTCGTGGACCAGCACGTAATCGCGAACCGACTCCGGCATCAGCACCAGCCGCCAGTTCAGGCAGATGTGGCCGTCACGCCCGCACGAACCCCACCGTGAGCGTTGATTACGAACACTGACGCGGCTGACCGCGAGCCCGTGGCGTGCCGCCAGTTCGAGCAGCCGCTCGGGCAGCTCGCGCCCGGCCTTCTGCCGCGATGCCTTCTCGTCCTCAACCGGACGAAGGTTTGTGGTTGTCCGTGCTCGTTGTTTGACGACCCAGTCGATATTGCGTTGAACGAACGCCTCGGCTTCACGACGTGAACCGCCGCGAGGAATCGTCACTCGTAATCGGCCGTCTGTGTCTAGACGCAAGACATATCGCCGCGCGCGACGGTGTCTGACGAAGTAGGTTGTTGCAAAAGGTGCGGGAGGTGCGGGTGCAATCGGTCGTGTGGTATCCGAGCCAAAGGGCAAAGCCAACTGCATCGATGGGAGAATAACCCGATTAGGTCTCAGGTGGCAGGTCGCAGCAGCCGGTACCTGCTGCCCACTGCCTCCTGCCCCCTGCCCGCTACATGACCGAAGTACTTCAAGTCGATTCGACAGATCCGGACATGGAGTTGATCCGTCGAGCGGCGGAATGCCTGCGCGCGGGCGGACTTGTCGCGTTTCCCACTGAGACGGTGTATGGCCTCGGCGCGCATGCGCTCGATCGACTCGCCGTGCAGCGTGTGTTTGCAGCCAAGGAGAGACCGGCGCACGATCCGTTGATCGTCCATGT
>DASTZI010000248.1:0-11439 GCA_035764385.1 Vicinamibacterales bacterium
CTCGCGGTCCTGGGCGGTATCTGCCTTGGTGCGAGCCGGCTCGATGGGCTGATGGTGAATGCGCAGCAGTCGCTCCTGACGTCTGATTACAACGGGGCTGACGCCTCGCTCCAGAGCGCTGAGCGGTATTACGGGTATGCGTCCCGCCTGCCGTGGGTCGGTGAACGGCCCGCCAATGAGGTTCGTGCTCGGCGGGCGGCAGTCAACTACTGGCAACGGAAGTACAGCGCCCTGGCGCCAGCGGATCGAACCGATCCGGTGGCGGATGTTGCGGCCGACGACGTTCCACTGCAGACGATTGTTGCCGACTCGGTCTATCGCGGCGGCCAGACACGCGCGAAGGATCGCGCCGCCATGTTGGAGATGCTCGATTCCTCGATCGCTGCGTATCAAGCGGTGTTGAGGAACGTCCGTCGCCCCGAAGACGCGCTCTACGGGGAACGTGCGGCATTTAACTACGAGTACGTGGTGCGGCTCCGGAACGAGATCGCTAACGGTCGCCGTCGTCAACTGCCTCCGCCTCCCGAGGAGCCCACGTTCGGTTCCCAGGGGAAGTCAGAGAACCCGGAGTTCGAGAACCAGTTCAAGCAGTACGTCCCACTTGAAAAGGATGAGCGGCAGAACGAGAGTCCCGGCAAGTTCGAGCCGCCGGTCCGCAAAGGCTAAAGTGCAGTGACCTTTCGCGAGCCACTCTACCTCTGGCTTCTCGCCGCGCCGGGTGCCTTGTTGATCCTCTGGGTGTGGCAGGTACTCCGCCGGCGGGCCGATGAGCGGCGGCTTGTACGCGAACGCGTGATTCCCGTCGTGGAACGGCGTCCCCGTTTCGGCGATCTCGCATTCTGGGCCGCCGTCGGGCTTGCCGCGATCTGCTGCATCCTGGCGCTTGCCAGGCCTGTCGGACGCATATCACTTCTGCAACGGGGGAGCGCCGATATCGTTGTCCTGCAGGACGGCTCCGCGTCCATGCACGTCACCGACGTTGCCCCTGATCGCTGGCGACGATCCGTGCAGTTCCTGCGCGAGTTTGCTGAAACTCTCGACTGGAGGGGAGACCGGGTCGCTCTCGCATTGTTTGCCTTCCACGCGGCGCCCCAGGTTCGCCTGACCAAGGATCCCAATGCGCTGTTCTTCTTCATCGACCACCTCGGAAATCAGCCGCCGTTCTCGCTCGAAGATGACGCCACCTGGGATACGAACATCGAGGAAGGCGTGTCATGGGGGCTGAAGCTCGTCGACGTGGACAAGCAACTGTTCGGCGGGAACAAGAACCCGAAGGCGTTCGTGCTCATCTCCGACGGACAGGCGTGGAGCGGGACCGTGGCACGCGCGGTCGCTACCGCGCGCGCCAGGGATATCCGTCTGTATGTGGTGGGGGTCGGCACGACAACGGGAGGCGTCATCCCGGACCCGTGGAAACGGCCTCCCCTTCGCGCGGCACTGGACCGCGGATCGCTCATGCAAATCGCGCGAACGGGCGGCGGTCAGTACTTTGAGCTTGGGCGCGAATCCGATCGGACCATCGCATCCAAAATCATCACCAACGTCAGGCGTCGTGTTCCCGTGGTGCAAGAGGAGGAGAGTGCCGAGGAACTGTATTGGCGCTTTCTGTTCGCAGCAGCGGTCTTCTTGTGCTGTGGAGCGTTGGTAATTACCAGTCGTCTCGAGTTGTCGTGGCTGGCCGCGGGCGTGCTCGTCGCGTTGTTCATCATTGCAAGCACCGTTCGTTGACCTCTTGGCGCTATGCGGTCGGAATGTCGTGGTCTACGACTTCGAGGTCCGCAACCTCGGTCGCAGTGCATTGCAAGTCTCGCAGGAGCCCATCGCGAAGGTCGTAGATCCATCCATGAATCGCGACGCGCTGCTTCCGCCTCCATGCATCCTGCACGATCGTCGTCTGGCACACGTGATTGACCTGCTCGATGACGTTGTGCTCGCATAGCCGATTGATGGCGGCGTCCTCGCCATCTCCCCGCTCGATCAGTGTGTGGCAGCGATCATGAACGTCCTGAACATGCCGCAGCCAATTGTCGATGAGTCCAAATGACGATTTGAGGTACGCCGCTCGCACACCGCCGCACCCGTAGTGTCCGCACACGATCACGTGTTCGACCTTCAAGACGTCGATGGCGTATTGCAATACCGAGAGGCAGTTCAGATCGGAGTGAACGACGATGTTGGCGACGTTGCGGTGGACGAATAACTCGCCCGGCGCGAGACCGACGATTTCATTGGCCGGAACACGACTGTCCGAACAGCCGATCCAGAGATAACGGGGCGACTGCTGCGCCACCAGCGAACGAAAAAACTCCGGATTACGCGCGGTGACCTGTTGCGCCCACCGGCGGTTGTTGTTCAACAGGTGCGAGAGCATGCAACAGCCATTGTATCGTTGCGGCCTCGACCGACGCAGTCGAGCAGATCCTCAGTTCAATCCCTCGTTGCTGGGCGTATCCGGATACGTCCATCCTGCTCTTGACTGAGAGTGGCCCGTGACGAACAACGCGACCTCGTCCGGCACCGTGCCCGACGCGAGCGCTATCAATATCCGTCGTCCCGGCACGCCCGTGCGATTCGCCAGCTCGCGGGCTCCGAGAGTCCTCACCCGCACCATGGCGGCGTTCTGGAGCCAGGAGCTGCCCACCCTTTCATTGACGATCTGGTAAATCACCGTCTTCGGGCACTGCCACGCCTGCGCAAGGGCCGCCGTGCCGTAGCGCAAGATCAACCCGTATGCGCGGTGTTTCACATCTGTAAGATCACCATCGCTCGCCATGAGGCCACTCCTCTATGGCCGAGGCACTCAAGACGCACGCCTGTACTGGTGCGTGTTTTATGGCGTGTAATACAGGGGTTCTAGGCGTGTCGCCGCGATTGGCGTCCCCCACGCAGAACAAAAGAATCCCCGATGCGGACAATCGCACCTGGTCCCGACCGGGATATGGCGCCGTTCGCATGTCGCTGCGATCATGGTCGGTGGGGCAGTCGATGCTATCTGAGCTGTTCGCATCCGTACAACGTCGGTTCCTGAGGATGCAGGCGCCTCCGCGCGTGACGCCGTCGAACGTCCGGTGGGCGTATGCCGTCGCGGTCGCCGTCGACGCCGCGCAGTTTCTCCTTGGACCGTTTGGATGGGTCGGCGTCGATGAAGTGCTCGACGCCGCCGCAATGCTCGCAATGACGCGGCTGCTCGGCTTTCACCCGCTCCTCCTTCCCACTTTCGTCCTCGAATTCGTTCCCTTTACCGACATGCTGCCGACATGGACCGGCTGCGTGATGCTCGTCGTGAGAGCGCGTCGCCGGCAAGGCTACATTGCGGAGGATTCGGAACCGGCAATCGATGTGAAGGCCAGCCGCGTGGAGTAGCCGTACGTAGCGGCCGGCTTCAGCCGGCCCGCGGTATTAGATCTCGCCGCGTTTCGCGAAATCAGCGATGTGCTCGCCGGCGCGGAACGCCAACGCGGAAATCGTCTCTGTCGGTTGCCCGCGAGACGAGGTGACCATGCTGCTTCCGTCGCAGATGAACAGATTCCGTACATCGTGCGTCCGGTGATACCGGTCGACGACTGACGTGCGGGGATCGTTGCCCATGCGGCAGGTGCCCAGCAGGTGGACGGCTAGTGTCTGCGCGACAACCGGGGCAGCCCATACTTTCAGCGCGCCCGCCGCGTGGGCGATATCGGTCGCGTGGCCGCCAAGAAACGCGGCGTTCTTCAAATCATCCGGATGATCGGTGTATGTCGTGCGGATGCAGGGCAGTCCCCACGCATCCTTCAGCGTTGGGTCCAGCGTGATGCTGTTGGTCTCGAGTGGGAGCGACGTTCCATGGCACCCGAACGCCATGGTGCGTGGAAATTGACGTCCGAGTTCGCGCGCGAATCCCTCGCCCCAGGTCGGGGCATCGCGAGGGAGCCCTTCCAGCGCGAAGGTAATTGGGTACCTGCCGAACCGGGCGTCAATGCCGCCGCCCCCGTAGAAGCCGCGCTTCGGATCCGTCTCGTAGAAATCGAGGACCATCCGTGTGTTCTGGACGCTCTTGTACTCGTTGAGCGGCTGTTCGAACTGCGCGTTCACCTCGAAATACGTGTTGAACATCAGATGTTTGCCGACCACACCGCTCGAATTCGCAAGCCCCCGTGGAAAGCGTGATGATGCCGAGTTGAGGAGGAGGCGCGGCGTTTCCGATCCGTTCGCGCACAGGACGACAGCTTTGGCCCGTTGACGCTGCATCCGCTTCTCGGCGTCGAAATAGGTGACACCCGTTGCGCGGCCATCGGTTCCTACTTCCACCTGCGCCACGTAGCTGTTCGGGCGGATCTCACACCGGCCGGTGGCCTCGGCAATCGGCACCATGACGGCCATTGACGTCGACTTGGCGCGGAACTCACACATGAAGATCAGGCAGAAGCCGCAGTGCTGACAGGCCGGCCGACCGTTATAGGTCCGTGAGTTGATCGCCATCTGCGATGGTTGAGGGTGCAGCCCGAGCGCCCGCGCACCACGCTCGAACAGCACGCCTGATGATTTCACGGGCAGCGGAGGCATCGGGTACGGCCGTGAACGCGGGGGATCGAACGGCCCTGGCTCGCCCGATACACCGAGCTCCCATTCGGCCTTCGTGTAGTACGGCTCCAGTTCCTCGTACGTGACCGGCCAGTCGGCGAGCCCTGTGCCGCGCACGCCACCCAACCGGCTCGCCTCGTTGAAATCACTCGGCCGCATCCGCCAGAAGTTGCCGGTGAAATGCGCGTTGCTGCCGCCGACAAGCCGGCCGTAGACCAGGACCTGCCGTTGCTTGGCCGGCTCCTGTGGCCTCCGCCGGAATGTATGTGGCTGCGTGGCCGGATCGTTGATGTTGTGGCCACGCATGAACGTGCCGAACTCGTCGTGGTCGAACTGACGCTCGGTCAATCGTGGGCCCTGTTCGAGTACGACGACGGTGTGTCCCGCTGTCGAGAGTTCCTTCGCGATGATGCCGCCTGCGGCGCCGGAGCCGACGATGACGAAGTCGACGAGGTCGTTGGGTCTGAAGCGCGCGCTCGGGCCCGACTGGGGCGCCATCAATTTCTCCGATTGACGTCGGCGTCGTAATAGCCGAACGGCGGTTGGAAGGTCATTTGGTGCTCGAGCCCGAGTAAGTGCCATCCCGCGTAATCACGGTTGCCGCCCCACGACGGCAGCGCGAAGGTGCCGACGATGGTATCGACGCGCACGGCCTGAAAGAACGGGGTCGCTTCGATCTCGCGAATGACCTCGTCCTGCTGGCCTGACGTCAGCGCGGTGAAACCCGCCGCTCCCCTGACTTTGGCTTGCGCCCGCCGATTCAGATCGGCAATGCCGTCTGTGTACAGCGGCCGTTGCGCAGCGTTGAACGTCGCGAGCGCGCGATCGATGAAGGAGAGAGCCCCAGCCTGCGCGGCTCCCGGCCGACCGTCGACCGCGGGAAGGATACGGGACGTGAGGGCGGAAACGACATCCGCCTGCGCGGGCGTCAATGCGCGCGTCTGGGTGGCGACGTTTGCCGACGTCTGCTGGCTGGCGAAGGCAAGTGCATCTTCGACGTCGAACAGGTCAGCGGCCGCCCAGGCCGCACCGGCGGCCATGGCGGCCTTGAGGAAGGCTCTTCGAGCATGAAAATCGGTCACGCGGCACTATAACTCGGTCCGGCTAAAGCCGGACCCCACACGCATCTATACGGGCCGACGCACATTTGCCGATAAGGTGCCTCGAGGACATTGATGCCGATCGCTTCATGGCTGTTCATACGAGGTTCGGAAAGCATCTGGATTGAGCGACCGTCTGGCAACACGTTGATCATTGCCGGGCCCGGTCATCGGCGGCAGCAACGGACGTTCTTCACCGAGGAGCAGCTTCAGCGTTTCCAGATGCGACTGGCGGAAACACTCGCCGAACACCGATGGTTCCTCTGGGCCTATAACCGCGATCGTCGAAGCAAGAGTCGAGACGAGGGCGCCAACCGCCGGGTTGACGCTAACGTCCGGCCAGCTGCCCGTACTTCTCCTCGAGGTATTGGAGGTACGGCGCGGGATCGACGGCTGACCCGGTGATCCGCTGCACTAACTCCTGCGGCCAATAGGCGCGGCCGTGTTGGTGCAACTCGCGGCGCAGCCACTGTAAGAGCGGCGCAAACTCGCCCCGCCGGATATCCTCGTCGCGGGCGGGATGCACTTCTTTGAAGCGGCGCCATAACTGCGCGGCGATCACATTTCCAAGCGTGTACGTCGCGAAATAACCGAACAACCCCGCGGACCAATGAATATCCTGGAGGACGCCTCGCGCTGCATCCGGCGGCGTCAGTCCCAGGTAGTCGCGCATCCCTGCATTCCAGCGCTCTGGCAGTTCAGCGACGTCGATCTCACCGTCAATGAGCCCGATCTCGAGCTCCACGCGGAGCATCACGTGCAGGTTGTAGGTCGCCTCATCTGCCTCCACACGAATCAGTGAGGGCTGCACCTTGTTGATGGCACGGTAGAACCGCTCGAGGGTCACATCGCTCAGTTGCGCTGGAAACCGTTCTTTGAGGTGTGGATAGAAGTGCTCCCAGAAGGGGAGTGAGCGGCCGACCAGGTTTTCCCAGAGGCGGCTTTGCGACTCGTGAACCCCGAGTGAGGCGCCGCCCTCGAGCGCCGTACGGTGATGTTCCGGCCTCACGCCTTGCTCATACAGCGCGTGCCCCGTCTCGTGCATCGTGCCGAACAACAGGCTGAGCGGCGTTCCTTCAACCCATAGCGTCGTGATGCGCACGTCGTTGGCACCGATGGCGGTTGCAAACGGGTGGAGAGACTTGTCCTGCCTTCCACGCGTCCAGTCGAATCCAAACGCGCTGACGACGTCGACCGCGAACGCCAGCATCGCGGCTTCCGCGTAGGGTTCCCGGAGGAACGAATCGTCGACGGCCGATGCCGCACCAATCGCACGAACGAGCTCGACCTGCCGCGGACGCAGTTGCGCGAAGATGGCTTTCACGTCCGCGGTCTTCATCGACGGCTCGAAGTCATCGAGCAATACGTCGTACGGATGGTCGGCGGGTGGGAAAAACGTGACGTAGCGTCGTCTGAGCGAGACGATCTTTTCCAGATACGGCTTGAAGGCGGGGAAGTCGGAGTTCGCGCGCGCCTGTCCCCAGGCCTGCTGGCCGGCGGAGACCGCTTCGGCGAACTCGGCGACAAACGACGCAGGCACTTTGGTTGCCTTCTCGTAGTCTCTCGCCGTGACCTCAACGAGCCGCTGTGCCGCGCCGCCATCGTCGAGCCGCGCATATTCACTACGAGCCGTTTCAATCGCGTCGCCCATTTCCGGCGACGTGAACTTCTCGTGCGCGAGGCGGCGCACCGTGGCGAGCGTCTCGCCGCGCGTCGTTGCGCCACCAGGGGGCATGCAGACCCGCTCGTCCCATTCCAGCAGGTCTGCCGCGTGCCGCAGGTCCGAGACCTCGGCGGACAGTGTGTGAAGTTTCTGAAGTCCGGTCGTCACACGAGCTGGTTTATCACAAGCGCGCTGTCACGGCGCGGGAGTCAGCCCGTGGCGCCGCATGACCTCGGCCATCTTCGCCCTATCAGGCGGCCCGCCCGCTGCCGCCGTGAGCACCTCGAATGCCTCGCGGAAATACGCGGGTCCGATGGCCGCGGGCGTAATCACGCACAGCGCTTTCGCGTCCTCGCTGCCGTGATTGTCGAACCGATGAATGGCGCCGCGAGGGATGCACAGCGCCTGTCCCGGTCCAACCTCAATCGGTTTTCCCTCGACCGTCCACGTCAGGGCACCCTCGAGGCCGTAAATCGTTTCCTCGTAATGATCGTGGCTATGAGCCGGCGCCGGCAGGCGCTGACCGCCGCGAACCACGAGCTCAAATGCCGCCACGCTGCCGGTGGAATGGTCGCCGGCGACGAGAAAGCGGACCGTAATGGGACCGAAGCTGAGAGTTTCATCCGACGGGTTCACGGAAAGTTCGACGGTTTGGGCAGACATCGGCGGTCTCCTTTTAGTAAATCAACTTTACTATCGGGATGGTAAACTACATTTACTAAACATGTCAACATCCTCTCGATGGCCGCCGCCACCGCCGCTCATTGGGGCGCTGCTCCGGGTTCCCGCGCACGCAATACTCCGACGAATCATCAGGGAGCTGAATGCAGCAGGGTTCGACGAGTTGCGCCTGCCGCACATGGCGGTGCTGCAGTTTCCGGGACCTGACGGGGTACGGCCAGGCGCCCTCGCCGAACGTGCGGGCATCAGCAAACAAGCCATGAACCAGCTGCTGCAAAGCCTCGAAACTGCCGGCTACATCGAACGATCAGCGGCACGCGAAGATGGCCGGACGCGCGTGGTTCGGTTTACCAGGCGAGGTCGCGGAGCGTACTCGAAAATCAGCGACATCCTCCATGACATCGAGCGTGAATGGGCCGCGGAACTGGGGGCCAGGCAGTTCGCCGATCTCAAGGCGCTCCTGACTCGCGTGTGGCAGAGTCCGCTGGCCTGGTAGTGGTCGTGGTTGTGCCGTCGGGTCAGTAGTGTTGCGCCACGCACTTCGGGCAAAGGCCGTGAGTGAAGTCGGCGTCAGAGCGACTCGAGATGAATGTCTCGAGCGGCTCCCATGCGCCGGCCTCGTTCCGGATGCTTTTGCAGACTGAACAAATCGGAAGGAGCCCCTCCAGCTTCACGACGTAGCGCAGCAGCTGCCGTTCATGCTCGGCGAGCCGCGCGAACCAGAGAGTCATCACGAGAATCACAATTCCGCGCGCCGCCGTCATCGTCGCCAGCAGCATTGCGCTTTCTGTTTTTCCCATCACTGTCAGGACGAATACGATGTGAAAGACAGGTATGGCGGTCGCGATGGCGACGGCGGTCCAGCGATCCGAGTACCACGCGGCAAGCGCGACCGGAACGGCATACAACATGGGAAATTGCGAGTCGACCCCGACCAGGTAGTCGGCTCCGAGCATGAGGACGCCAGCGAGCACCCACCAGCCGGCGTGGATCCGTCCGACCGGGAGTAACCACCATGGTCTATCGAGGGGTTCGAGTTCGATCACACCGAAGAGTTTAGCCGCGTCCCGTTCGAATGAGCACGGAATGACCCTGGGGATTGGCAGCGGTCAAACGAGCCCTCCGGGACACCGCACTACAATTCATCCCTAAGCCAAACTCCATGACTCAGCCGCTGGAATTCGTCACCGGTGGCGGCGCAGTCGGTGCGCTGATGCGCACGCATGACTGGTCCACCTCGCCGCTCGGCACTCCTGACACCTGGCCGCAGCCGTTGCGAACCACCGTTGCGCTCCTGCTGGAGTCACGGTTTCCGATGTTCGTCGCCTGGGGGCCAGAACTCGGCTTTCTCTACAACGATTCGTACGCAGAAATCCTCGGTGCCAAACACCCGCGCGCGCTCGGTCGACGCTTCCACGACATCTGGTCGGAGATCTGGCCTGACATCAGTCCGTTGATCGATGCCGCGATGGCAGGCCAAGCCACGTATCGGGAGGATCTGCCCCTCGTCATGAACCGCCGGGGATACGACGAGCAGACCTGGTTTACGTTTTCCTATTCGCCCCTTCGGGACGAGACCGGCGAGGTTGCCGGCATGTTCTGTGCGGTCTCGGAGACGACGCCACGAGTGGTGGCGGAGCGCGCGTTGCGCGAGAGCGAAGCAGCGCTTCGTGAGTTGAACGAGACGCTCGAGCGGCGTGTGACCGAGGCACTTGCCGAACGAAAACTGCTCGCCGACATCGTCGAAGGCACCAACGCGTTCGTGCAGGTCGCCGACCTCGAGTACCGGTGGCTGGCCATCAATCGCGCCGCCGCGGACGAGTTCGAACGGATTTTCGGCGTTCGACCACGAGTAGGCGACAGCATGCTGGATCTGCTCGCTGAACGACCGGTCCACCAGGCCGCGGTGCAAGCGGTCTGGAGCCGAGCGCTCGCCGGTGAGATGTTCACCGCAACCGAGGAATTCGGCGATCCCTCCAACGATCGCCGGGCGTATGAAATGCGCTTCAGCACGTTGGTCGATCGTGATGGCAAGCGCATCGGTGCCTATCAGTTCGCGTATGACGTCACCGAACGCCTGCGCGATCAGGAGCGTCTGAAGACGGCCGAAGACGCATTGCGCCAGGCGCAGAAGATGGAATCGCTCGGTCAGCTGACAGGCGGCGTCGCCCACGATTTCAACAATCTGCTCGCAGTCTTTGCGAGCGGCCTGCAGCTGCTCGAGCGGACCTCCGGCCGGCCGCCGAGTCCGAGGGTGTTCGACTCGATGCGCCGCGCCATCGCGCGAGGCACGGGCCTGACACGACACCTGCTGGCGTTCTCCCGGCGGCGGCCGATCAATCCGGAATCAATCGATCCCGTAGCGCACCTCACCGGCATGCGCGCGATGCTCGACGCGTCGCTCGGTGGATACATCGAGGTGCAAATGGAGTTCGGCACCGGGGTGTGGGCCATCGAGGTCGATCCCGGCGAAATGGAGCTGGCCATCGTCAACCTGTGCGTGAATGCCCGTGACGCGATGCCAGATGGCGGAGTCATCACGATCGCCGTTGAGAACGTCCACGTCATGGGGGACGGCGGGGGCGATTTCGTCAAGATTTCCGTCGCAGACACTGGTGTCGGCATGGCGCCGCACGTTCAGGCGCGGGTGTTCGAGCCGTTCTTCACGACCAAGGACGTCAACAAAGGGTCGGGATTGGGGCTGCCGCAGGTGTACGGTTTCGCACAACAGTCGCGCGGCCGCGTGACCGTCGACAGCCAGATCGGCGTCGGTACCATCGTCACGCTGCAGTTGCCGCGGTCGCTTGGCGAGCCAGTGCTGTCGCGACCGGCAGACATCGCTACCCCGACCGCTGACATCGGCAATCGCGGACAGATATTGCTGGTGGAGGACGACAAAGAAGTGTCGGCGCTCACCCGCGAGTTGTTGAACGAGCTCGGCTTCTCAGTCCTTCACGTGGTCAGCCCCGACGCCGCTCTGGGCGCGTTGGCCAACGCCCGCGATATCGACGTCGTGCTGTCGGACATCATGATGCCAGGCGGTGTGAGCGGGGTTCATCTTGCCCGGGAGATCCGGCGGCGCCACCCGGATCTTCGTGTCGTTCTGACAACGGGTTACGTCGAAGCCGCGGCGGATCTCGGCGACGGAGAATTCGATCTCCTGCTCAAGCCGTACACGGCGGAATCGCTTGCCACTGCCTTGCGGGTCCAATCGCGCTGAACTCGGTCGGCCCGGCTCTTTCCCCGATTCGTGAGGCCGCTACCGGACGAATGGCGCTTCCAGGTCCGCGTACGAAAACCCATAACTCCCGATGACGTCATCGAAGGACTGACCGTCAGCCAGTTGGTGGAGCAGCCGCGTCCAGCCGAACGCCGGACGTTCCGCGATCACGCTGACGGCGAGAAGGCTCTCGTCGTACGCGACCTGCGCTTCCG
>DASTZI010000249.1:0-4449 GCA_035764385.1 Vicinamibacterales bacterium
GACGACGCCATGTCGATCAACTCCCTGGACCCCGCGTATAACGCCAACCAGTCCGGTCCGAGGACAGTGACCGTCACGCGACGGTTTCAGAACCGTTTTCCGAACGGCACAGTGCTCAACTTCATTAATCCCCAGACGGGCGTCGAGATTTCCGGAGGCGTACTGGAGTCGCAGGCCCCCCCGGATTCCAACTCACCTGTGAACGAAGGTCAGGTTGTGCTGACCTTCGCTGCTGACCTTCCAACAATTCCAGCCAACGCCGGAGTGAACTTTGCCGACCCCGCATTGCGTGCCGCGCAATCCACGATCGAGGACAACGTCGTCGAGGACACGCCGTTCGGCCACGGAATTTTCGTTGGCGGCAGTGTTCAGGTCACGGTGCAGAGAAATCTGGTGAAGACGACGAGGTGCGATGGCATCGCGATTAGACAGACCACTAAGCAATTCTATGACGCTCCGGTCCACGATGTGACGGTGCGCGACAATCGTCTCATCAATGTTCTTGGGCCAGGGTGCGGCACCACCAAGTCTCTGGCGTCAATCAACGTTGTTTCCATCGATGATCTGTTTGGCTTCGCGACCGGCCCCGCAAACACCAACGTTGCCGTGATGAACAATTTCATCGCGGATTCCGGCCGCTCCGGGATCTTTTTCGGAGCGGCAAGCGGCGGCAGTGTCCAGGGCAACTACATCAGCCGCTGGTACACTCAGCCGACATTGGCGCTCTGGAACCTGGACCCGATGTGGAACAACCAGGTCCTTGCGGACTTTCCGCTTCCGATCGCTTTCCGAAACACCACCGGAGTTCTGAATGTGAATAACCAGACGAACTCCGGGCCTACTCCGGCGATTTCGTTGACGTCGGTTACTCCTTCGAGCGCGCCTGCCGGCTCACCCGATACCACCGTCACTCTGAACGGCAGTTTTCTTCCCGGCTCTGTCGCATTTCTCGGCAGTACGGCATTGCAAACCACGTACGTGAGTGCGACACAGGTGACCGCCCTCCTTCCTTCTGCCGAACTGAAAGTATCCAGTTCCCGTGCGATCACCGTACAAAACCCGGACCCGTCGGGTACGTCCTCCGGCTCCGCGGTCTTCCAGGTCCTTGCCAAAAGGCGTGGGCAAATAACGAGCATCGCCCACCGCACCCGGAGTGCCTGGACGCGCAAGCCGATGCGCGTTATCGCTGCACGGTGAACTAGAAGCCGGAAGCTGCCGCGAAGTCGATATTCGCCTTGATGAGTCGTTTAGTTGATGACCATCGGAAGTTGCTTGTCGCGGCCGCCCAACACGTCGATGAAACGGATGGGCTGCGCCACGTCAACTGCCGCAGATGCCTTTTGTGGATACCGTTCGCTTGAGTTGGCCGCGCTTGACGGTTATGAGGGCATCAAACCAGGTGACTTCGCAGTTTTCATCGTCTGGATGGCATCGCTTGGTGACGACAAAGTCCACGTCTACCTCGATATCATCTTTCTTGTAGCGATCGACGGAGTGGCTGCCTTTTCTGCTTCCTCCCGCATTTAGGGCTACACGATGCATCCAGACATCGATGTCATCGATATTCATGACCGCTTCGTCGTCAACGTTGCTCACGAAGACCGTTCGGTCGTTTCCTTTGTTGTAATCGGAAGGCAGCTGCAATCTGCAACCGGCGCCATCGAATTCGTCCGGGTTTTGAACAATACCGATGCGAGGCGGCTCGCGGCGTTGCGACTTCGCGGATTGCCCGGCGGAGACGACCACCATCAAGATGAAACAGACCATGAGCGATACAAGAGTTTTCATCGCTCAACTATTTTAGCTGTACAACGCTTTCATTCCGATCGGAGAGCTTGTAGCACGTCAACGCGGGACGCTTTCACCGCGGGCATCAGCGAGCCCACCACGGCGGAGATGACGAGGATGGCCGCCGCTCCAAGAAGCGGCAGCGGGCCCGGCAGACGGACAATCCCGAAGTAGCCCGCAGCCACACTCGCGAGAGCGTAAGCGGTGGCAGCGCCGGCAACGATTCCAACGACCACGATGATCGTCCCCTCCGAAAGTACGCCGACCAGCAGGCGACGCGGCGTCGAGCCGACCGCCAGCCTCACGCCAAATTCACGCGTGCGCGCGCTGACCGAAAACGCCAGAACGCCCGCTACGCCTACGACGGCGATGAGGAGGGCGACGCCCGCGAATCCGGAAATCACGAAGGCATTCAGCCGATCCGGCGCGAGCACTTCGGCCCGCACGTCCTCCAGCGTCGCGGCGCGCTCCACTGCCTGATCAGCCGACACCTGGCGGATCACGCGCGTCACTTCCGGCACAAGTGTGGAGGCATCGCCGTCCACGTGTACGAACAATCGTCCAGCAACTCCTATTTGCTGAACCGGGTGATAAATCGTCAACGTGGGCCCCGGCACAACGTTTTCATCATCGATGTCGCGGACGACGCCGACAATACGGCACGGTTGTGGCTCGCAGAAAGGTAGCCCTCCAACCCACGAAAGGTGCCGGTTCACCGCCTCTCTGTTCGAGAACAGCCGTTGCGCAACGCTTTCACTCACGATTACGACAGGCTCGCTCTTGGCGCGATCGGCGTCAGTGAAGTCCCGTCCAGCCAGAAGTGGAACACCGAGCACCGAAAAGAACTCAGGCGTAACCATGCGTAACCTGCCGAACGGATACTCTTCTCCATTCGCGCGAGTGTAGCCTTCAGCGGTGAACTGGAAGCGCGGAAAAGTCCCTGCGTCACGCCACGGTACGAAACTGCCGGCCGCCACGCCCTTCACACCCGGCAGCTCGCGGATGCGCCGCGTTGCCTCCCGGGAGACTTCGACGACTTTGTCCATTCCGACGCCCGTGGCGGCACCGGGAATATCGAATGCCAATACCTGGCGCATGTCGATCGAAGTCGGCGCCGTCTGTAGCGCGACGATCGAGGAGAGCAGCGTAGTCGCGCCCGCGAGCAGCATAAATGTGAAGGCGATCTGAGTCGTCGCGAAAACGCGCAGGCGGCGGTTTGCGCCGCGTGTGATCCTGACGCCGCCGGCAAGCCCGAGCCCGGTTGGCGCATGCGGTGAAGGAAGCCGCGGAATGTAGGCGAGCAACACGGCCGCCCCCATCGCCAGGCCGGCACCGACCCAGAGGAGACTGGCGTCGACAGTGACTTCGAGCGCTCGCACCGAAAAACGCGAGGCGTAGCGAGCCACGACGGAAACGAACGGCCGGGCCAGCACCACGCCAAGCATCGCGCCGGCGCCGCAAAGCACCACGCTCTCGGCCAAGAGCGTTCTCCGCAACACGCTGTGGCTCGCGCCAAGCGCCGCTCGTATGGCCAATTCGCTTTCACGCCGCACCGAACGTGCGAGGATCAGGTTCGCAATGTTCGAACACGCGATCACGAACACAATGCCGGCAGCGGCCATCAATCCGACGAGAATCATTCGAGCCGGCGCCACGATCTGGTCTCGCAGCGTCTTCACGCTGAGCTGAAAATTCGCGGTCGATGAATACGCTTCGGGATGCTCGTGCACGATGTCGGCGTGGGCTGCCGTCAGTCCAGCACGCGCCATCTCAATGGAGACGCCAGGCGCGAGGCGCGCGAAAAGCTCGGTCATCCGGTGTGTGCGGCTGGTGACCATTGTGGCCCCGAGGTGGTGCGCGCTTGTCACGACGTTGGCAATGATCTCTGTGTCGGCCGGATACGGTACCGATGGCTCGAGAACGCCGACGACCGTCGCCGGGAGCTGGCCAAGGCGGATTGTCTTGCCGATCACGTTCGGATCGCTGTCGAGCATGCTGGTCCAGAACCGGTACGTCAGCACCGCCGCTCCTGCCGCTTTCGGCCCGTCATCCCGCGCCGTCAGCAAGCGGCCGAGCACCGGGTGAAGGCCCATCACCTCGAAATACGATCCGCTCACGACACCTGCTCTTATCAGGCGCGGTTCGCTGCCCAGGCCAGTCATAGTGAACTCGACTGTCGAGAAGTCGCCAAACGAACCGATTGCGCCCGCGCGTGACTTTAAATCATTGATCTCCGGTACTGAGAATGTCGTGTTCTCCGCACCGATACCAACAGCGCTCTGGCGGATGTAGATCAAGCGTTGTTCGTCGCGATTGACTAAGGGCCGCAGCAGCACGCCACGAACGACACTGAAGATCGCCGCGTTGGCACCAATGCCGAGAGCCAGCGTCAGAACAAGGACTGCAGCGAATCCCGGATTTCGCCGGAACCTCCGCAACGCATAGACAACATCGTGCGCGAACGATTCAAGCCTGAATCCGGCCCGCTGTTCTCGCACACCTTCTTTAATCTGCTCGATGCCCCCGAGTTCGATCATAGCCGCGCGACGCGCCGCCTGCGGATCCAAACCCGACCGGATCTTGCGTTGAGTCAGTTCATGGAGGTAATCGCGCAGCTCGTCGTCGAGATCGTTTTCAACCTGCTGCTTCTTGAAAAGGTTC
>DASTZI010000250.1:0-2939 GCA_035764385.1 Vicinamibacterales bacterium
CTCGTCGAACGCGGCGCCGGGGAGATTCGCCTCATCAACCGCACGCGCGAGCGGGCCGATACGCTCGCGCGCGACTTCGGCTCGTCGGTCACGCCCCTCGACTGGGAAGATCGTCATCGCGCGCTTGATGGCGCCGCACTCCTCGTCAATACGACGAGCCAGGGAATGATCGGCCAGCCGGCGCTCGACCTGAATCTCGACGCGTTGCCGTCCACCGCACTCGTCGTCGACATTGTTTACATTCCGCTCGAAACACCGCTGCTCGCTGCGGCGCGCCGGCGCGGCAATCCGGCCGTGGACGGTCTCGGAATGCTGCTGCATCAGGCGTGCATCGCGTGGCGGCTCTGGTTTGGACTGGATCCGGAAGTGACGCCCGAGCTGCGCGCCACCATCGAAGCTACGCTGCCAAGGACATCTGATGTCACGCCTGCCGCTCTCGATCGCAACCACTGACTACGACCACTTCCGCGACTTCCGGTTTGGCCTCGTCACCGCCGAGGGGATCGATCACACGTGGCTCACGCTTGGCCACCATGAATGCTTCGCGCGCTTCACGGCCAACCGCGAGTTCGATCTGTCGGAGCTCTCGTTTGCCAAGTTCACGACACAGGTGAGCCGCGACGACGCCGACATCATCGGGCTGCCGGTGATCTGCTCGCGCTTGTTCCGGTTCTCGTCGTTCTACGTGAACAGGAAGAGCCGCATCACAGGCGTCGAGGATCTTCGCGGCAAACGCGTCGGCTCGCCCGAATGGGCACACTCGGCGGCCGTCTACATGCGCGGCTGGATGCAGAACGAGATGGGCATCAGGCTGAGCGACGTGCACTGGTATCAGGCTGGGGCCAACGCGCCGGGACGTGAAGAAAAGGTGGAGTTGAACCTGCCACCGGGCGTGACGATCACGCGCATTGCCGACAAGAGCCTGAGTGAGCTGCTCGCGGCGCACGAGATCGACTGCGCCATCATCGCGCGCCCACCGACGTGCTTTCTCGAAGGGCATCCCGATGTCGTGCGGCTTTTCCCCGATTATGTGGAGATGGAGGAGGCCTACTACACGCGCACGAAGGTGTGGCCCATCATGCACATCATCGCGATGAAGCGATCGATTGTGGACGAGCACCCATGGGTGCCGCGGAATCTCTACAACGCGTTCCTCGAATCGAAGCGACGTTCGGTCGATCGCATCCTCGACCCCGCGGTGTCACGCTACGCAGTGCCGTGGCTTGCGACCTACGCGCGCCGCATGCGCGATCTCCTTGGCGGTGATCTCTTTCCGTACGGCATCGATGAGAACCGGGCGACATGGGAGCAGATGGCGCTCTACACGTATCAACAGGGCATCGCCCATCGGCACATGAAGCCGGAGGAGTTCTTCCCATCAGGCGTCATGACGAAGGTCATTATCTGAGCCCTTCCCTGGAGACTTTAGTCGGCTCAGCAGGGCGACGTTACAGGGGGTAGGGGACGAGAGAAGGGGGAAGATGTGGTCTAGTCCTGGGGGGACTAGTCACTAAGAACCACGCCTAATCCCTCTTTCCTTTTGCGTTTCGCCTAGACCACATCCTCCCCCTTCCCCCTGTCCCCCTTCCCCCTGCTGTTTTACGTCCATGGCACGAAGCTAGCTATGTCGTTTCACCCCTGTGAAGAAGCTTGTTGCCGCTCTGCTTCTGACGGCGCTTCCACAAGACTCAGCACCGAGGCGGGTCCCTGCATTCAATTGGCCGGCAGGAATTGTGGCGCTCGTCGAAACCGAGTACGTCCGCGAGGTGAGCGACGGCACCGCGACGCAGCAGCTGGCAGTGCTTCGGATGACGCACCGCATGCGCGTGTCGCCGCATCCCGAGGGCTTGCTGGTCCAGTTCGACAATCAGAAAGCGATTACCGCAGCCGGCGATATGACGGATGCGCTCGGCACATTGCTGCCCTGGTGGGTCCCACGCATCATCATCAGTCCCGACGGTCACGTTGTTCGAATCGAACAGACCGACCGTGTGCAGGAGCTCGTGTCTCAGATGTACGAACCGCTCGCGAAGTCGCCCAGCGCGCAGTCGCCGTCAGCGCTGAAACAGCTGCTGACGATCATGGCGTCTGGTGCCGGCCTGCGATCGTTGGTGCAGGATGACTGGGATCACCTCGTCGGGAAATGGCTCGGTGTGCCGCTGGACTCGGCCCCGGTGGAGTCCACTTCCGTATCCACCGTGCTCACCGGAGTCCCTCTGCGGTCCCTGGTTCGGCAGCAGATGATCGACCGCCCATCATGCAGTCGGGACGTCGCGACGATCGAGTGCGCCACATTCGAATCGCGATCGAACATCGAGCCGGAGTCACTTGCCGTTCTGCAGAACTACCTCTCACCCGGCGCGTCCGACGCCGGTGTCCGCATCACGGCTTCCGAGAAGGTCGATCGCGTGACCCTTGAAATCGGAACCATGCTGCCGCACGAAGCGGTCTTGACCCGCACCCTGCAGAGCACGACTCAACTGAGCGGACGCACGGTATTGACGCAAAATGTTCAGCGCCGCACTGTTCGCTTCACGTACGTGAAGGAGCAGTGATTCGGTTCACCACGTTCTCTCTGTGAGGGCGCTCAGTCGCGCATTCACTCCGGCTCCAGTTCGACGCGGTGGAAAAACGCTGGCGTCGGCTCGTCGTCACAGTCTCGTGAGCGAACATGCAGCTTTCGATGCTCGACGGGCTGCGCCTATGAAGCCACCGCCGCGTTTTTTCGTCTGACGCTGTCACCGCGCTCACAGTCGCCGTCGCGAACGCGCGACCGAGCGCTAAGGACGCGGGTATGTCGGTTCGAGGCCGACTACGAAGCATGCCGCTCCAAAAACTCGGAAAGCGCGCGAGCGAGGCTTCCGCGTCGACTTCCGTCATCGCGTTAGAGTTGCGGCAAATCAGCTCGAACGCGGCCTACGCAGTTCAACTCATTGACG